>NZ_JBHXQO010000060.1:0-37786 GCF_042717135.1 Streptomyces sp. NPDC058620
GAAGAGACACGGGTACCCCATCGCTGCGCGATGGGCAAGCGAACCACCGCGCTGCGCGCGGTGGTTGCGCTCCCGCTCCGCGGGAGCGCTGGTGGCACGCTGCGCGTGCCACTCACCTCTGGTGCTGCGCGCCGGAGGTGACGCCCTGTCCGCTGCGCTCCCAGGGCTGCGGGGCTTCGCCCCGATGTCCGGGTTTCCGCTTCGCTTCAACCCGGGGCCGGCGGGTCCGCTGCGCTCCCCCGCCTCAACGGTCCTTCCGGCTGCGCCTCCAGTCCCTTAGGGCCCGCTGGCGCGGGCCTGGCTGGCTGTGATTGTGGGAGGGGGTGGTTCGAGAAGTTGAGTGTGTGTCACGCACTGTTCCTGTGTCCCCGGCTGGACGCCGGGCCTTCGGGGGTTGGGGTGAGGGTGGTTCGAGAAGTGGGGTGACTGACCTCTGGAACCAGTCCGCATCGTCCCCTGTATCAAACTGATGCAGCATGTATCGATGGCAGAAACCAATGCCACCCTGGAGCACTGTCCGGAGGGGTGCCGACCGGGGGCGGGGCGAAAGGCTGGGGCTGCGGATTCACTGGTTCTCAGCACAGGTGGCGAAGCTCGCGCAGTCCGTAGTCCGGTGGCAGCCATCCCTTCTTCCGTCGTTCGATGGTCTTCCGGGTGTGGGGAGGCGGGTACGGGCAGCCCTGCATCAGATCGAGTTCAGCTCCGGCCAACGAGAGCCGGAGGTGAGCGGCGCACACGGGCCAGATGGTCTTTTCCTGCTCCTTCACGCTCGACGTCCTCCCGCGCCGGCCACGACGTGGCTTGGGGCGCGGCGGTTGAGGCGGCCGGAGCTTGCAGTGCTCGGCAAAAGTCGTCAGGGACGGTAGACCCTCGCTTCCCAGCGGATCGCTGAAGAGTGCTCCGCTGGTGCCCTCTCCAAGGCGCCAGAGGAACGCTGATGCCCTCAGCAGAGGGCGGGCCCAGGCGGGAACGGAGTGGGTCATGCAGCCTCTGCGCAGCCCGTGGTCGTGGAGCGTGACCGTGGAGGCGTCCGCGCCCAGATCGCGGACGTGCACCGTATTGAGCTGGGTGGTGGAAGCGGCGGTGAACGCGGCCGTGGCGAGCTGGGCAGCCAGATGCGGGTGCGCCGTCGCACGGTGTAGCCGCCACGCGACCTCGGTCTCGGTGGCCGGTGGCATCACCGGAGGGAAGAAGTCCTGGTCCGCCGCCATCGGCGCGGCACACTGGCAAGGGTCGGTTGCGTCGTCGAGGGCCTTGAGGGTGGTCAGCGCGGGCAGGCTGATCCAGCGGTTCGCCAACGGCCGACCCGCCCGAGATGCCTGGCGCTCCAGAGAGGCCGGTTCGGCCTCGGGCAGCAAGGCAGAGGCCTCGGCGATGCTGTGTTCCACCTGCCGCAGTTCGCGCTCCAGGAACGCCCGCATGGCCCGGTGGTGGCAGACAAGAATCAGGCGCACCCCGGTGCGCCTGCGCAAGGCCAGAAGGTCTCTGAAGCGGTGCGGGGTGAGCAGGTGGGCGCGCAGCAGGGTGAGGTGGGTGATGGGGGTGGCCAGGATCCAGGCAGCCGCGATCAACCAGGCCGGGCCCGCATCGAGTGGGCGGTAGCCGGCCAGGGGCACGGGCTTGCCCAAGGCCGCGAGGACGTCGTAGGCGAGCGCGATGGCGGCGTCGGTCCCCGGGGTGGGGTGCACGGTGAGGCGTCCGTGCTGCGGGGCGTGGGATGCCAGGGCTGCCCGGGTGTGGACCACGTCGTCGTACGGGTCCAAGACCACCGTGACGGGCGGAGGGTTCGGGCAGTCCAGCATGTCAGACCACCAGGCGGTGGCTCAGCTTGCTGTAGGACCACCGCAACAGATCCTCGTCCAGGGTCCGTCCGGACTCTTTCATCCCGACGGCGAGGTGATGGGTGATCTTCGCCCAGGCCCGGAAGTTCCCGTGAGCCGCTTCCTGATCACATATGGCGATCAGGTCCGGGTCCGCGTCCGCCCAGACGGGGTGGAACGCCGGGATGACGGTGAGGACCTCGTCCAGCGGCATGGGGTCGATCTCCTGCCACGCGTACACGCGGGACTCCAGCATCGGCTCGCTCTGCAGCATCTCGAAGCAGCCGTCGCCGCCAGTGAAGATGATCGTGAGGTCCGAGCCGGTGTCATCCCACAGGTAGCGCAGGTATTCGAAGCACATCTTCGACAGCCACTGCGCCTCGTCACAGACCAGGACGTGTGTCTCCTCCAGAGCGCCGCGCAGCATCCGGTCGAACTCGATCGGCTGCGCCGGCGGGCGGCCCTGCAGGCCGAGAGCGTGGAACAGCTCGTGGCGCAGGTCTCGGGTCGAAGGGCGGGCCCGGAACTGGATCCGGCGCGTCAGCTTCGGCGCGAGCTCGCGCAGCGAGGTGTTCACCGCCAGCGACTTGCCCCGGCCCGCCTGCCCGTAGATACAGATCATGGCTCTGGCTTCGATCGCGGCACGGATGTTCTCCCGCACCATCAGCAGGGCACGCGTGGAGACCACCTGCGCGCCCGGCAAGCGCATGAAGTGGTCCTCCCGCTCCCGGGGCAGCCGGCCCTGTCGCTCAGCAGTCACCATCGCTCAACGCTCCCCGCTGTCGTCACGCACATCAGCCCCTCCAGACGGCCCGCCGTCGCCTGCCTGCCCGGCGTCCGTCTGCGGGCCGGCCGGCCGGCGCGGACGGACAACCGGACGCGCCCAGGAAGCCGGAGGCTCACGGGGAGGGATCAAGTCCGGCAGCGCCCGCGCCGCCAGATCCACACCCCTGGACCGGACGATCTCCGCCTGAGCCTCAGAGGAAGTCACCGTGCGCCGCGGACGAGGCGCAGCAGCCGTAGTCGTGGCCGTATACCGGCTCCGGCGCAGCTTCTCCGCCGCCTTCAGATCCGCCTTCAGCTGCCGGGCCTTCTTCTCCCTGACCGAACTCAGCGCCCGGCGCTGCTCCAACGTTGCCGCCTCCGCAAGGTAGGCGGTGCCCAGATACCGGCCCCACTCCTCGGTGGCAAAGACCTCGATCTGCCCGTCGTAATGCGGCAGATACCGCAGCCGGACCTTCATGCCGACCTTCCCGGCCATCCACTCCCCCACGTAGAAGCGGCGTCGCCAGCTGATCCCCTTCGTCGTGATCTTCCGTTGCCGGCCGTCGTCCTCCAGCGCGAAGAACACCAGCCGCTCCTCTGCGACGTTCTCGACCGGCGTCGGATCCGCCTCCCACGCCGCCAACGGCGTCAGCCCGTCGTCAAGACCCTCCGGATGATGCTCGGTGTTCCACCACTCCACCCAGTCCAGCAGCACCTTCACGAAGTCCGGATATGGCAGCAAGTCCTCCACCGCATCCGGCCGGTACGCCTCCGCCGGGCGAGCACGATGCGTATAGCCCGGCAGGGAGACCAGCAGCATCTCCTCCACCGCACCGTTAAGGGCCTCGACGGTGCCCTTGCGGTACGGCTTGTACGCCGGCAGACCATCCACCGGAACCGCGAAGGCGCCCAGAGCACGCTCCACCGTCCGGCACAAGAACTCCTTGCCCCGGTCCACCCGCACCACCCCCGGCAGGCCACCGAACGGGCCGTACGGATCCTGCCTGCTGATACCCGTGCGCAGCGCGGCCAGGACCGCGTCCCGAGCGGGCTGATGTGGGGTGAGCGCTACTCCGACGATCGCCTTCGTCGCGACATCGATGAACCACGTCACCCACGGACACACCGCGGAACCTTCCAAGTCCACCCGCACCGGGATCCGCTTGTGATCACCCTCCCAGCACGCGTTCCGGTGCGTGGGCGGGCGCTTCCCGTAGACGTCATACCGACGCCTGGCTGCCTCACCCCCACGCAGACCCGCCCGCTCCCCCGCCGACAGATCGCGCGCCACCGCCCGCTGCAACGTCGCCAACGACGGCACCGCCTCCGGGTCCCCGGCCGCCCGGGCCTCAGCAACCAGTTCACGGTGCACCGCGGCCACGTTCCCGCCCCACACCGCCAAAAGCCCCCGCACGTGAGGAGTGACCGCGAAATGCGCCCGCGACAAAGGCCCCGTCCGGCCCTCCCTACGGGCCGCCTCAACCCAACGGCGCACCGTGCGGACCGAAACGCCGAGCGCCGACGCCACCAAACGCACATGAGCCGACGTCAACCCACCCTGGGCATCCAACGCCATCAGACGGACCACCGCGCCCTCACGCCCCGCCCCGGACGGCAGCACCCCACCGACCAGCACATCGCCATCCGGCAACGCAGCCACCCGCACCACCACCCCGGACCCGACCCGGCCAACAAAACGAACCATCCCAATGACACCGCCAAAAAACGGGCCACAACCCCAAAAACCGCGAAAAGGAGACACCGACCCGCGGCCTGCGGTACAAGCACAACCACCCCCAGACCCAGCTCACGCACCCCTGGCAGCCCGGTTTCTGACTGCCGCCACACCAATCAGTGCGGGAGTGATCTGATCAGGGCATGACTGACGAGCACTGCGTGACGCGCCACCACATCGACCTGTGGAACGAACGCGTGCTGCCGGACGGGGTCGCGCCCGTCAGCTTCGGCACGGTTCTCCGGGGCTCGATGCTGCCCATCGTGGTCTGGCTGGGCATCGCCGCTTTCGTGTACTTCATCTACAACCCAGTCGTCGCCGCGGTCGAAGGAGGGCTCTTCCTCGCCTTCTTCCTGCTCGGCTTCACACTCCGAAGAAGATCCGGACACTCCCCAAAGTGCAGCCTGTACGGCGCGACAGGCGGAGTACTCGACAAGTCGATGGCCGGGTTCTGAGACCGGACAACAACGGCCACCCCCAACCCCGGACGCCGGCCGACCCACCCCATAGACACCGCACCCCGCTGTCCAGCAACAACACACACCGATGACACCGAACACACCGCACCAGAATGTCACCACCAGGAGCCAACCCACCCCCGACCAGCACGAACGACACCCCACCCCCGATGACAACTACCGCAGCACCCCAGTGACAATCACCCGCGGTGTCGCAATCACGGTGACGGTGGTCGCCACGGTGACCGCCACCATCGCGGCCTGCATGGTACGGATCGCGGTCCGGACACTCTCACCGGCCCACTGGCCGTCCGCGATCTCCGCCATGCGCGGGGAGACCTCTTTCCCCGCCAGGTCGGGGAAGGCGAGGCGGTGCAGCTTCGCGGCATGGATCAGGGCGACGAGACCGGCCGTACGGTCGTCCGGGGCGGCGCGCTCGAGGACGACCGCGGCGAGCCGACCGCGCAGTTCACGCTCGGTCGCCCCGTCGGCCTCGGGGAACCGGCGCACCGGGAACAGACCGAGCACCTTGCGCTGCTCCTCGCTCACGAGGCCGCGGGCGCGCAGGCTGTCGATGGTCGCGCCGACGGCCTTGCCGTGATCCTTGGTCAGCCAGTCCGTGACCTTGGGCGGCCTGCGCTTCGCCGAGGCCCAGGCATGGATCAGCCCGAGCCGTTCGTCGAGCAGCGCGGTGCCGGTGGGCGACGCGTCCGTGACCGTCAGCCGCTCGCCGTCCACCGAGACGCGACCGGCCAGGACGAGTTCGAGGACGATCCCGCCCGCGACGGCCCAGCCGGCGGACTGCCGCTCCTTCGCCACTCCGGACGCGTCGTCCAGCGAAAGCAGCATGATTTCCTCGCCCAGCGTGACCGACATGCGCCGGCTCCCCCTTCACTCGGTTACCCCGTTACCCCTTCCGACGCCGGGAACGGGCCGCCCGTTCCCGGGGGCGGCGGGATTTCGGTGTCCTCAGGCGTCCAGCGCCTCGCGCCGGGGCAGTCGTCGCCCCTGCGAGGGCGCTCCGGCCGCCGCCTTTGAGTTCGGGCACGTAGTTGTAGATGGTGTTGCGGGAGACGCCGAGGAGCTTCGCGATCGAGGTGACGGTGTTCTGCGGTCGGGCGAGCAGGTCGCGGGCGTGGCGGGCCTGCTCGTCGGTCATGGCCGGCGGCCGGCCGAGGCGGGCGCCACGGGCGCGGGCGGCGTCCAGGCCCTCGTTGGTGCCCTGGACGATGAGTTCGCGGATGAACTCCGCCAGGGCCGCGAACACGTGGAAGACAAGGCGACCGCCCGGCGTGGTCGTGTCGAGCGCCTCGTGCAGCGAGGTGAATCCGATGCCGCGCTTGCGCAGGCCGGACACAATCGCGATGAGGTCCTGGATGGAGCGGCCGAGCCGGTCCAGCGACGGGACGACGAGCGTATCGCCCTCGCGGAGGAAATCGAGGGTCTTCCACAGTTCCTCGCGTTCGGCGGTCTTGCCGGACTTCTTGCCGGCGAAGATCCGGATGCAGCCCGCTTGGTTGAGTGCATGGATCTGGCGGTCGAGCAACTGTCCCTTGGTGGACACGCGTGCGTATCCCACGAGGCCGCGGTCCCTGCGGCCGGAATGGGGGCGAGGAGATCGGCGGTGTCGTCGTCCTGTGGTGGCTGCACCCGCCAGATCGTACAGAAAAGGGTGCTCTTCAAGTTCCTGAGCAAATCGACTTTCTGACACCGTTTTATGGGCATGCTCCAGTGTCGATCCGGCCGTGCGCCGCCACTTGCCGATCTTGCTCAAGAATCGGTCGATAGATGAGCAACTGCTTCTATCGAGCCCCGCCTCCGCCAGTGGGCGATCTGGTTCTTCAGTTTCAGAGTGTCGAGATCGTCGGGCCGATGCTTTTGCAGCCGGTCGACCAGTAGTGCGGCCAGAGCCTTGGCAGCTCCGACCGGGTCTCCAGCCTCGCCCCGCCGAATGGCCATCCAGTAAGCAAGCTCGCGCTGCGTACTCAACATGTCGGTGTGGTCGGGCCCCTGAACCCGCAGGTGGTCGGTGAGCAATTCGGCCAGGGCCTCGGCAGCTCCGGCCGCGTCTCCAGCCTCGCCCCGCCAGCGGGCCAGCCAATAGCGGGCCTCCAAGGTCTCTGGATGGTCGGGCCCCTGGACCCTCAGGTAGTCGGTGAGTAGCTCGGCCAGGGCCTCGGCAGCTCCGGCCGCGTCAGCCTCGCCCCACCAGACGGCCATCCCAAGGCGGGCCCGCAAAGTGCTTGGGTGATCGGGTCCTTGTATCCGCAGCCGGTCGGTCAGAAGCTCGGCGAAAGCCTCCGCAGCTCCCGCTGCGTCTCCAGCCCCGCCCCGCCAGCGGGCCAAGCAGGACCGATCGCTCAGGGTCGAGGGGTGGTCGGGTCCTTGTATCCGCAGCCGGTCGGTCAGAAGCTCGGCGAAAGCCTCCGCAGCTCCCGCTGCGTCTCCAGCCTCGCCCCGCCAGCGGGCCAAGCAGGACCGATCGCTCAGGGTCGAGGGGTGGTCAGGGCCGAGAGCCCGAACCCGGTCTGTCACAAGCTCGGCCAAAGCCTCGGCAGCTCCGGCGGCATCCCCCGCGTGCCCGCGCCATTCCGCGAGCTTGTGGCGAGTTTCCAGGGTGTCGGAATGGTCGGGTCCTTGGATCCGCAGTTGGTCGGTGAGCAGTTCGGCCAGGGCCTCGGCAGCTCCGGCCGCGTCTCCAGCCCTGCCCCGCCATTGAGCAAGGCCGGTGCGAGTGTTCAGAGTGCTTGGGTGGTCGGGTCCGTGGATCCGCAGTTGGTCGGAGAGAAGCTCGGCGAAAGCCTCGGCAGCTCCGGCCGCGTCTCCAGCCTCGCCCCGCCATCGAGCAAAACCGGTGCGAGTGTTCAGAGTGTTGGGATGGTCGGGTCCTTGGATCCGCAGCCGGTCGGTCAGAAGCTCAGCCAGATCCTCTACCGCACCGCGTGCATCGCCAGCATGTCCTTGGTTCGCGGCAAGCCTGTCCCGAGCAGCCAGGGTCTCAGGGTGGTCCGGACCGAGAGATGCCCGAGCCCTGTCCACCAGATCCTGGAAGTGGTTCGCGGCAGCGGTGAACTGGCCCGCCTCGCTCAAGCTAACGCCAACGTGCATACCCAGGTGATGGTGCTTACTCCCGCTGAATAGGGCGTCTCCAGCGCAGTGAATGACGGCTTGTGCGTTGGCTCTCAGGGTCTGAGCCAGCGGGAGGTGGGGGTCGGGCCAGTCCTCGAGTAGGGCGTCAGCAGCGGCGCGGGCGGTCTGGTCACGGTTCTGAGGACTGAGAGCGTCGCGGGTGGCGCGTTGGATGAGCTGGTGAATGCGCACGGACTGCTGTGGAGAGTCGGGATCGTGGTCGATGAGGCTCAGACGGTGCAGAGCACGGAGTGCGCCCCACGCGTCTAGCTCCGTCACTTCAGCCGTGGTGCTCTGCTCGGCTACGGCCTGGGCACGGTGCTGAGCAAGGTAGGTCCGGGCAGGCCCACTGGTCAGGACGCTCTGGGGAATGCCATTCGGATCCAGCATGGCAGTGAGCTGAAGCGCGGGGCGGGCGAGACCGGCGGGGCTGAGGTTGTCAGCACGTTCGATCGACAGCGACCACGCAGCGGCCACGGTGGTGTCCTGGTCGTCCGGCAGCGTGCCGAGTTCGGGCAGCATGCCGGCGAGGCTGGTTGCGCGGTCGGCGAGCCGACGGCGGTAGCTGGGGCACTGCTGGTGGGTACATCGCGAGCAGCCGACGGAAATGCCGGCATCGACGATGTAGGCAGCGGCCTGCGAGAGGGCTAGCGGCAGGTAGCCAAGGTCCTGCGCCAGCGCACGGATCTCGTCCGGGTCATCGTGCCGTGCGTGCTCGGCGAAGAAGTCAGCCAGGTAGGCGACTGCCTGATCCGGAGTGAATACCCCGAGGTCGATCCGCTGTCCAGGCAGAGCGACATCGCGGCGGCGCGTGGTGACCACGGTGCGGCCGTACGGGTTCTTCGTCGGCCACAGCCCGGTCACGTCAGCGGGGTTGGCGACATCGTCCAGGACGATCAGCCATCGGCACACGGGCCCGGATCCTGGCGGCTTGGGTTCAAGCCAGCTCAGGAACGCCTGTGCGGATCGCTCGGGGTCACCAGGTTCGAGGGCGAGGAGTTCTTCGGCAGCCTGGGCGTATGCGGAGACGATGGCGGGGCGGCTGCTGGCGCTGACCCAGACCAGCACATTCAGTTCGCCCCCAGTCCACGCCTGCCGCGCGTAGTGGGCGGCGAGCTGGGTCTTGCCGACGCCGCCGGTGCCGCGTAGCACCTGGCACAGCACCGCGGTGCCGCTGTTAGTCACTGCGGCCCGCAGCTGGTCGGTCTCGTCTCGTTCCTGGAAGGCCGCCGCTTTACGAGGAATGACACCGACCTGGTGCGGCCGGGGCGCCGGAGTTCGCGGCGCAGCACGGTACTCAACCTTGACGTCTCCGGCGACGTACCCGGTCACGGCTGCGCTGCCCGGGGCTGCGTTCGCAATTCCCGTCTGGGATACCGATACGGTTCCTGGTGGTAAACCGCTTGCACTCGGCGTCCCTTGGTAGCCGGTGACCGCTGTGGCGCCGCCATTAGCCAGTGCATCACCAGTGTCCGCGACCTGGATCCGGGGTTCCTGCCCGGGCTCCGGCGCTGGCTTGCGCTTTTCCCGCTTCATCGCGTGCCCCCGTCCTGGTTCAGGTGTAGTCGATGCCGGTTGCAGCGGTGCTGCCGGGGCCCTCGGCCGTGGCGTCTCCTGTCCGCTCTGCCTTCGCCGACCCGGTTCCCGCGCCGCCGGGGCGCCGCACGCCGGTGTGGGCCGTGCCGCCGCCGGTTGCCTTTGCCTTTCCGGTGTTGACGGCCACGTCCACCGGTCCCGGAGCTGGGGCTGGTGCAGGCGGTGGCTGTAACAGCGCCCAGACCAGTGCCACGATGCCGGTGGCGGCCTGGACCGAGGCGCCGACCAGCTGGCCGGTATCCGGGCTGTCCAGCAGCCAGACCAGCGGTGTCGACACGATGCCAGCCACCGCAGTCACCATGGCCGTGATCTTCCAACCTTGTGACACGCCCACCCCTCCCCGCTCATCCCCGACAGTTCGTCAGCCCACAGCGTTGCGTAGGGCCTTCACTGATAGCAAGAATGCATAGCCGCGGCCATCGGTTTCGACGGCCTTCACTCGCGGACGGTGGGAGCGTGTATGCGTTACCGCTGGGACAGCCGTCAGGCATCTTCCGGGCGGCGGGGCCGCAGCGGCCGGTAGCCGGCCGGGTCAAGCTTGGCGAGCTCGGTGTCGACTTCCACGGCGATCGTGCCGAAAAAGTTCACGTTCTCGCTGTGGGCAGGTGAGATGTGTGCGAGGAGTTCGTCGTCGACCGCGCGGCCCTCGGCGCGCATCTGCGCGATGGCCAGGCCGTAGTACTCCGTCGTCCAGGTCACCACCGAGTTGGTCAGCAACGTCAGGCACCACGCCTGCTCGGTCTGGGCTGCCAGGTGGCGGTGGCGGATCGCACCCTCGTGCGCGTACAGCAGGCTGCGGCGAAGCGAGTGCAGGGACTCGCCCTTGTTCAGCTGCCGGGCGATCCTCCTGCGGTAGGTCTCGCCGCCAGATAGCGGGCGGCGTAGACCGTGCGGCAAAGCGCCCCGTACTCCTTCAGCGCCGCGGCGAGGGTGTTCTGCCGGGAGGAGGCGGACAGTTTGCCGACGATCAGTGAGGCGGTGGCGTGCCCGAACTTGATCGATCCCGCCAGCCGCAGCAGATCGTCCCAGTTCTCCTCGATCAGCCCCATGTTGATCTTCTGGGTGAGCAGCGGTCCCGCCACCGGCCAGAGGCTGTTGACGTCGCGCTGCGGGCCCATCCGGTACAGGGTGATCTTCCCCAGGTCCCGGATGCGCGGCGAGAGCTGCATGCCCACCAGGTCGAACAGCGCAAAGTTGACCAGCGTCACGCCATGCGTATCCGTGGCGTGCTCGGTGATCGGCAGATCGGTCTTGTTGCCCATGATCTCGTCCAGCACGTAGTGAGCCTCCCGGCGCGTCACCACGATCACCTTCGTACCGAACGTCGTGTGCTGGTCCGAGACGTGCGTGTACGTCGACAGACCCTGACCGGCGAAGTACTTCTTCATCGCCCGCGCGGTCGTCGACTTGCCCTTCACCGGGAACCGCTGCCCGTCCGAGGACGACAGCGTGCCGCCACCGAACACCTGGGTCAGCGGCAGGCGGTGGTGGTAGTTGACGACCGCGGCGTTCGCCGCCGCCAGCGTCTCCTCACGGACGTACCACTCCTGGCTCCAGGCCAGGATGTCGTAGGAGATCCCGCACGCCTCCGCCATCCGCACCAGGCCCAGATTCGTCGCGTTCGCGATCAGCACCGCCAGCAGGTTCCGCTTGAGCTCCGGCGATCGAGTCTGCTTGCCGCCGGCGTGCGTGAAGCAGTCCAGGAAGCCGGTGCGGCGGTCGGGCTCGACCAGCAGCGAGGCGATCGGGGCCAGCGGCAATAGCTCCGAGAGCTCTTCCTTCAGCTCGGCGGCCTCGGCCGGGATGTCCTCCGCCGACAGCGGCGGGATGATCAGCTCCCCGGCCGGCGACAGCCGCACCTCACCGGTACCCGCCTTCCGGTTGCCCAGCACCTTCTCCAGGTCGCCCATCGCGGCCCCCAGCTCCTCCCTGCACGCCTCCAGCGCGAGCCGGGCGTCGGTCGGCTTGCCGACCAGCTGGCAGAACTGCTCCCGCTGCCCTTCCCACTGCGCGGGCGTGAACAGGTACGAGGCAGGGTCGGCGTACCGGCGCGAGGACGGCACGTACACGTCCCCGCTGCGCAGCCCGTCGCGCAGGACCAGCAGCACCGTCAGCTCCCAGAAGTGCCGGTACGCGGTGACGTCCCGGTCCCTGGCTGCTTGCTCCAGGTAACCGGCCCACTTGGCAGGCACGAAGTCCGTCGGCGCGTGGTCAGGGACCTTCCGGGCCCCGTCCGCGTTCAGCTTCTTCAGGATCGCCACGGCCTAGATGAGGGCCTCGGAGCCCGTACCGCCGGTGAAGCTGATCGCCTTCAGCACGTCCGGGGTGAACTGCCGCAGGTAGGAGTAGGAGTTGTCCAGCATCGCCAGATGACCGTTGTCGCGTGGCAACCTGCCGGTGGCCTGGGCGAGCGCGGCCCGCAGCCTTTCCATGCCGATGGTGTTCCGCAGCACAGAGCCGACCATCTCGTCCTCGATCCCGATGTCGACCAGGACCGGCAGGATCTCGTCCAGCAGCGCCTACCGTCCTTCCCCGGCAGCGGCGCGGGCCGCCAGCGCATCACGCATCTTGATGCGCGCCCGGCTCTCCCTCGCCGAGACGGCCTGGTCGAACAGGCCGATGACCTCGTCCAACACATCGGCGGCCGACTGCGAGAGCACCGTCAAAAGGATCGGATGCCGCCGCTGCGGCTCGCGCCTATCCAGCGACTGAGCGGTCAGCCGACGCCCCACCGCCGCCAGGAACCGGCGCCGCTCCGCCGGCAGGCCCGTCAGGTCCAAGGTGTGGGCGTCCATACCGCGCAGGAAACCCCGACCTCGTCGTCCCGAATTAGGCCCTGTAGGATCGTCGACCTAAGACTTATGTCAAAGATGCAGGTCAGAGCATCGGGGTGTGTCGGTCTCCGGTGGTGCCCCGAGGCCGCTATTTCAAGATCGTCTCCAGGATTTCTCCATAGCCGGGCGACGAGGAAGCGCAGGGTCGAGCTGGACACGTCGACGCCGGACGGGTAGACAACCATGCCTGGCCTCTGGTGGAGATGGTTCTCTTGGTCGAAAACCCATCTACCAGGGGCTTCACCTGTCTGTACTCCCAACTGCAGCCAGCACGGGCACGGGAGGTTGGAAAGAGCTCACTGGCGCGAGCTTAAACGAGATCGAAATTGTAATTGTTTTCGCGCATGTGTTTGATGATCTTATCGCGGTGCTCTTCATCCTTAGTCTCAAGATGCACAAGCACATCCGCGTGATGGAATAGCAAGCGTTGTGCGACGCGCTCGGGTCTCACGTCAATGAGGTTCGCGTCCAGTTCGCCCATTTCCGACAGAAGTTTAGCGAGCGAACCCGGCTTATCCGCCAGACGGCAACGGAATGCGAGAGCGCGCCCAGCTGCGGGCATGCCATGCCGCAGCAGATGGGATAGCAGCAGCGTGTCGATGTTGCCACCAGACAGGACCACTACCACCGGTGGTTCAAACATATGTTTGTCGTTGTGTTGCAGAAGCGCCCCGAACGCAGCCACGCCGGCAGGCTCGACTAGTTGTTTACTCCGCTCCAGACACATGATGAGTGCGCTATACAGGGTGTTTTCCGTGACGGTAAGCACAGGGACTCCGTGCTCCTTCAGGATTTTGAAAGGCATTTTTCCCGGCTCGGTCACGGCGATTCCGTCAGCGATGGTGACGCCCTTTGCGACCGGGACCGGCTTGCCCGCCTCTAGCGACCCCGGGTAGGGCGCGCAGGCCTCAGCCTGCACCCCGACAACCTTAGGGGCGGACACGTGATCTGCCAGTGCTACTGCAATCCCGGCGGCAAGGCCACCGCCGCCAACCGGCACCACGACGGTCTTCACCCCCGAACACTGTTCGGCGATCTCTAGCCCTACAGTTCCCTGACCAGCGATGATGTCCTTATGGTCGTATGGGGGGATGTAAATACGGCCACTTCGCTTTGCAATCTTCTGTGCTTCGTGAATGGCTTCAGCTACCGTCTCTCCTTCCAATTCAGTTTTCCCATATTCCCCCAAGTAGTGCTCAGTCGCGACCTTCTTGGGCAGTGCGACGGTTTTTGGCATGACGACGGTGGCGTTGATTTGGAGCTTACGGGCGGCGAGGGCGACCCCCTGGGCGTGGTTTCCAGCGCTAGCGGTCACCACCCCGCGGGAGCGCTCTTTCCGAGTTAGCCGATGCATTCGCCAATAGGCTCCTCGCGCCTTAAATGAGCCAGTGTGCTGCAAATTTTCCAACTTCAAAAAGACTTCTCCCCCCAGGTGCTCCGTAAGTGCGTGAGAATGTAGCAGAGGAGTGAGTTTGAGGACATCCTTGAGGGTCTCCCGAGCTTCGGTCACATCGCTTCGTGTTGTCATAGGCCTTGTTTACACCGGCGTCGGTCCGTGCTCACTTCGGCGTTGCTCCATCCAGCCCATTCAAAGATAGACCCCAACCCAGTCCCACATCGGCTATATGCCCACCACGCGCCGCTGCCGGGCACGTCCATCAGTGGGTATTTTCCATCCTCACTCTGTGCCGGTCAGATGAAGATGAGGACGGCCCGGATGAGGGTGGTGATCCGTGTGGTCGAGCACCGCAGCTTGCGAAGGAGACGCCAGTACGTGAGGGTGGCGACGGCCTGCTCGACGAGGGCCCGAATCTTTGCGTGGGACCGGTTGACAGTCCGATTGGTCGAATACCCATCTACCAGGGGCTTCACCAAGTTGTCAGTCCAACTGACAGACAAGGGCGTCAGGTTGGAATGGGCTCACTGAGCTTCTTCGAGTTGGCCACCGACCGGGTGATGGCCGTGAAGCGCAACGAGCGAGGCCCCCGGGCTGTTGATCGAGATGTCTGACGTCTCAATCACGTTGCTCGGGGGCCTCGTTGGTCGTCCATCCTGCCGCAATCGACCTGCCGCACGCACTCGTGGAGTGGGTCACCATGCTGATCGTCACCCGTGAGGGCGACCGGCGCTGCAAGCTCCGTCCGTCCCAGCGCGCGATGGTGGCACTGGTGTACCTGCGCGAGCACACCACTTTGGTGAAGATCGCCGCCGGGTTCGGGATCAGCGAGTCCACCGCCCATGCCTACATCAGCGCGGTCGTCGACCTGCTCGCCGCGCGTGCGCCGGGTCTGCTGAGGACGCTGCGCGAGCATGATCCCGACTTCGTCCTGCTCGACGGAACCCTCGCCGAGTGCGACCGGGTCGGCGACGGCCGGGCCGACTACTCCCACAAGCACCGGCGCCACGGCGTGAACGTGCAGGTCGTCACCGATCCCGGCGGCCGGCTGCTGTGGCTCTCGCCCGCCCTGCCGGGCCGCACTCACGACGTGACCGCCGCCCGCACCCACCGGATCATCCGAATCTGCGAGCGCCAGGGCGTTCCCATCGTGGCCGATCTCGCCTACCAGGGCGCCGGTCCGTGGCTGACCACGGGCATCAAACGCAGGCCCCTGCAGGAACTGCCCCCCACTGAGAAGACCCGCAACCGTGCCCTGGCCGCCACACGGGCACCCGTCGAACGCGGCGTCGCCCGCCTGAAGTCCTGGCGGATCTTCCGCAGGTCCCGATGCAGTCCCAACCGCATGACGTCAATCGCCAAGGCCGTCCTCACACTGGAGCTGCAACGCTGAAGAAGCTCAGTGATTGCCGTCGGCGCGGAAGGGCCGCTGCTATCCCTTCATCGGCCAACGGTTCCGCCGTTGATTTCCAGCCGACAAAGAGCAATACGGGCTAGAACTTTCTGGAACTAGTTAGCCCTAGTTAGCGCCTGGTTACTCATCTGCGAGCCCGATGCCCGTCTGAGCTGCGGAGACACTGCTTTGGCTGGCCTTGTCATGCGGAGCTGCGGCCGACGTCCATGTGTCTTAAGGTCGCGCTCAGTTCAACCGGCGGAAGCACGGGCGCGGCATACCAAAGGCAGATGTGACGTATGACACATGCCCAGTTTCGGGCGCACGTACATCCCCTGAAATCTATTCAGATCGATTTCGGAGTCCCCATGTGGCTTTATCGAGCAGTAGCGACGTCACTTGTCGACGGGTTTGGGAGGCGCCCAGAACCACGGTCGGGTGATGTTGATGAGTTCGGGAGGCACTGGGGTTCTTGCCAGGGCAGCATCGGGATGCTCCTGGTGAAAGGTCCTGGTCATGCCGCAAATGTCGAAGTTCGAGCTGTACGCGGCGATCCGGCGTGACCATCGCGGCGGCATGTCGATGCGGGAGCTTGAGCGCAAGCACGGCGTGACGTGGCGGACGGTACGGAAGGCGTTGGACTCGTCCTGGCCGGAGCCCCGCAAGAAGCTGCCTCCCCGAGCCACCACGCTGGATCCGTACAAGCCGGTGATCGACGAGATTTTGCGGGCGGATCTGGACGCGCCGCGCAAGCAGCGGCACACGGTCACGCGGATCTTCCACCGGCTGGTCGAGGAGCACGGGGCGGACGTCTCCTACGGAGTCGTGCGCTATTACGTCGCCAGCCGGAAGCCCGAGATCCTGGTCGAGTCCGGCAAGGCACCGCTGGAGGCATTCGTCCCGCAGACCCACCAGCCCGGTCACGAAGCCGAGGTCGACTTCGGTGACGTGACCGTGCGCCTGGGCGGCGAGCTGGTCACCTGCTACCTGTTTTCCTTCCGGCTGTCGTACTCGGGCAAGGCCGTCCACCGCGTGTTCGCCTCTTGCGGCCAGGAAGCCTTCTTCGAAGGCCACGTCCACGCGCTACGGACTCTGGGCGGGGTCCCGCGGACCAAGGTCCGCTACGACAACCTGAAGGCCGCCGTCGCCAGGGTGCTGGGGCAGAGCCGGGGAAGAGTTGAGGCCGACCGGTGGATCGCCTTCCGCTCGCACTTCGGCATTGAAAGCTTCTACTGCCGGCCCGGCATCGAAGGCGCCCACGAGAAGGGCGGAGTCGAAGGGATGATCGGCTACTTCCGACGCAACCACTTCGTCCCCGTCCCCGAGGTCGCCTCGCTCGCCGAGCTGAACGAGATGGTCGAACAGTGGGACCGGCAGGACGACGCCCGCCGCATCGGGTCCAGGCCCAAGACGGTCGCGGAGTACTTCGCGCTCGAACAACCGCTGCTGATGCCGCTGCCCGAGGAACCGTTCGAGACGGGCCGGCTGTTCACCCCGCGGGTCGACCGCTACGGACAGATCCCGGTCCGCACCAACCGCTACTCGGTCCCGATCCGGCTGATCGGCAAACGCGTGCGCGTCGTATTGCACGCCTCTCACCTGGTGGTTTACGACCAGAACATGGAAGTCGCCCGGCACGAACGGTTGATCGCGAAAGGTGCTGTCCGTCTGGACCTGGACCACTACCTGGAAGTCCTGGTTCGCAAGCCCGGCGCCTTCCCTGGCTCCACGGCCCTCGAACAGGCCCGCTCGGCAGGCAGGTTCACTCCGGTCCACGACGCCTGGTGGGATCAGGCCCGCAAGATGCATGGCGAGCGGGACGGCACCCGGGCTCTGATCGAGGTACTCCTGCTGGGGCGTCATCTGCCCCATGAGCATGTCGTCGCCGGCCTGGCTGCGGCCCTGCGAGCCGGTGCGATGACCGCGGACGCGGTCGCTCTGGAAGCCCGCAAAGCCGCCCAGGCGGAGACCGAGCCCGCCCCCGCAGCGGACCGGCTGGCTCCTGGCGAACCGTCGGCGACGGTGACGTCCCTGCACGAGTGGCGGCTCGCACACCTTCCTGCGGACACCAGGCCGCTGCCCTCGGTGGCCCCCTATGACCAACTGCTCCGACGCCGCCGCACCAGCGGCGGCGACCACCGTGAGGGAGAAGCACAGTGACCCTGCCCCGCCAGCGAGGCTTGACCGAGCAGGCCGCCGACGCTGCCATCGACAGCGCCTGTCGGCTTCTGCGGCTGCCGTCGATCCGCAACGAGTTCTCCGACATCGCCGACCGGGCGATGAAGGACCAGATGACCTACCGGGGCTTCCTCGCCGAACTGCTGATGACCGAGTGCGACGACCGGTCCCGCCGCCGTTCGGAGAGGCGGATCAAGGCGGCCGGCTTCCCGCGGGAGAAGTCGCTTCGGGCGTTCGACTTCGACGCGAACCCCAACATCGACGCGGCTACCATCCACACGCTGGCCAGCTGTGAATGGATCAAGAAGAGCCAGCCACTCTGCCTGATCGGCGACTCCGGCACGGGCAAGTCCCACATGCTCATCGCCCTGGGCACCGAGGCCGCCATGAAGGGCTACCGCGTCCGCTACACGCTGGCCACGAATCTCGTGAACGAGCTGGTCGAAGCGGCCGACGAAAAGCAGCTGAACAAGACCATCGCCCGCTACGGCCGCGTCGACCTCCTCTGCATCGACGAGCTCGGCTACATGGAACTGGACCGCCGCGGCGCCGAACTGCTCTTCCAGGTGCTGACGGAACGCGAGGAGAAGAACAGCGTCGCCATCGCCTCCAACGAATCCTTCGGCGGCTGGACCAAGACCTTCACCGATCCCCGGCTCTGCGCGGCCATCGTCGACCGACTCACCTTCAACGGAACCATCATCGAGACCGGCACCGACTCCTACCGCCTCGCCAGCACCCGAGCCCGGGCCGAGGAACCCGCCAAGGCCGGCTGACCGCCCCGAGAATCGATCAGAATTGCCGGACTACCGGCCCGGCTTAGTCCAGAACTGACGCGGCGCGAAACCC
Organism: Streptomyces sp. NPDC058620; assembly: GCF_042717135.1. NCBI lineage: Bacteria > Bacillati > Actinomycetota > Actinomycetes > Kitasatosporales > Streptomycetaceae > Streptomyces > Streptomyces sp. NPDC058620. Next base: position 18,154 of record NZ_JBHXQO010000060.1, read on the forward strand.
TCGCGCCGCAACCAGTGCTCGGTATAGACGATCCTCTCGGCCTCGATCACGACCAGAGGGCCCGACTGAGGTTCGTCGAGAGAACGCGACCGCTCGACATGGTCGGACTGCCAGCGGAATGCCGGCCAGTAGTGCTCGAAATCGGGGTCGTCCTCAGACAGCACGCGAGCCCGCCCGAAGAGCTGAGCCCCTCGGCTGCTGGCCTGCCCGACCAGCGGGGCGAAGATCCCCACCGACACCCGGGGGTCGGCGGCGAGGTTCCTCATCTTCGGAGAACCGGGAGCCGTGCTGAACATCACCGCGAAGTCGAGGTGGAAGTACCGCACCGGCGTCGCGAGCGGCCCTTCCCGCCCTGCCGTCGCGAGCACACACATGTTCTGCGACGACAGCAGGTTGAGTATTCGTTCTTCCAGACGCTCGCGATCGAGCCGCTTCTTCGGCGACGGGCCAGCCAGCCACGGGTTAGTCACAGGCATGATCGAGTATCCCATGCCTCATCCCTTGGCTCTCAAGAGCCAAGGCAGACACGGCCATCAGCCGTGCCGTCATAACTCGTCGACAGCTCCTCAGCCATTGATCACCAACTGCCGCCGCAAGTCATCGACAAACGCTGTCGCTTGAAGTGAACGAAGCCAGGTGTCGGCAGCGGAGCGGTGAGCCTGCTCATCCTCTGGGCCGAGCGGCGCCTCTGACCTAGCGGGAGCCCGTCGCCGCAGCGACGGGCTCCCGTTCTTGAGCTCAGTTCTCCCGTGTCGGCTCGGTCCAGTGTCAGGTGGAGAGGCGCGCCGGGTCGGCCTGGTCAGTCAGCGCCCTGCGCGCAGGCTTCGCCAGATCAGGTGCTGAGCGCACCTCCGACCGCATCACCGCAAGCATCCCCGTCCGCGCCTCTTCCATGGCGTCCACCGCATCTGTCCAAAGGACTGCAGGGCGCGGTACAGCGATGGGCGCCAAGTGGTCAACGAATGCGTCCTGAAGCACGTGCAACGCGCGCCCCATACGTTCCACGGCACGGTCGACGCGTTCGGGACCAAGCAGGAGCACGCGTTCCTGAGGCGCTCGCATCGGTCGCATGGCTACGTCCGCAACCGCGTGAGCGTGCTTCAGGTCATCTTCGTCGAAGTCGACGTCCAGGTCGTTCTTGGCCATCGTCTCCCAGTGCTCGGCAGTGCGGGTGACCTCTTGCTTCAGAGCTGCGTACGCGGCATCCCACGCAGCGAGAAAGTCGGCGTACGCCTCTTGGCGCTGGCCGCGGAGCCACTGCTCATGCTCAACCTGTGCCTGGTCCTTCACCTGCTGGCGGCCGGCGCGGAAGCCCATATGCCCGCCCACCAGCGTCAGCACGCCGGCGATCAGCGCGGCAAATATTGCCGCCCATGCTTCTGTCATGCGTGCATTCTGCACCCAGGATATTTGGTCCACTCTCAGCGCCGGTCGCAACAAGACCTGGCCGTGACGTCCCGATTCAGCGCGGGGCGGAGTGACACGACGGGCTGGGGGGCGGTCGGGTTCGGGCCGCCCCCCAGCCCGCCCGGTCATCAGCGTGGGGGCGGGGTGGAGCTGGTTGTCGGTTCATTCAGGGAGGGCGGCTCGGCGCCGGTGGAGGAGCCGTCTCCGGCGCCGAAGAGGAAGGCGAGCAGCGCCAGGGCAAAGGCCGCGGCACTCAGAGCTGTCGGCAGGTCACCGCTCGCGGCTGACCCCGCGGTTGACTGCTGGTTCTTCGTACGGCGGTAGACGAGTCCTCCGACGGCGCAGGCGGCCGCGAAGAGCAGTGCGTTCTCCGCGGAGATGTACAGGTTCACCCGTGGCCTTAGGGTCCGTGGGGCCCCGATGGCGGGAGCCCCTTGCGAGAGGTAAGAACCTCTTCGGCAGTGAGCCCTGACTAGATCTCGAATCGCCTATGACGTTGTGACGTCATGACGTCAGCCGAAAAAGGTTTTTTTTGAACCTCCCGGGCCAACTGAGCTCCAGGATCCTGCAGTCCGCGCCTGTGCGTGGATCCGAGCACTGCTCGGGGGCGCCAAGCCTACCGAATCCCGGGAACGTTTTCCTCCGTACCCGTGCAGGCCGGTTGGCTCGCACGTCGCGCCTCCCGCATTCAGACGGCTGAATTGGTGGGTGAGACCGCCACGCCACCGGCCGAGTCCCCCAAGCCGTACTGCTCGTTGACCGGGAATGAGCCGATCGCCCCTCCGCGTCCTGGCCGTGGGCGTCACCGCCGCCGCACTGCTCACCTCGATGCAGGCGCCCGCACAGGCCGCCGCGTCCGCGTGCACGCATCATCTTTCCGGACCGCAGGTCTGTATCTCCACGACCGGGGAGTCGGGCAGCGCCAACCCCGGCAAAGTCTGGACGTCCTGGACCAACCCTCCCCGGGAACGTACGCGGGCGACGGTGCACATCACCGAGCCCGGTGGCCTGACCTACACGCTTACCGCCCGCCGCCGCGACGGTCAGCTCGTCGCTTCCGTTGTCCCCGGGCGGCTCATGGACAACGGCAAGCTGTGCGCCCGCTACCAGAGCAGTTCCCGTACGGCCTGCGTGCAGATCATCAACCGCAACTGACCCGTGCTCAGAACTCCAGCTCGACGTAGTCGATGTCCGTGAACTCGACCTGGAGGCCGGCGGCGCGGCAGCCGCGGTCTCTGAAGTAGACCTCCTGGAGCCCTTCCGCGGCGATCGCCTGGAGCTGCTGCTCGGTGGCGCCCTGGTCCTGGGCGGTGAAGAGGCGGGCGGCGTAGTGCGGGGGGGAGGTGCTGGGTGATGAGCCGGGTACGGCCGTCGTCGCTGGTGCCCGGGGCGGCGGTGAAGCCGAAGCGTGCCCGGGTCTCGATGACGATGCCGGTCGACGTCGCGGCTGCCTTTCTGGCTTTGTCGCGGATGCGGGGTTGCCAGCGCTTGCGGACTTCGCTCTCCAGGCGGGCGGCGAGGTCGGGGAGCGGGTGGCGGATCTGGCCTTTGAGGTAGCGCTCGACGGTGCGCTGGGACCCCCCAGCACCCGGGCCGCCTCCCGGATGGAGCCTTTGAACTGCTTTACGAGGAACCGGACCCTCGCGCCGGCGGATTTCGGAATCGGGCGGGTCGCGGTACGGGCGGTGGCCTGGTCAAGACTGTCTCCTATGATGCCCACAGCGGCTGAGGCTACGCGCCGTCAGAACCCCATTGAGGTGTGGATGCCGCCGGTGAGGGCCGCCCGTCTGTGCCGCAGGCGCGTGCCGAAGGATTCCGGGTTGCTGGTCAGGCTCTGTGGCGGCTGGTGCTCTTCGCGGGGACGGCCTGTTGGCGGTGTGCGGGGACGGCGGGTTCCGACGGGGCCTGGCTGCCCGTGGGGGCGGTGGGGGCGGTTGTGGAGCGGGACCTTGCCGCGGTCGGAGAGACGTGGGGCTTGATCGGCAGTGGTTCGCCGGGCGGTGTGGTCAAGGCGTGATGGGTGGCCAGGAGCAGGCGGCCCGTGGTCTCTGCGGGCGGGCCCTGGCGCCAGGCGGCGTCGGCCGGCTGAAGACGGGCGAGGTGCGCCCCGAGGGGTGCGCCGTCCATCGTCATGCGCTGCATCCGGGCGGCGAGCAGCGGCCACAGCCGGGCGGTCACCAGGAGGCCCGCCTCGTGTTGGGGCAGGACGGTATTGAGCACCGACACGATCCGGGAGTGCGCGGCAGAGCTGATCTTCAGCTGTCCCAGGGCGCCGGTCCGGTCACCGAGATCCAGGTCACGGGGAAGATCCAGGCTCTCGGTGAGGGGTCCCCATGAACGTTTGGCGTCCGTGCTGACGGGAGGAGCCCACGGATCGGCGGGTCCGGGCGCTGTTCCCGGAGCAGGCGCTGCGGATGCTGCGGTTGTGCCCGGCGCGGGTGTGGGGCCGGGGACGCGGGTCGGCCCCTGGCCGGCAGAGCTCAGCAGGAAGCCCTCGAACCTGGAGGGTTCGAGGGCTTCTGCCTCTGTTGACTTCCGCTTGAGTTCGGTTCTCGCTGCGCTCGATGAGCGCAGCGTCGGAGGTCAGGCGGCTACGCGGAGAAGGGGCGGGGGCGTGGCGTCGTGGCTGGGGTGAAGCTGGGTGTGCAGTTTGTCGTGCACCTTCTCCCAGACCGTGACGTCCTTCGTGCGTTCCGGGCTGCGTCGGAAGGCTCGGAGCGCTGCGGCGAGCCACAGTTGGTGTTCGCCGGGGGTGATCACGTAGCAGGCTTTCAGGAAGGCGAGGGTCTGCTGGGGGTCAACGGGGAGAGTGCTGCCCTTGATGATTCGGCGGATGGTCGTGCCCGGCAGTTCTCCGGGGCCCGCCATGCGCTCCATCTCTCCGGGGGTGGGGTAGCCCGCCCACACGTGCTGAGCACGCAGTGCCCTGCTGAAGTCGGCCACGTCCCAGATGAGGGTCGGGTCGGGTGCTTTGTGGATGTAATACGGCGCTCGGGTGGCGCGGCGCGCCCGGATCCATAGCTCCAGGGCGCGGGCCATGGCTACCTCGGCGCTTTCGAAGAACTCCTCCATCTCCGTGGTGGTGGCCTCGACGAAGGTGGCGACGGTGTGCCAGGGCGGCACAGTGGCACCGGACGTGGCACGGCAGAGTGTTGCCCTAGACGCTGCGCCGTTCGTCCGTGCGGCGATCTGCTCGTGGGTAAGGTTGGCTGTGTCCTTTCGGGTGCGCAGGAAGCTGGCGAGCTCCGCACGTGCGGGGACGGTGGTGTCGAGTGCGTTCTCACGACGTCCCATAGCGGTCACCTCAGGTCCCCGAGGTGAAGTAGGCGCGTACGAGGCGGCTGAACCGGCCGGCGCGACGGCCGCCGGTCACGACGAGCAGGACGACGGCGGCGCCGATGCTGGAGGCGCCCGCGAGGAGGAACAGTGTGTCGCTGACAGCCATACCGCGCTCGGTGAGGATCGCCGCCGTCGCGATGCACACGCTGATCACGAGGGCATGCGACATGCCGAAGCGGCCGTGCGTGGAGTGACTGGTGTCGATGCTCGACGACGCGAGCTCGATTGCCGTGGCTTTCGCGGTGGTGGAGGGCTTGGTGCCCATAAGAATCTCCCTAACCACCGTCCGGCGATCACGGGATCGAGTCACGAGATCGCCAGACGGTGCTACTTGGCTCCAACCTCTTGGTCCAGCCGTGCGATCAGGGGGAGTTGGCGCTCCCTACACACGGATGAACTGCTGGGCACAGCTTCCCAGCCGGTATGGCACAAGTGACAGTCGGTCAAGGCATTAGTTCACCAACGCGCCAAAGAAAGCTCGTCGTTTCCCTTGCTCACTTTCGACGCGTTTTCGTCCAACAGAAGTGCGACTTTATCCGAGAGGTGGCGGCCGTTGCCGCAGGTCAGAGAGTTGCGGTCACTGACACGGTCTCCTAGCACGTACCGGATGACAGCGTGACACGGGGGACATCGACTTTTCTTGACGTCCTGCGGCCAACATCGCAGGTCAGAGAGCCAACGATGCGTGTGGCAGACCTTCTTACGCGGTATTTCATGTAAAAACGGTAGAATAGGTCCTGCTCTTCACCTGTCAGGACATACAGGATTCATGCTCTGACCTGGGTTGACTCACTTTCGCGCCGCTTCGGTTATCCGTGATCACGCCGGGCGGTGCAGACTCTTCATCACAGACCGACGGGCTGCTCACCAGACCGCGGTCGACCCTGATTGCTACTGGGCTCCAACCTGCGCGCACACAGGGATATGGGCAGGCGTTGGCGCGCCTTCCCACGTGAAGCCGATCGCGTGCCTTCATAGGCAGGCATCGGCTTCACCTGCATGCCCTCTTGCGCTGCCGCGCCCGCCTCCTCAGCGACGGATCGTCTGCAACGGGCTGCCGGTGTCCGTAATGATCCAAAAAGACCACCCGTTCCGGCTGGAACTCACCTTGGGATTCTGCGCACGCAGCACCGCGGCGGCCGCGCCGCTCGGGGACTTGTACAGCCCCTGCGCCGGCCCCTCCGGCACGGTCACGCTCTCCGCCGCCGGATCGTAGAAGCCCTCGACGCGCACCCCCTCGTACGAGGCATGCACATCGATCATTCCCTCCTTGCGGCTCTTCTTGGGGGTGGAAGTGCGCTGGAAGTGCTCCACCAGCCTCTGCACCGCCTCGCTCTGGGAAACCCCCCAGGCCAGCGCCAACAGCGCCACCTGATTGTGGGTAGTCTCCGCAATCTCCATGCTCACAATTCTCGTCGGACTCACAGCCGCGAGCATACAGCCCAGAACGTCGCCCCGGCGGCCCTTCCAGAAGGCAGGCCGGACATGGTCGTCGCACGGCGAACGTCAGTGAGGTCCCGGTCGTCGACTCGACCGGTCAGGCGTAGGACGGGCAGCGGGACCCGGGCGGCCGTTGCTTGTGATCCCTGTGAACCAGCCCTAGGGAGGCCAGCGAGAACGTCCAGGTCGGCCGGGGGGGGCACCGTCAGCATGGTCGAGGTTGAGGGGGCATCGCCTGGCGCGTCGGTACGCGTACCCGTGCTCGCGATTGAGTACCCGTTGGCGTCCGTCTCACCGCTCCCGCCTCCGGCCGACATGGGGCGCCCGACGGTGCCGGTGGAGGGTACCGGCAGTACCCTCCACTGGTTTCGCTATGCCATGAGCTGGTGCAGAGCGAGCACCGTCGCGCCTGCGGCGCCGAGCCCGGGCAGCGGGCCTGCCAAGCTCAGGACGAGGATGCCCGCCAGGCCGCCGGCGAGCAGGATGATCGCCCAGCGCTGAGGCAGGAGCTGGGGGTCATTGAAATTGGCCACGTACTGTTCTCCTTGAAGAGCTCCTCGAGCAGGCGGCCCCGGATGGACCCCGGGGCCGTTCGTGTCTATACGAACGACATGGCCGCCGAGCCTGCGTTGAGCAGGCCTGGAGTCCATGGTGAGGCGTCTGGAAGTGTGCTCATCAGGGACGTGATCAACGTTTTGATCCGGGTTAAGGACTCTGAGTCCTTAACCCGGAGCAAAACGACGGGATCAAAACGCTAATCTTCCTTCGTGGCTGACGCACAGGAGACGAACGAGCGCAGACTGCGTCGGCTGCAGCAGATGCGGAGGACCGGCTCGGTCGCGAAAGCGTCTGAGGCCCTGGACAGGATCTGGAAGGCCGGGAAGGAACCGGATTCGATCGTCCTGCGCAGCGTTTTGCTGCAGGCCGACGGGGAGCGGTCGAGACTCACCAAGCTAGTCCTTCCGCGGGGGTTGGCGCTGCGCTTCTACTTGTTGGCGGTCTTCGAGGCGCAGTGCCGACAGGACACAGGAGACCTCTGGCAGAACGGTCGCCCTCTGAAGGGAGCCGACTCGTGGTCAACCCTCGTTGCCATCGACGGTGCGTACGACACAGCGTCGGGGGCGTACGACGCTGTGTTGGAGAACATGCCTCCGGAGCTCCGTGGTAGTGCGCGCGCGGAGGAGCGGTGGCGCACGAGGAAGTTGGAGGACCTGCGGCTTCGGCAGGTCAAGGGAGCTTTGAGAACTCTGGAGGAACTCGGCCAAGAAGACTCCTTGGTCTCTATTCCTCGGGGCGCGCGCAGACAGCGGTTGTACGAGGACTTCTCGCTCATGGGGGAAGGCGGGCGGGGCGATATGCCGACCCCGGACGTCTACTCCGTCCCCGTCCGTAGCTGGACAGTGGCCAAGACGATCACGCTCCCCAAGGATTTCTTCCTGAAGGGCTGGATCCAGGTGCTCAATCCTTCCGAGGTCGCCACGTGGCTCATCCTGAGGATGCTGAGCCAGTGGGCGCCCAAGAAGCACAGCGTGTCGGGCGTCTTCCTCACCACGCGGCCCCGCATGCAGGGCTTCGGCCTGCGTGACGATGCCTGGGAGGACGGCTGTCAGCGCCTTCTCGAATTCGGCCTCATCCGCCACGCCCGACTGCCCGAGGGGCTAACAACTGCCTTGAAAAAGATCGGCGATCCCGCGATAACGGCGCTCTTCCCCCAGCCGACTCGCGTCCGCCAGCTTTACGAGCCGCACTTTTGGCAAATGACCGACGATGGGCTCGCCAAGGACGCCCTGCAGACGCTCGACCGGGAACTCACCCATCGTCGAGAGGCACTCGCCGATGCCGCCACGAAGCGCGCGCAGCACGATCCCGAACGCCGCACCAGCCACGCATCGGCCGACGAGTGAGGCGCGCACCACACGCCGCTGCCCTGGGCCCAGCACGCTTTGTCGAGGGAGATCCTCGTACCACCGAGCATCCGTCAGCGACCTCTGAACTCATCGGTGTTGATCAAGCGGCAGGGATTCTCGCCGTGAATCCTGATCGTTGATGGGCGCCTCCCGTTCTCGTGTACAGAGCCAGCTGGGGGTCACCCGACCGGACCGGCAGGCGCGACGGGCGGTGCAGGTCGGGGCGTGGAGGATAGGGGGATGAAGCGTCCGATGCTGACTCAGCGGGAGGCTGCCGCCGCGTGCGGTGTGAGCCGGTCCACGATCCGCCGTCGCCGTGAGGCGGGGGACCTGCCCGGCGCGGTCTCGGACGAGACCCGGGGGTGGCTCATCCCGGTGGACGACTTGCTCGCGGCCGGGTTCAGGCTGAAAGCTCCCGCCGGCCCCGACACCGCCGGGACCGGCGGCCAACGCCAGGAGCACCAGCACGGCCAGGATGACGTCGGCGCGCTGCGCGCCGAGCTGGAGCGGGTGCGGCAGGAGCACGCCCTGGCGGTGGCCGAGGCCGAGCACGGGCGGCAGCTGGCGAAGGCGGAAACCCGGCATCTGCGGGCGGAGCTCGCCGCGCGGGCCGAGCACATCGCGGACCTTCAGCAGACGGTCCGTGCGCTGATGCCGCGCCACAGCGCACCGAGCTGGGGCTCATACACCAACGCCGCCTGGCCCACGACTACGAGACCCACCCACACCATTCCGAAGCCATGATCCGCCTGGCGATGATCGACCGGATGAGCCGCAGACTCACGCGAGAGGCGACTCCGAACTGGAAGAACTCGTAAAGCGCCTGCCGCTCCGCAACCAGCCGCCCCGTTGTGAACGCTTCGGACCTCTATAGGGGGCGCACATGGCCGAGGTCACCCCCACAAATCCGCAAGAAGAAGCCGCGAAAGGCCGCATAGCCCTCTGGCTCACAGCAGAGGACCTTCGGTGGCTGGCGCAACACTGCCGCTGCCCCGAAGACGCACAGCGCGGCGTCGGGTGCTGGAGGCGCTGGGCGAAGCCAGTGGACTGTGCACCGCGCGAACGGTAGACAGCGACGGAGACTACGTCGTCCGCACCCTCGGTGCCGGGCACTACGACCCGGACGACAGACCGCCCTTCAAGGACGGAAAGCCCGGCGGCTGGCACAAGGCGGATGTGTCGATCCGGAACGACTTGGGCGCGGCCTGCACTCCGCACGCGGCCATCTGGAAGACCGTAGGAATAGGAATCGGGGAGGGCTTATAAATGCTTTTGGTTCCACTCAAGGAACACCAGGTCGACCAGAAGTTGGGATTTCGTAACTGGGTCGGATTTCCTGCAAGATCTTTCGTGCCTCCGGAGGGGGCGCGTGCCATGGGGGTGTCCGCGACTGGGTCCGGTAAGACGATCACCACTGCTGCGTGCGCTCTGGAGTTCTTCCCGGAAGGGCGGATCCTCGTCATGGTGCCCACGCTGGACCTGATCGTGCAGAGTGCCCAGTCCTGGCGGCGGGTCGGGCACCGCACGCCGATGGTCGCGGTCTGCTCGGTGGACAAGGACGAGGTCCTGGAACAGCTCGCAGTGCGCACCACCACCAACCCGATCCAGCTCGCCCTGTGGGCCGGGACCGGGCCGGTGGTCGTGTTCGCCACGTACGCCTCTCTCGTGGACCGTGAGGACCCCGCCGACGTCACTGGTCGCCGAACTGTTCCTGGGCCGTTGGAATCGGCTCTGGCGGGCGGGAAGCGGCTGTACGGGCAGCGGATGGCTCCGTTCGACCTGGCGATTCTGGACGAGGGGCACATGACCGCGGGGGACATGGGCCGGCCGTGGGCGGCGATCCACGACCAGTCCCGGATCCCCGTCGACTTCCGGCTCTACCTGACCGCGACCCCGCGGATCCTCGCTGCGCCCAGGCCGCAGCGGGGCCGGGACGGGCGGGAGGTGGTGATCGCGTCGATGGAGGACGACTCCAGCACCTACGGCACCCGGATCTTCGATCTCGGTCTGGCGGAGGCGGTGGAACGGTCGATCCTCGCGGGGTTCGAGATCGACGTGCTGGAGATCCGCGACCCGGACCCGATCCTGGGCCTGTCCGAGGACGCACTGCGTGGCCGGCGCATGGCCCTGCTCCAGGCCGCCCTGCTGGAGCACACGGCGCAGCAGAACCTGCACACCACCATGGTGTTCCACCAGCGGGTCGAGGAGGCCGCGGCGTTCGCCGAGCAGATGCCACGCACGGCCGCCGAGCTGTACACCGCCGAAGCATCCGCGGCGGCGCTGGCCGGGGCGGAGGAGCTGCCCGCGTCGTCGATCGACGCTGAGCTGTACGAGCTGGAGGAAGGCCGTCACGTGCCTGCGGACCGGGTGTGGGCGGACTGGCTGTGCGGGGACCATCCCATCGCGCACCGGCGTGCGGTGATCCAGCGGTTCGCCAACGGCATCGACGCCCAGAACCGGCGGGTGCACCGGGCGTTCCTGTCCTCCGTACGGGCGCTCGGGGTCGGGGTCGACATCACCGGACTGCGCGGGGTCGAGGCGGTGTGCATCGTCGGCTCGCGCAGCTCCCAGGTCGACGTCGTCCAGAACATCGGACGCGCCCTGCGCCCCAACCCCGACGGCACGACCAAGACCGCCCGGATCATCATCCCCGTCTTCCTCCAGGCCGGGGAGGACCCGAAGGACATGGTCGCCTCGGCCAGCTACCAGCCCCTGGTCGACATCCTCCAAGCCCTGCGCTCGCACTCCGAACGCATGGTCGACCAGCTCGCCTCCCGCGCCCTGACCCGCGGCACCGAACGCCGGCGCATCCACGTCCACCCCACCCCCGCCACCGCAGCCGGCCCGGAGAACGGGGACATGCCCGCAGAGGCCGGCGAGGAGCAGCAGGAGGTCGACCGGGTCACCTCCATCGTGGTCAACTTCGCCTCCCCCCGCGACGCCGCCGACATCGCCGCCCTGACCCGCTGCCGCGTCATCCGGCCCGAATCCCTCGTCTGGCTGGAGGGCTACCAGGCCCTGCTCCGCTGGCGTACCGAGAACGGGATCACCGGCCTGCACGCCGTCCCCTACGACACCGTGACCGCAGTCGGCGTGACGAAGGACTACCCCCTGGGCCGGTGGGTCCACCAGCAACGCCGCGCCCACCGCGCAGGTGAACTCGACCCCCACCGCACCACGCTGCTGAACGAGGCCGGAATGGTGTGGGAACCCGGCGACGAAGCATGGGAGAACAAGCTCGCCGCCCTCCGGTCGTACCGGCGCGCCACCGGGCACCTCGCCCCGCGGCAGGACGCTGTCTGGGGCGAAGGCCAGGGGGACGGCGAGCAGCTGGCCATCGGACAGCTCCTCGCCAACCTCCGCCGCAGAGGCGGCCTCGGCAAGGACCCCGAGCGGGCGGCGCAACGCGCACAGCAACTGGCCGCGATCGACCCCGACTGGAACTGCCCCTGGCCCCTGGACTGGCAACGCCACTACAAGGTGCTCGCCGACCTGGTCGACGCCGACGGCGTACTGCCCCACATCGCACCGGGCGTCACCTTCGACGGCGACGACCTGGGCAAGTGGCTTCAGCGGCAGAAGCAGGCCGGCACCTGGGCGCAGCTATCGACCGAGCAGCAGGAACGACTGACCAAGCTGGGCGTGGCGCCCGCTGAAGCCCTCTCCCCCGCCCCGGCGGCTGCGCGGTCGACGAAGGGATCGGGCAAGGCCCAGCAGGCGTTCCAGCGGGGCCTGGCGGCCCTCGCACAGTGGGTGGAACGGGAAGGCCAACGGCCTGTGCCGAGGGGGCACGCCGAGGAGATCTCGATCGACGGCGAGACTGAGCCAGTGGTCGTCAGGCTCGGCGTATGGGTCTCCAACACGAAAGCCCGCCGCGACAAACTCACCCAGGAACAGCTCAACGCCCTCCGGGAGCTCGGCATGGAGTGGGCGTAGAAGAGAGGGCCCTCCCCTGGCACTACTGATAAGGGTCCTGTTGTGGGTGGTGCCAGGGACACTGGTCGCAAGCCTCAGCGCCGCAGCCGCAGCGTGAGGGGTCGGCTTTCCTGGACTCGAAGGATTGGCACATGCTCACCGAAGCACTCTTGGCCGTGGCCGGAGCTGGCGGTACCGCCGTCGTCCAAGCCGCTGGCACCGACGCATGGACCGGTCTGCGGCAACGCGCAGCCCGTCTCCTGGGGCGCGGCGACACTCAGCGCGAGCGTGCGGAGCTGGAGCGCCTGGACCGCACCGCGCAGGCGCTGGGAGAAGCCGACACCACTGGCGATGCAGAGCGGACGCGCCTGCGCCAGGAGGCATCGTGGCAGACCCGTTTCGAGTCGCTCCTGGAGAATCTGGAGGACTCCGAGCAGCAGCAGGTTGCGACCGAGCTTCAGGCGCTGGTGGCCGAGCAGCGGGAATTCGCGGCCCGTCAAGGCGTGGTCGGCAACACCTTCAACGGCCCCGCCGCCCTGCAGGTCGGAAACCACAACCAGCAGGAAAACCGTTTCCACATCGCGAGCTATCTGCCCGCTCCCGTAGGCCCCCGCGTCGTCCTCCATGTCTCCAACTCCATCCCTGTCTACGACCTGCCCGACGGCAGTCAGGACCTGGGAGATCATTTCGTCAGCGTGGAGGCGGTCAACACTGGTGACCAGCCGATCGCCATCACCAGCTGGGGTATCGAGCTCCCCGGCGACCGACGCATGTTCGTCACACGAGGTGAGAACTGGGCTACTCCGCTCCCCCACGTACTCGTCCCCGGCGCCCCTCCCGCACGGTTCCTGATCCGAGCCGATGAACTGCGGCGTGTGGAGCGAGAGCAGCGCATCCCGTACACACAGATGCGGCCCTACGTGGGGCTGGCCGACGGGACGGCCATCCACGCCGACCACAGCGTGCCGTTGGCCTGACTGGCGTAAGGCGGCCCTGTCTGAGCCCCGCTGCACTTCCCGCGCCCCTGTGCGGGCGGCTTGTCCGCCCGGCGGCGCGTGCATCCCCGATAATTGACGCCTTCGCCCGGTCGCTGGTTGGTGAGGTCCAGACGTTAATGCTTCATACGACTCGTGGCGCCGCTAGTCCTCCGTGGGGATCGGGCCTTCGCACTCGTCGATCCAGTGCGCCAGGTGCACACGTCAGCCCCGGTCGGGCCTATTAGGTCTAACAGGTCTGACCGGGGCTGCTGTGCGATGTTGCCGTGCGGTCCTCGGACCGACGTCTCAACCGACGTATGTCCTGCCCAGGTGCACCTCACCGACGCGCGGGAGCGTCCGCCGGATGGTGAACGGCCTCGCCGACGCGGGGCTGTCCATGAACTGACGGCCCAGCGCCTTGGTACCCGTCACCAGCCGCACGGTCAGCTCATCCACGAGCTTCCGCTCGTAGAGGTCGTTGACCGTGTTGCGCTTCCAGACGCGGGTCCAGGCGTCGAGCCAATCCTGGTGATCGCGTTCGGGGACGTCGCAGACCATGAGGAAGGAGCGCAGCTGCTCTTGGTTGAGCATGGTGGCGCCGTCGAGCATGCGCCGCACGGTGGTGCGCGGCAGGCGCCCGAGCCCTGCCCTGCGTTCCATCTCCCGCAGAGGCATGGCGCCGGCCTTGTAGTACGTCGCGCGCAGCGCGGTGCGCAGGTCCGCCGCACTGTCCACCAGCCGCGGCCGGGGCGCATTTGTGTAGTCCGCGCCGTGCTCGTAGGAGCGGGCCTGGCGCCAGAGTCGGCGCGCCTTCTCCGCCGAGCGCGGTCCGCAGGCGAGCACATACGCCTCGACCACTTCCAGGCGCGGGATGCGCTCACCGCTCGCCGCCCTCTGCAGGGTGGTCGCGGACCAGAAACGGGTACGTGCCGCGAGTTCGGCGTACGTGAGCCCGGCCTCGTCCCGCGTCTCGCGCAGGTACGTGGCCAGCACCATCAAGTACGGGTTGAACGTGCGGATCGGCTTCTCGGGACGCCCCATGGCGTTCCCTCAGATCCGCGGCAGGACCAGCGGGACCCGCCGCCCACAGCGCAGAGTCACCACCGATCCCACCGAGATCAGGATCACGCCGGCGAGCAGCTGCAGGACGGTGCTCGGGTCCATGCCGCCCCACGCGAGCGCGGCGCTGGTCAGGACGATGACGATGATGACGGCCGTCTCAGTACCGGTGAGACGGTGCGGTGCGGGCGTGTGAACACCCGCAGCATGGCGCCTACGGCTCATGCGAGGTCCCCCTTGGGGATCAGGGCGGCGGCACCCGCGTGGGTACCGCCGCCGACGACTGCGGACTCCTTCGATCACGCTCGGGCGGTGGCACGCCCGAACCGTGACTGCATAGTGCCCCATGTCCCGTCACAGTCGGAGCAGTTGATGCACCTGCGGACCGCCCCTCGGCCCTGGTGCGTGTCTACGCAGCTCGTCCACGCAGATTGGAACCTGCGACCTGCGATGATTACAAAAAGTCACTAGGGGGCGGCCCGATTGATGCACCCGTGACCCAGCTTGGACGGCGTTGGCTTGCCTCCCTACCTAGGGAGTGCGACGCTCCCCGTACAGGTTCCACCTCCCCGACGGCTGCGGACTCCTTCCTTACCGAACGGGCCTGAACCTTCCGGTGCCGGTGTGCGTGGCAGCACCCGGGCACATGCTGAGGGGCCGACCACTGTGGTCGGCCCCTCAGCATGCTTCGGCGTGCGACGCAGTTGCAGCCCCGCTTTCTCATGCTCGACCAGCCCGCCCAGCCTCACTGCGACAGCCGCGCTGAGGGAGGTGGATCCGCGGTGGAACATCCCCTGGTCGGTGCCCTTGGACTGGAGTGAGCAGCGGCGTAGTACCACGGGGTGGGCCGCATGACTTTCCTTTTTCGGCACACCCCGTGGTCATTTGTTGCGGTCTTACGCGGGAGGCAGGCCCGGAAGCACCGTCCCGGTGTATGCAGCGAGCACGCTCCCCAGGGCTCCACTGACCACGGGCGAGTTGAGGATGCCGATGATGGAACCACCCCAACGCTGGAGCCTGCTGAGGTCGGGAGAGCCGTTGGCGGCCTCGGTTTCGAGACGCGTGGCGAGCTGGGTGAACTCGAGGGCGTCTTCTTCCGGCAGTTCCAAGGCAGGCGCGGCCTGACGCAGTGCGCGGGCGAGCATGACGACTGCCGCAGGGTCGATGCCGTCCTTGTTGGTCGTGGCGTTCATGGTGAACTCACGGCTGTTCGCGGCAATGTTGCCCGTGTTCTCGCCGATGTTGAACGTCGTGTTGCCGGTGCTGTTTCGACGCTCGTACGCGCTCACGTCGCCGTCAAAGTGCTCCACGCAGTCCTGCCCTTCAGCCGTAATCTCAGCTCGTACGGGCCCTTCGGTCTGTCCCGTCTTGGTTCCTGTGATCAATGCCTTGGCGAGGAGGTAGGCGCTGGCACGATCGATCTCCTCCAGCAGCAGTCGACCTCCCTCGTGGAGCGAGTGCGGGGACTGAAGGACGCCCTCCACAACGGGGTAGCCCGCGCCATCGTTCTTCTGCTCCCACAACCAGGTCAGCAGGCCTCTGCGTGCAGTGGCACTGCGCGCTCGGGGGTCAGCGCGCCGACGTAGGCGTTCCTGTACCCACTCCATTCCTCGTGGGGTCAGATTGGCCGCTGGATCACCCATCCCGGCGTAACGATCGCTCAGCAGCCCCCAGTCTTTGCACGTCAGCAGGAGTCGATGGGACTGCTGCTCGTCGAGACCGTGCTGTTCGCCGAAGGCAGTGATCGTCACGTACTCCGTCGAGTTCGCGGCCGTCTGTTCGTGGACCCACTCCACAAGCGGCTCATGTAGGGCGACAAAGTCGATGGCCATGGACCCGCTCCTTGCTCGGTGCTGCAGAACTCTTGAGCATAGAACTCGCCACTGACACCAGGGCCCAGGACGGGCGCTTCTCCCGTCGGCGGGGGCCGCCTATCGTCCGCGTCCTTGGCGGTGCGGGGGCGGTCTGCCGGTGGTGTGCGGGGGCGGGCTGCCTGCCCGCGACGAGCAACCCAGCGCCCGGAACACGGCCGGCGGAGCGCATGACGGTCCAGTAGGGCGCGGTCTCCGACAGGGCCTCGCCCACAGCCCGGGGCTTCACCTCGGCAACGCGCTCGTGCACGTCTTCAGGATCTGGCTCGGTGTCTAGAAACAACTGGCCGGTCATACGGCGTTCCCGTCCAGGTACTCAGTGCGAGCGCGGCCGGACAGCCTTGGCCGTTGGTTCTGCATTGCCAGCGAGGTACCGCAGGTGCCCTACTCTGGGGCCGCATGAGCACTGCAGTGGCGATATCTGAGGCGATAACCGACGCCCAACGGGCGGAGGCGCAGGCGCTGTTTGAGGGTTCGTTCCATGACATCGCCCCGACTGCGGTCCCGAGGGTGAAGCACGATCCCCTCTACGCGCCACTGGTGCTGTGTTACCACGACCCCGGCACCGGCAAGCTCGCAGGGGCCGCCCTCACGTGCAGGTCACAGGTCGCAGTCTCCATGACGATGATGCGGCGACCGGAGTACGCGCCGGTCATGGACCTGCACAGCGAACTGGACCTCATGGCAGTCGTGCCAGCCTTTCGGGGACGGGGCATCGGGGGCATGCTGATTCGGGCAATGGAGGATCGGCTGAGGCAGCGAGGTGTCCGGAGCTGGTTCGGCAACGCCACGAGAGATCTGGAGACCGCGAAGCTCCGCGAGTTCTACACCCGGCACGGCTTCACGGTGCTCCCCGACGGGCAGCCCCTGCCTGACCTGCTGGGCAGATCGTGGGCGCTTCCCACCGTCGAACAGCCCGCGTTCTTCTTCTACAAACAGATCAAGAGGGGCTGAGACCGTGGACTGCCTCTCCGTCGGATCCAGCCTCGTTGCCGCCCCGCTCAGAATCGAGCGGCTGTCCGCTGTGGCCGCACATTCCATGAACCCGATACCGGTGTAGCCGGTGGTCGGATACTTGAGGATGCCGCGCCCAGGGGTGCTCCGAGTCGCTCCGGTCGCCGCGGAGACGACGTGGTCGTACCTGTCCCGAATCGCTGACCGCTACGGCTTGGCCCGCGGCGCACTGCTGCCGCTGTGGACCTGGTCAGGTTCGCGGCCGCGGGACGAGGCCGGTCCGCGCGAGGATGCCGAGGTGATGCTGAACCCGGTCGGCCGGCAGTTGCTGGCCCGACTGGGCGGGGTCGACGAGCAAGTCCTGGTCCGGGCGCTGCCCGCGTTCGGTGACGGGCCGCAGCTGACCAACGCTCACTCCACCTGACAAAGCGCCGGCTCAGCACACAGCCAAGCCTCCGTGCCCCCATCAACAAGCCGTAGCAACCGGGGCTTAAAGCGCCACCACTACCAGGCACCAAACTGATCAACCAAGGCCAACCACCCACCTACTGATCAGGAAAACCGCTCCTGGACATCGCAGCCCTCGCAGAACTGGGCATCAACTGGGCAAGGCAGGTGCCGATCCCCCAGACCACCCCCGACAGCCCTTGACCGCTTCCAGCGCCATGACCGGATACCCCGGCCCCTTGAGGCCCGGAGTCCGGTCTGTTGCTGGGCGCTGGTCAGATGGGGGCCTTCACACTCGTCGATCCAGTGCGCGAGAAGGCTCAGGGTGGCGATCCTTTCCAGTGCCTGCTGGGCGGTCCGACAAGCGCGTGACTGGGCGCAGCTCAACGTCGGACAGCAGCGACGGTTGAGGGAGCTGGGCGTGCGGCCACGAGCCACTGTGCGGGGCCAGGAGACGCCAGCGCGGGCCGGGGTGAAGAGCGGGGGGGCCCGGAAAGGGCTCCGAGACGTTCACACGGTGCCTCACGGCCCTGCGGCACCGCCCGGGAAGGGAAGACCCGAGGTACGACAAGCTTGCCGTCCGCTACGAAGCGACCGTGATGGTCGCAGCTATCAACGAATGGCTATGACCAGCACCTTCACAACAGGCCGTAGGCCGTAGCACGGGACGGCGGCCTCGCCCTGGTGGTGCTGGAGGGCGAGGCCGCCGTCGGGGGCGTGTCAGCGGCTTGTGTTCGGCGTTGCAGCGATGGTCGCAAACCATGCCTGCCGAAGGCGTCCTTGGCCGGTGGTTACGCTTCCTGGAGCTGGGACAGGATCCACCGGCCGAGTTCCGGGGTCATGACGGTGTGGCCTTCGTTGGTGGTGGCGCAGAGGAAGTCGTGGAGGTCGCTGCGCTCGCGGTCGACCTTGGCGTAGAGGGCGGTGTGGTCGTCGATGCCGGCCGACGCCACGGCGCTGATGGTGGGGACGAAGGTGGAGGTGTTGTGGGTGAGATCCGCCGACTGCCCGTTGATCACCGCGGCCAGCACGGCGGCCATGCCGAAGTTGGCGGCGTCTTCCAGGAGCGGGGCCTTGGGGAAGAGGCCGCCGGGAGCGCCGTCGAGTTCGGGGAAGCCGGTGGTGTTGATCGAGACGGCGGCCTGGTACGCCTTCGCCATCTGCGCGACGGTCTGTTTTCCCTGGCCCTGGGTGCGCAGGTGGGCGTTCACCTTCGGCCCGGGGGCGGACATCGCGGTGTCGGCGGCGGGGATGTTGTTCCCGGCGCCGGTGCCCGTTCCGTTGGCGACACCGAGCAGGCGGGGGCGCCGGGGCCAGTCGCCCACCCGGTGGAGTGCTTCCAGGAAGTCGGTCCGTGCCCGGTCCTGGCCGGCGGCGACGTCGAGGGTGACCTCGGTGGCGGTTTCGACGTGCCAGCGCAGCATCTGGCGTGCGGCCGGGCTGTTGACCAGGTCGGAGTAGAGGCTGAGGAGCGGGTTGGTGTTGCCCCAGTGTTTCTTTACGAAGTGGGCATATGCCTGGACTCCGATGGGCAGCCACGCCCCGCAGTGCGGGGTGTCGTAGGAGAGGTAGGTGGAGGTCTCGTGGTCCTCCTCCTGCGTTTCCATCTTGGCCAGGGCGTAGCGGGTGACCATTCCTCCCATGCTGAAGCCGCCCACCGTCAGCATGGCGTCGCCCTCGCGGTCGGCGACCGTCCTGCGGATGCACTCGATCGCGACGTCGGCGTTGTCGAGGATGGATGCGGAGCGTTCGTTGAAGCCCAGGAGGATGACGTCGAAGCCGTTCTCACGCAGCGTGGAGATGAACGGGTACTCCCCGTTCTCCAGGCCGTCGTAGAGCACGTGCCCGTTGCTCGGTCCCACGGCGAAGCCGTCGGCGAGGATCACCGGCCGCCGGACGGCCGTCTGGCCGGATGAGCTGTAGAAGACCCAGGCGCTTCCGTTGCGGAGCTCCCACTCGGTGTCCCACGGGTCCGCTTCCGCGGCTGCGGGCTGAGCCCCCGGAGGGGTGCCCCAGATACTGACAACAGGCTTGGACATGCTTCGACGACTCCTTGGTGCCGGGCTGGTCACACCGAACACGGATATCGTCTCGGCGTGAGCATCCAAACCACGCCATAAACCAGCAACATCACTCTTCCGTGGATGAAACGGCTCTTGGCTGTGACCGGCACTTTCGCAACAGGCCCTTAGCTTGATCTTTAACCTGTGCGGCGTGGACGCGGGGTCGTTGACTTCTTCGTGCGTCGCTTCGCGGAGCCTGGTCTGCCAACTGTGTGCACGTCATAGCGGGCAGTGGGCTGGTTGTTCTTGCGGCC
>NZ_JBHXQO010000061.1:0-37656 GCF_042717135.1 Streptomyces sp. NPDC058620
GGGGGCCGGGGGGGGGGTGGGGGGGGGGGGGGGGGGGGGGGGGGGGGCGGGGGGGGGGGGGGGGGGGGGGGGGGGGGGGGCGCCCCCCCCCCCCCCCCGGGGGGGGGGGGCCCCCACCCGGGGAGAGGGGGTCAGCGCGGGGCCGTGTCCGGTGTCATCAGGGGAAGGAGACGAGGTTGGACGGCACGGTCGTGGTGCCGGCCGGGACCGTCGACGCCCCGGTGTTGTTGATGACGTGGTTGTAATGGCCCATCCCGCCGAGGGAGACGACGAGCAGGCTGTGGAACTTCACGCCGGGCTTGACCGGGGCCTTGAAGCCGTGGTCCTGGCGGATGGTGGGGTCGGAGGTGTAGTTGCAGTAGCTGCCCATGCCCCAGCCCTCGTGGACGTTCACCGAGTCGTCGACGCGGTAGGCCGCGTACCCCTTGGTGTCGCCGTTCTGGATGGCCGCCTGGTTGGGCGCGTCGTACGCCTTCTCGTTCTGGTAGAAGATCGTCCGGCCGCGCTCGCCGTACCACTCGACGTCGTACTTGTTGAAGTGCTCGACGAACAGGCCGGTGGCCAGTACGTCGTCGCCGTACACCCGCACTCCGTAGTCGGCGCGGTTGGTCTCCCAGCCGACGCCCTCACCGTGGTCCGCGCGCCAGACCCAGGTGTGGTCGATGATCGTGTCGTCGCTGTTGACGACGATCGACGTGGTGGCCTTGCCCGCACCCGCGCCACCGATACGGACGTAGACGTCCTGGACGCTGGTGGGGTTGGCGGCATGGTCCGCGGAGGAGTTCTGCGGGCCGAGTTCCAGCAGGGTCGGGGAGTTGACCGGTCCGGCGTCGATGAGGAATCCGGCGAGCTTGACGCCGTCGACGTCGGCGACCTTCATCGCGGTGACCCCGCCGTCGGGGATGATCGTCGCCAGGCCGAGGCCGAGGACGACCGTGTCGGCACGGTTCACGTTGATCGTCCGGTCGACGTGGTAGACGCCGGGGGTGAAGAGCAGGTGCAGGCCCTGGGCCAGCGCCTGGTTGATGGTGGCGGCGGTGGCGCCGGGCTTGACGACGTAGAACTTGTCCAGGCCGATCGAGGCGCCCTGGGGGGTGCCGTTCCAGGAGACACCGCGCGCGTTGGTGCGCTTGGCGGGGACGAAGACCTTGTACGTGGAGCCGTCGAGGTACAGGAACGGCTTCTCGCGGGAGATCGGCGTGGTGTCGAGCGTGGTGTACGGCGGGTTCGGGAAGCCGGTGGCGGGGGCACCCTCGACGCCGGAGAACGTCATGTTCCAGACGCCGTTGGTCCAGCCGCCGACCGAGCTGTCTCGGGTGTACCACTGCTGCTGCGAGTACGGGCCGACCGTGCCGTCGATCTTGCTGTCCGCGATGTAGCCGCCGGACGCCCAGCCGTAGCCCGCCGGGGCCAGGTTGAGGCCGCCCTTGACGTGCATGCGACGGAAGGACGCGGCCTGCGAGACGGCCCAGCGGTTGGTGCCGTTGACCGGGTTGAGCGCCAGGTTCTCCGCCGAACGCCAGAAGTTCTGGGTGGCGTTGCCGTTGAACCAGCCGGCGTCGACGGTCACGTCACCGTTGATGGTGGTGTCGTCGGGCTTGAGGCCGAGGCCCGAGATGGAGGTGTAGAAGCCGATCTGGGCATTGAGGTTGTTGTACGTGCCCGGCTTGAAGAAGAAGGCGTGGCGGCCGTTGCCGAACTGCGCCGACTCCTGCTGCCGGAACACCTCGTCCAGCTTGCCCTGGATGCCGGGGGTCGACGGGTCGAAGACGTGCACGTTGGGGCCGAGGTCGCCACCGCCGGGCAGCTGCGGTCCGCCGGTGCCGCCCTCGCCGTACACCTTGAACTCCCAGAGCGAGTAGCCGTACTGGGTGCCGCGCGTGGTGCCGTGCATCCGGATGTAGCGGGCCTCGCCCGTGATGCCGACGGTGTCCGTGCCGCCGTCACCGGTGGTGGTCTGGTAGGCGGTCGACCAGTCGGTGCCGTTGGTCGAGAGCTCGATGCGATAGCCCTTGCCGTACGCCGCCTCCCAGTCCAGGACGACCTGGCTTACCTGGGTGGTCGCGCCGAGGTCGACGCGGAGCCACTGCGGGTCGGAGTGGGCACTGGACCAGCGGGTGGCGCCGTTGCCGTCGACGGCGGAGGCGGCGAGGGTGCCGTAGTTCTCCTCGCTGGAGGCCGTGACCGGCTTGCCCTGCGACAGGAGGACGGGCGCCGCCTGGGCGGCGGAGGCGGGCAGCAGGACGAGGAGGGTGCCGACCAGTGCGCCGATGACGGCGCCGGCGATGCCCCGGCGAGCAGTTCTCGGGGTTCTCGGGGTTCTCAGGGGTGGTGCGGCCACACGTATGCCAAGTGCGGGCATGGGGGGTCTCCTTGGAACAATGCGGGATGGGAGAGCGCTCTCCGGAACCTTGCCCGCCCCCGTTCGCACGGTCAATAACCCCGACGGGACTTTTCTTTCGTCTTTCATTAAGACGCAACACATGGCTGGGACACTCATGCGCCACGCGAAGGGGAGGTGTGGCGTGGCTGGTTGCCGGCAGCACGGCGGGACCGCGTCCCGGCCCCCGGCCCCGGCCCGCCGGCCCGTGCGGCCGCTACCTCGGGCGCATCGAGGTGAGCTCGCCCCAGACGATCAGCCGGTACCGGGAGGTGAACTCGGGGGTGCAGGTCGTCAGCGTCAGGTAGTACCCCGGCGCGCTGTATCCGACGGCCGTCCGCACATTGCTGCGCGGCACGGCGGCGATGACCCCGCTGTCGGAGGGCGAGGTCTGCGCGAGGCTCTTGTCGACGGTGTACGTGTAGACGGCATCCCGGGTCTCCACGGTGATCCGGTCACCGCGCCGCAGCCGGTCGATGCGGCGGAAGGGCTCGCCGTGGGTGTTGCGGTGTCCGGCCACCGCGAAGTTGCCCGCCCGTCCCGGCTGCGCGGTGCGCGGGTAGTGGCCGACGTACCCCTTGTCGAGGACGCCGCGCTTGCTGATGCCCTGCGCCACGGGTGCGGTCAGGCCCAGGCGAGGGATGCGGAGGACGGCGTACGCCTGGTCCCAGCGGGGAGCGGCCGGGGCGGCGGTACGGTCCGGAGCCGGACGCTCCGGCGCCTGCCCGTCCTGTCCATCCGCCCCCGGCTCTCCGGCCCGGCTGTCCTCCTGCGGTCCGCCCCCCGGCGCACCCGCTCCGCGATCCCGCCCCCAGTCCTCCTGGAGGGCCCGGACCTCGCGCTCCGCACCCTCGCGGGCCTGCCGGTTGGTCCACCACAGCTGATGCGCGACGAGGAGCAGGAGGACGACGCCGAGCGTCACGACCAGTTCGGCACCCGTCCACAGGCCGCGCACAGCAGCCCGCCGGCCCGGCGAGTTCCGCTGCACCACCACAGGTATCCGCTCCCGCACGGCCCGCACGATAAGGGGAATCCCCGTAACCCACCAGACATGTGTCGTCCCCCACGCCACCGACGGGCTCTCTCCCCGAGCACCCGTGCGGCAGTACCGTGTGGTCCATGCGCCCCGACACGCCTGCCGACCACATCACCGAAGCCGAGCGCCTGCTGCGCACCGCGGCGCAGTACCCCGAGGACCACGAACCGCTGTTCCTCCAGGCCGCGGCCCATCTGGAACTGGCCGGTGACCGCGCCCGCGCCACCGGCCTCTACGACGAACTGCTCAGCGCACCGCCCACCGAATCCGGCAACCCGCATCTGGTCAAAGCCCTCAAGGCGGCCAATCTCTGGGAGTACGGGCACGAGGCGGAGGCCCGCGCGATCATCGACGGAATCCGCGTCGCGGGCCCGCTCCAGGCGGCCCCGTGGGAGATCGTCGCCGGGACCCTCGAAGCCCATGACGAGCTGGAGGCGGCCCACGACGTCCTCCAGACCGCGCTGACCCTGCTCCTGGCGCCGGGCGAGGAGGTCCCGTACGCCACCCAGTCCCTGCTGACCGGACGGCATCGCGTACGCAGGCTGATGGGTCACGACCACGACGCCTGGGACGAACTGGCCGACGCCCTCAGCACGGCGAACGTCCCGCTCGACGAGCTCCACGACCCGAAGCGCCTGTGGTCCCTCGGCTCCTCGGACCCGGGAGAGCTGAAGGCCGAGATCACCCGGCTCCGTGCGGAACTGGGCACCTACCGGGCGGCACTGTCGCGCCCGTTCCCGGTGGCGGTGCTGCACTGGCCGGAAGCCGAACTGACCGAACTGCTCGGCGCCTACCCGGCCCTGGCCGACGAGTACCCGAACCACACGGAGCACCTGGCCCGCCTGGAGGCCGCGCTGCGCGACCTGCACGCCGGGGGCACGCCGAACCTCGGCATCGTCGCGGGCACGGTCCCCTCGTACGAGGCGTTCGCCGCCTCGGAGGCCGCGTCCCCGGCCGATCCGAACCTGCTCCCGCAGTACGCCACCACGCTCGCCGCCCGGGGCCGCGCGATCCCGTGGCCCCCGGCGCGCAGTGCGGCGTGCTGGTGCGGTTCTGGGCGGTCGTACCGGGAGTGCCACGGGGTCGCGTAGCCCCTGGGTGCGGGGCCTTCGGAGCGGAGTCACTTCCCTTCGAAGGCGTCCCGCAGGGCGCGGTGGAGCTTGGCGGCGGCCTTGTCGCTGTCCGGCGACTCGGCGGTCAGCAGCGCGTGCACGTGCGACTGCAACACCTGGGTGAAGGCCCCGTAGTACGGCGTACGGGGGCGCTGCACCGCCTCGTTCAGCGCCCTGCTCAGCGTCATGGTGTACGCGGTCCGCGCCGATGCCGCCTGGTCCTTCGCGCCGCCCTCCCCCGCCGGGGCGGGCGGTGCGGACGACGGGTCCCCGGTAGCCGGGGGCGTGCCCTCGGCGGGGCGGAGCGCGGCGGCGACACGGGGCCAGCAGGGCTTGGACTTCCCGTTGTACGCGGAGGCCCTGGTGGCGGCGAACCCCGCGTCGAGCAGGCAGCGTTCGCTCTCCTGCGAGGTCAGGAAGTCGATGAGGGCGCGGGCGTTCCCGGCGCGCGGCGAACCGGCGGTGACGGCGAGATTCTGTCCGCCCAGCACGGAGGTGCCCGGCAGCCGGTTCACGGAGTACCCGTCGGGCGGCAGCAGAGTCCTCAACGCCCCGTACACGTACGGCCAATGACGCAGGAAGGCGACGCGCCCTGCCGCGAAGTCGGCCAGCGTCGCCGTCTCGTCCGAGGAGACCGCGCTGGGCAGGATCCGCTCGTGATGGGCCCGTTCGAGGAGTTCGTCGAGGCCCTTCTTGAGGTCCGCCTCGCTCGCCTCGTAGGTGCCCTCCTCGTCGGCGAGTTCGACGCCCACGCTGGCGAACGCCTCCACGGCGTTGACGGTGAGCCCCTCGTACTGCTTGAGCTGCGTGGTCCAGCCCGCCTGGTCGTCCCCACGGCTGGGGCTGAGCGCGAGGGTCTTGATGGAGGCGTTGAGGTCGTCCCAGGCCCATTTGCGGGTGGGCTGGCGGCTCGGCGGGATTGCGGCGGCCTCCAGCAGGTCGGGGCGGTAGTAGAGCAGGCCCACATCGGTGTTGAAGGGCCGCGCGTAGGAACGGCCCTTCCAGAGGGTGGTCAGGTGGACGCGGTTGATGAAGTCGAGGTCGACGGTCTCTTCCGCGGGCATCGGGCGGATCAGACCGGCTTCGGCGAACTCGGGAATCCAGGTGATGTCGAGGTTCACCACGTCGTAGCCGGCGCTCCCGGACTGCAGCGCGCCGAGCAGCTGGCTGCGCTGCTGGTCGGCACCGCCCGGCAGTTCGATGAGCTTGGCCTGCTCGGCCTTCGAGCCGGCGTGCCGCCGGTTCCACTCCTCTATCAGCTGCTGCCGCACACCGCCGGAGCCGGTGACATCGAGCCCGCTGGCGACGACGATCGGTCCCCGGTCCGCCGCCTTGTCCTCCTGGCCCTGCTGGGGCGTGCCATCGGGCCCGCCCGAACAGCCGGCCGAGGAGACGGCGAGGAGACAGCCGAGCGCGGCGGCCAGGAGGACGCGACGAGGCCCTCCCCGTCGTCCGCTTCGTGTTCCGCCCACGCCGCCTCTTCCGTTCGAGGTCATTCCGCGTCCCCCGTGCCCGTCTTGGCGACCTCGGCGGTCAGCTCGGTCGGGATGTCGTCCGACAGGTCCATACAGCGACCGCCCGTCGCCTTCGTGATCGCCTCGTTGAGCCGGCCGGACGAACAGCCACCGCCGCGCAGGGACACCACCACGACCCGGACCGGCGGGGCCCCTTCGGCATCGGTGACCAGGTCCGCCAGCTGCTTCTTCGTGACGCCCTTCGAGTCCTCGTCATCGGTGACCAGGACGAGGAGCCGCGGCGGATCGTCCTCGGTGGGCCCGTCGCGCAGCGTGGCGAACCCCTCGCGGAGCCCGTTCACGATGCGCGCGTCGACATCGGCGGTCGGGGCCGCGGCCACGGCCTTCTGCGCGGCGGCGCGTCCGTGCAGCCCGAACGGCACGACGTCCGCGTCCTTCCTGGAAGCGATCGACCACACCCCGTACGCGTCACCCGCGCCCAGTGAACCCATCGACCTGGTCACCAGCTGCTTGGCCCGCCCGGAGCCGTCCCAGACCCGTTTGTCGGCCATCGAGGTCGAGTTGTCCAGGAGATACAGCACCCTCCCGGGACCGAGTGCCTGCCGGTAGCGGCGCAGGGTGGCACCGAGCGAGGCGGCTGTGACGGTGCTCGTGGTGGTCGGCGGAATCGACAGGCGTACGGCTCTCTCCGACTCGTTGGAGCCCGCCCTGAGCGGCGAGGACTCCTCGGGCGGTGCCGGCTTGCCCTTGCTGACACCGCGGAAACCGTCCTGCGTGAAGAACGTCTGCGCCTCCGGGTCCCCTGCCAGCCACTCGTAGAAGCGCGTCACCTCCCTGTCGCGCGCGTCGGCGTCGCGGCCCGCGTCGTCCCAGGTGACCCGGAGGAACGGCAGATCGAGCACCGGCACGTCGGAGGGGTACTGGGCGATGCGGACCTCCAGCGTCTCCGTCGCGCAGGCGGGGCGGCCCCGGTGGGTGGGCGGCAGGTTGAACTGGGCCATGGTCTGTTCCGGCACGAGGACAGCGGCGGTGTCCTCCAGTTCGTTGCGGTGGCCGTCGGCCAGCGCGCACATCAGGTCCCTGGCGGTGCCGGGCATCGGCCGCAGCGCCTGCGCCATGCTCTGTTCGAGGGACGAGTCCGACCCGGACGCCGATGAGGCGTACAGGGCTTCGGTGGCCAGCAGCGCCCCGTCGGTGCCTTCGGGGTCCGGCCGGAGCACGGAGACGGGATGGTCCGGGTGCTGCGCGTCGCGCAGCGCGGAGATTATCGAGCCGAGCGGATTGCCGGTCTGCGCCGCCGGCGCCAGGGCCATTTCGAAGGGCACGGCGAGGACCATGGGCGTAAAAGCGATGGACCCGAGGGACTCCAGGGTCACCACCCGTTCCCCAACGGCCCCTTCCGTTCCTTCGGCGCCTTCTGCCCCCGCCCCGGTGGCTCCCTGGGACCCGGCGCCGGTGGCCGAAGCCGCGGCACTTCCCCCGGCCTGGACCTGCCCGCCGTCCATCACCCGGCGCCAGGCGCTCCCCGCCGCCGGAATCCAGATGTCCGGCTGCGCGCCCACATCGCGCTGGGGCCGCAGACAGTCACCGGTCGCGGGGCAGGTGGCGGGCGGGTCCTGCCAGAGGGAGGAGGCCCGGAGGGCCGCCACCGCGTCGGTGGCCTTGGCGTCGTACGTGGTGATCCCGACGGATCGGCAGCCGTCGCCGCGCTCCATATAGGCGTCGGCGGCCTTCTTGACGGTGGGCCGCAGGTCGGGATCGGTCAGCACACGGAGCTCCATGGCGGGCGGGCAGTCGCGGGACGGCCCGCCCGGCAGATCCCCGAACAGGTACGTACCGACCCCGGCGACGGCGACGGCGCCCGCGAGGACGAGGGCGGTCATGCGTCCGCGCGGTGACTGGAGCCGGCGGCGTACGAGAGCGGGGCGCGGCAGCCGTAACCATCGCCGCCGGACAACGGGAGGCCACACCGTGCCGCCCACACCCTCGGAGTCCCTCTCCCCGTCCCTCTCCCCGTCCTCCTCCTCTCCTTTCCCTTCCCCTTCCCCCTCTCCCTCTCCCCCTCCCGTGAGCAAGCCGCTCCAGCCGCTGCCGGGGACGGCGAGCAGCACATCGTCCCCGTGCCGCCGCTCATCCGGAATCCACCGGTGCCCGTCGACGGCTTTGAGGGGCGCCATCGCCTCCCGTATCTCGGTGACGAGCCGCGTGAACGTGGCCGGTTCGTCGTCGGCCGGGCGCCCGGTCAGCAGCCGGTGCAGGCGGATCGTGAATTCCGTACCGGCCGAGGGGTCGCCGGGAGGGATCTCCACGCCCGGTTCCGCGGCGGTGAGCAGGGCGAAGTTCTGCCCCACGGCAGGGGTGAACGAATGGAGTGCGTTGCCGGCGAAACAGCAGTCGAGAATCGCCACGACCCAGTCGGCGCGGGCCTTGGAGAGCTCCGGCATCACGTCGTCCCGCCAGGACAGCGTGTCCACGAAGGGATGCCGCCGGTCCCGGGTCACCCGCGAGGAGGTGAACAGCAGATGCAGGTCGCTGCCGTCGGGACGCACGATGCCATGCCCCGCGAAATAGACGACCAGCAGCCCGTCGACCTCTTCCCGCGCGGCCCGCAGCGCGGCCCGCACCTGGAGCGGATCGACGGCCCCGGGCTCGCCCTTGCCCGGAATCACGACAAGATCTGCGGGATCGAGCACCCCCGTGCCCTCGGCGGTCAGCGCCTCGGCCACAAGCCGGAGGTTGTGCCGGACGGCGGGCAGGTCGTTCCGGTCACCGCTGTAGGGCTCGACACCGACGATCACCGCACGATGCCGCTTGCCTCTGCCCTCCTTGCCGCGCGCACTGTACGGCGGCATGACGCCTAGACCTCCCCGGCCTCGTCGCCATCGCGCGCCCGGCCCCCGCCACCGGCCCCATCGCCCCGCTGCCCGCCACTCCCTCCGCTCTGCGCGGTCTGCGCTCTCTCCCCGCTCTGCGCTCTCTCCCCGCTCTGCGCTCTCTCCCCGCTCTCGCCGCTCTCCCCGCTCTCGCCATCCCTGCCGGTGTCCCGGTCGGTGTCCCGCCCCAGCCCGGCCCCGGGCCCGGTGACCGGCGCGTCGAGGGTGACGCGCGGTGTCTCCTCGGGATCGGCGAATCTGCGCCGGTTACGCACCCAGGTCTCCACCGACCGCCACACCTTGTCGATGACGTTACGAGCCACCTCGACGGACACCACGAGCACGATGTCCTGGATCAGCTCACCGCTCATGCCCTCGGTCTGGTGATCGGAGACCTTCCGCCCGACAGCCAACTGATCGGCTTCGCGCACCTCTTCGAGATCGGGCGCACTCCGCAACCAGGTGTGAAGGGCTTCGAGATCATCACGCCGGGTGTGCGTACCACTCACCCCGATCCGCACCTCGACCGTCCCGGCCCCCGCTCGCGACCCCTGCCCGCCCACGCTCGAACCGTCCGTCATCCGCTTGCCCCCATCGGCGCCATTGCCGTCCCGCCCTGAAGCGACATGGAACGTCCCGTCCCTGAACGTGCCATTATTTCACGCCAGTTGACATCCGACACGGGTTTGACCGCACTGTCGACCGGTCGCGGGGGCGGGTGCGGGGCGCGCATGCGCGCTCACCCGCGTCCGGCAAGGCCCCTCATCGCCGGGCAGGCCATGCGGATTCCCCTATGTCCCTTCTTTGCAATACGATCACATTCACCGATCGTCCCCGGGCCGCAATCCCCCACGCAGGCCCCGCTCTGTGTGCGCGAGGAAGTCTTCATGCCGCCCTACCAGCCTTCCGCGGACTGGCAGTACGA
Source organism: Streptomyces sp. NPDC058620 (assembly GCF_042717135.1). Classification (NCBI taxonomy): domain Bacteria; kingdom Bacillati; phylum Actinomycetota; class Actinomycetes; order Kitasatosporales; family Streptomycetaceae; genus Streptomyces; species Streptomyces sp. NPDC058620. The sequence continues at coordinate 9,802 of NZ_JBHXQO010000061.1, forward strand.
GATCCCGACGACCAGAAGCAAGCGACTTCCGCCCGCCGCCCGTTAAGAAGTAGCGCCAGATCGCACGTCGTACAACGATTCGAAAAGGACCGGAACTTGCTGCCCATGGACATCTCAGCCGCCGCCAACATTCAGTCCCAGTCCGCACTCAATGAGGACTCAGAACTGGCATCCATCTATCACTTTCTGCGCCAACTCGACCCCACTGGCCAACGCTTCGCATGCGTCCTTCGCGACACGATCGATCAATTACTCAACGGCGAGGCCACAGGACGATACGACTGGAAATCACTGTTCAAGACAGAGAAGACCCACGCCGGCACTATTGTCGAGATCAACCTTCAGCGAGAGTTTAAATTCGATGATGGAATCACCATGGACTACCTCATAGCCGGAGTGGAGGTCGATTGCAAGTATTCCCAACAGTTCGGAGGGTGGATGATCCCCCCAGAAGCCATGGGGCACATATGCCTTCTGGTCTGGGCGGATGATTACAAGAGCCGTTGGAGCGCCGGACTTCTTCGCATCAGAGATGAGTGGCTCAACCAGGGAAACAACAGAGACCTAAAACTGACAATTAAAGCCGAACACAGAAATAAAATCCTCTGGCTCCAACACGAGGCCGAACTCCCCATCAATGTTCTACTCCACATGCCTCCTTCTGACCGTGAGCTGGTATTTTCCCATTCAACAGGCCAGGCACGACTGAACGAGCTCTTTCGGCGCGTTCAGGGGCAAAGGATCAGCCGCAACGTAATTCGAACTGTGGCCCAGCAAAAGGACTACATGAAACGCGTTCGCGGGAATGGAGGATCCCGGTCAGCGCTCCAGCGTGAAGGAATTATCATCATGGGAGATTATGAGAGCCACCGACAAATCGCGGAACAACTCGGCCTGCCAATCCCACGTGAGGGGGAGTTCGTCAGTGCACGGGTCAGAGAATTGACATCTTGGGAGAACTCTGAAAACTCAGCCGAACTTAGCGGCAGGCGATGGATCTGCGCTGTTGGTACCGACACGGTACAGCCTGCCCCCGTGTTGCCCACACATACACGTTGACCCAATCCGCACGCGATTACCGAATCATTCACAGTCGAGGACCACACTAAAGCGTCTTGCAGAAGGCTGTGCGGTGGCGTGCTGACGCCGGGCTACGGGCCTTTCCAATCACGTAGCGAGGGCGTGATTGCGCATGCGGGAAACCAAGGCGTGCTCGTCGCGGGCGCGAACTTCGTGATGGGCGGCGTTGTCCTCTTCCTCGCCGGGCAGTAATGGCCGACCGGGACGTTCTCGGTGCGGGATGACGAGGATGCATCTGGTCCGAAGCAGCAGGTGACGGAAGCGCAGAAACAAAGCCGCAAAAAGCGTGCCGCAGGAGAGAAAACATAAACCAACCAGTTATGTACCCGCCCCAGAACGGTCCTGCTTGTCAGCGCCCCCGGCTGCCCTAAGTTCCCATTATCCCCAAGACGGAGTCTCTCATCGCGCCGTTGGAAGCCGGGCTACCCGTGGACCGCCCAGCCGGGGGAGTTGCGGGACAACTCTTAGTCATTCCAAATATCATCAACCAACTCTCGATAGTCGCGGAGCCGTCCCAGCCTCGTCATGGTCTCCCAGTGCTGAAGTTGCGATATCTCACCAGCACGAACCCGAAGCGGTTCATATGCACGTACCGCTTCGTTGATCAAGTCGAAGGCCACATGGTAAACGGAATCTATTTCCCCCATCCCCTGAGTCAAAGAACTCAGTCGGCTAGGCAAGGGCTCTGCCGTCACCGCAATAAGGTGAGGCGCCCTGCCGCGGCGCGCCCTGATCAAAGAATTGAACTCATGGCGCACATTCTGTGCCCGATCAGAGCGAATAGTCCATTTGCATGAGGCTACGGCGCGAAGAGACCTTCCGTAGCGCCCAGGGGCACTCACGGTCACGTCTGGGTCAATCAAGTAATCACCTCCGATCACCTCTTCCACATCTGGGTACCGACTGGCAGCATCTCGAAGATCCTTAATGTGTGAGTACTGAGAAAAATCCCAGATCTTAGAATTTCTCTCAACCTCCCATGCGACATGGGGACACCGGGAAGAGAGGTTCACAGAGAGATCTCGGGCTACCGCGACTTCCAGAAGTTTTCCAAGGCTCTCTTCATTGGCCTCGTCGGCATCCTCTCCAACCACATTTCCGATCTGCAGTCTTTCAAAAAGATGTCCAGAAATACCCAGACTTGCCCTTTGTGATCCATCTGCAATATTCGGAAGGCTCTTACGCCTCAACGTCTTCTCGACAAGAGGTCTGTTATTGGGTGTTGTAGGCTTCCAAGCAAAGAGACCAGGAAGCCAGTCCGGAACACCAAAGTCAGTCATACGCGAACCCCCGCAACGGATTAGCAATCGATTCTTAGCGGTCCCAACTTTGCCACCAGTTCGAGCTCAAAGTATAGGACGGAACTTTGCCAACTGCCTGGACTCCCCCTGAAGGCTCATGGGCATCCTCCGCTGCGCGTCGGAGAAACATGCAGGCGATCCGAAGTAGAGACACCAAACCCGAACGTCTAATTCGTCGGCTAGTGCACGCCCAGGGCTTGCGCTACCGAGTAGCTGCGAAACCGCTGCCCGACCTCCGGCGCACGGCAGACATGGTCTTTCGCCCGGCGAAGGTCGCAGTCTTCGTTGACGGCTGTTACTGGCACGGCTGCCCAAAACATTACGTACCGCCGAAGACGAACTCCGGTTACTGGTCAGACAAAGTTGCTCGCAATGTGGCGCGCGACCGGAACACGGACAAGCGCCTCATCGAGGCAGGCTGGACTGTGCTCCGCTTTTGGGAGCACGAGTCACCCGATGCCTGCGCCCTCAAAATCACCGCAACAGTCTCGAAACTCCGGCCGAGCAGAGACTGACGGACCTGGAACTTCAAACGAGCCGTCGGGCTGTCCCGCCGAAGCCCCGGCGGTTGCTGCTTCCAATGCGGCAATAATCCGCTCGCCTACCGCTTGAGCGACTGGCGGCGGGAAGGCATTACCTACCTGCCGGTAGGCTGCAGTCTTCTTGCCTACAAACTGCCATGCCTCTGGGAATCCCTGGATGATTGCTGCCTGCCCTACTGTGAGCTTAGGACCAGCAGGAGCGAATAGATCGCGCTCCTTGTCTTTCATCTCTTCAGGATCGTTCGCGACACCGAGGCCGCAGACCCCGAGATCACGCCAAGCCTTCTTAGCTCGAGTTGGCCCCAGATCAGCTCCACCGTGCTTCTTTGAGCCGCCGACCACAGTCGGAGCCACATCCTTGGACGCTTCCCCATACCAGCGCTTGAAGGCATCATCTGCCCGTGGATCGTTGACAGCGTTAAACCGCTGCCTCATCGACCCTTCAAGGGCCTGGGCAACGGTAGTGATTGGCAGCTTCTCTGGCTCTAGCCACGTGAAGTGCTCAGCATACTTCTCGGTCATGGCCACCAGGATCGCGCGGGGCCGCAACTGCGGCACGCCGTAGTCCTTAGCCTCAAGGACTTTCCATAGGCACTTGCGGTAGCCCAGGGCTTCCAGGTCCCGCAAAATCCGCTGTCGGTACGGCTCGAACTTCTGGTCCAGAAGCCCCCGCACGTTCTCGATCATGACGGCGTTAGGCCGAAGTTCCCTCACCATGTTGATCATGGTCGGGAATAGGTCTCGCTCGTCGTCCTGCCCGAGCTGCTTGCCGGCAACCGAGAACGGCGGGCAGGGAACGCCTCCAGCCAACAGATCAAGCTTCCCGGTGACATCTTCCTCATCAGAGAGGCCCAGTTGTCTCCTCAGCCTGTCCTTCAGCGCCGCGAGGTCAAGCTTGGTGAGGTCAGCTTCGATGACCTCACAGCCGTGCCACTCACTATTACCCTCGACGTTCTTCCTCAGCGTCGCGCAGGCATGAGGGTCCACCTCGATCAGCGCAAGGTGTTTGAACAACGCGTCATGCAGGCCGACAGCCTGGCCTCCTGCCCCAGCGCAGATCTCCACCGAGGTGAACCTTCTCTCAGTGCTGGTCATGCACCCTCCTTAAGAACTTGCATGGCGGACACTCTTTGCAATCCGCCCTCACAGAGGGTGACAGACCCCACTGACATCGCGACCGCCATCCAGTGTGCGTCACAAGCTGGCCTGCCCCAGACATCTCCCGCACCACGACGAACACCCATACGATATTGCCCATGCGTAGCCCTGACTGGACCTGGGACGAGCTGCTGCTGATCTGCTCGCGCGTCGTGAACAACGACTGGGCCCAGCTCAGGACGTACCAGCAACCCACACACGATCTGGCCGAGCTTCTTCGTTCTCTTCCGCTGCATGGAGACGCAGCACGCGACGTCCCGGAATTCCGGTCGGCCGCCAGCATTAGCCGCAAGAGCGCGGACCTGATCACGAGCCGTCACGACTACGTCGGTCCCGCCACCCGAGGTGGCCGACTGACCAAGCTCGTAACGGAAGCTTTCGTGGAACGCGAGGCAGAGATGCTGCTCGCCGCCCAGGCCATCGAGGACGGAATCGCGTCCGGTGAGCTCCATCTCATTCCTGAGCAGCCCGACGAAGTGGATGAGAACGGCGTCCCGGCCGCCGAAGGGCGTCTCTTGACCCGCTGGGCAACCTTTCGCGAGCGGAGTCCCGCCCTGCGCAAACGCAAGATCGCCCAAGCGCGCAGACTCGGCCAGCCCCTCCAGTGCTCGGTGTGCGCATTCCACTTCGGCGAACGGTACGGAAGGCTCGGCGAGGGCTACATCGAAGTGCACCATGTGCATCCTCTCCACCTCTCTGGCCCCCGCGAGACCAAGCTGGAAGACCTCGCCTTTCTCTGCGCCAACTGCCACCGCATGTGCCACAGAGTCCATGGCGGTGCATCGTGGCGCACCCCCGCAGCCCTTCGGGCCGAGCTCGAGAATGCCGTCCAGCGGGACGGGGCCGCGTAGCCCCGCCTTCGGCTCATGTTCTACGCCCATCAGGCCACCTCGGCCTCGAAGTGCATCTGTGCCCGGTCAAGCAGGCCGTCCGGGTCGCCGCCCCGGGCGGTGACCCAGTGGAGGAGATCCGCAATGAGGTCGGTGGCGGACTCCTCAAGGATCTGAGTTGAACGACTTGCCAGGAGGGGAGCTCCGAGGTCTCGTCGGTAATGCGTGAGGGCCGCTTCGGCCCGTTCCGCCCGGCGGCGGTGCAGCTCCGGGCCGGCCGAAAGCTCGCACCAGACAGCTTTGCCCGTCGCGGTCAGGAGCGTGCCCCAGTCAATGGCCATGCCGGCCAGGAGGTGAAGACCCCGACCGCACTCGTCGTCGCAGGCCGCTGAGCCGAGGACGGGTACGCGGAAGCTCCTGTCGTGGAGTTCGATCCGCAGGCGACCCGCAGCCGCCTCCAGCACCAGCGTGGCAGCGGAACCTCTTCCCACATGCTTGATCACATTGGCCGCCAGCTCGCTCACAGCAAGTTCGGCTTCTTCAGTGAAGGCCGGCAGGGACCACGCCATGAGCTGTCCTCTGACGGCTCTGCGGAGGTCCCGAACCGCTGCGGGCTCTGCCTCGAATGGCAACACACTGCGGAGTTGCGAACTGTTGTCTTGTCCGGACATGCGCTCTCCTTCCGGCGCCACATCAGCCATACACATGCCGTGTCCAAACGACTGCGCTGAGTGGCCAGGTTTGCGAGTATGGCAGCAAGAAGTCTCACGGTGGAACTTCTCACGAGAATCGATCGGGTGAATCCGGCTCCCGTAACTCAGCGCAGACATAGCCTTGTTGGCTCGGATACGACGCATGGCCAGGAATGAAAGGCGCCCTTCATGTCCGTCAGGACCACGACACGACGCCGCCAGCTCGGCGCGATGATGCGCAAGTTGCGCGCGCGGAAGGGCATGACGCTGGAGGAAGCCGGGCGGCTCGTCGGGATTTCGAAGGCCACCGTCAGCCGTTACGAGACCCAGGAAGGGCCAGTGAAGTGGCCCATCGCGGACGCGCTCTGCCGGCAGTACGACGCGAGCGACGCCGAACTCTCCGCCGTAGTCGCTCTGGCTAAAGACGCCAAGCAGCAGGGCTGGTGGGGGCCATACACCGACACGATCCCCGCTGACATGAGTCTCCTGCTGACGCTCGAGGACGAAGCCGAGCGCGAGGACCACTTCTCCTGCACGTACGTGCCGGGCCTTCTGCAGACCCGGAACTACAGCACGGCGATCCAAGGCGCGAGTGAGATGCGTCTGGCACCTGAGGAGATCCAGCGACTCGTGGATATCCGCATGAAGCGCCAGGAGATCCTGAGCCGGCCCGAGCCGCCCCATCTTTGGGCGATCCTCGACGAGTCGGTGATCCGGCGCGTCGTCGGGTCTCCCGATGTCATGCGTGACCAGCTGGACCATCTACTGGCAGCGAACAGCTCGCCGCACATCACCCTGCAGGTGCTGCCGTTTTCCAAGGGGGCCCACGGTGCGGCGCTGGGAAGCTTCGTGGTTCTGGGAGGGGCCGAGCCAAGCCTGGATGTCGTGTACGTCGACCTGCATGTCGGTTCGCTCTTCATGGAGAAGGACGAAGAGCTCGCCCGATACAGACTTGCGTTCGACTACCTGCGTGCACAAGCGTTGGACATGGCCGCATCGTCGGCCTTGATCGAGCGCGTTCGCGAGGAGATGTAATGCCTTCGGTTCTTGATTCCCCTGGGTCTCTCACCTGGTTCAAGTCGTCGTACAGCGGGGCGAACACGACTGAGTGCCTTGAGGCCTCCCACCTCCCCCGGGCCACCGCGGTCCGGGACTCGAAGGTCCCCGACGGTCCGATGCTGACATTCGGCCAGGCATCGTGGGCAGGATTTCTCACCGCCGTACGGCATAAGCAGCTCGATGGGTAGTGGTCACCAGCCCGTATGAAGGAGGTCTATAAGGGCCCGCCCTCTTCTACGCCCGCACTACCACCGACAGCGGTTCCCGTCGCGCCGCGCCCAGGCGCAGTTTGGCCAGGACTGCCGCCACCACCTCGTCCGGGTGGTCCCGTACCAGGGCCGGGGCCACCGTCACCACCTCGATGCCGTGGGTTTCCAGCTTCAGGCGGCGGCGCAGGGTGGCTCGGTAGGCGGTGGCGCCCAGGTGGAATTCCTCCGAGTCGACCTCCAGGGCGACGCCCTCGTGGGGCCAGTACGCGTCCGGGACCGCCAGGAAGGTGCCGTCCTTCGTGAGCAGGGTGGGGTTCCAGAGGGCGTCTGGGACTCCGCCCGCCCGCAGTACGTCGCGGGCGCGGCCCTCCTCGATGGAGCGGACGCCCGCGAGGAGTTCCTCCGCCGCCGCGCGCACCGGCGCCCCGCGCAGGGCGTGACCCGCGCGGAGTTCGGCGATGAGGTCCCGCGGGTCGCACCGTCCTGCCTGGACCGCGTTCGCCAGGACCGCGCGTACTCGGTCCGGGCAGGTCTCGCGGGCGACGAAGTCCGCCGCCGCGCGGCCTGCGGACGCACGGCACCCCCTCGAAGAGCAGGGTGGGCGGCGGGCGGCGGGTCCGGCGGATGCGTACGTACGCCACGTCCCGCATCTTGCGCGCCTCGTCGAGCAGGACGTCCACCGTGCCGCTGCCCGTGCCCCGTACGCGGTAGAGCGAGAGAGCCGCCTCGCCCGTCACCACGGCCGTCGTGCCGGACAGCGGGTCGGAGGCCGGTTCCGCCGCGTAGAGGACTGCCGCCAGCATCCGCTGGTACGCGTCCGGCGCGCCGGTCTGTATCAACGTCACGCGGGGCAGCAGCCGTTGCCACGGTCCGCCCGGTTCGCAGCGGCGCCTGATCGTGCTCCTGGCGAGGCCGGCGGCCTGGAGCTGCCGGTGGGTGGCCAGGCCCCGCTGCCGGCCCGCGAGCCGGTCGAGCGTCCTGACATGGGCTTTCGTCGCAGCGGCCATGGTCCCCTCTTCCCCATCGGTCTGTCGGTTCCAACCCATGGGTGGATTGCGGATTCTGCGTTGCGTGTTGCGCTACGGAGAGTCCGCGAACCGGGGGTGGGGTGGGGGCGGGGTGGGGGCAGAAAGCTGCGGGGGTGGGGCGGGGTGGGGTGGAGTGGGGCGTCACCGGTCCGCGCCGGGGTGCCCGGCCGGGCCCGGCCCGCCCCCGGACGGCAGTCCGGTGCTGCGGGAGAGCTCCCCGATGGTGGTGAGTTCCTCCGGGTCGCGCTCGCGGCCGCCATGCCTGCCGGAGGCAGCATCCTCGTGGGCAGCATCGTTACCGAGACCGTCGTCGGGCCTGGGGCCGTCGTCGTTCATGCCGGAAGTCTGGGGTCTCCAGCGGGTGGAGACTCGAGCGACGGGCGATAAGTGCGTGGCAGGGGCTCGGTTGCCCGTGCCATGCTCGCCCACATGTCCATTCGATACCCGCGCCCCCTCCGTCCCGGTGACCGCATCGGCGTCACCTCTCCCTCCAGCGGTGTGCCGAAGGAGCTGCGCGGGCGGTTCGACGTCGCCGTACGGGAAGTGGTGGCGCGGGGGTACGAGGTCGTCGTCGGGGAGTGCATGGATGGCGCCGGGCATGTCAGTGCGCCCGCGGCCGAGCGTGCGGCCGAGTTGATGGGGATGCTGACCGATCCCGGGATCAGGGCCGTGGTGCCCCCGTGGGGCGGCGAGACGGCGATCGATCTGCTGCCTCTGCTCGACTGGGGGCGGTTGCGGAACGCCGAGCCCACCTGGGTCGTCGGGTACTCGGACATGTCGACCGTCATCAGCCCGCTCACCCTGCTCACCGGGGTCGCGACCGTGCACGGCAACAACCTCATGGACACGCCCTACCGGGTGCCCGAGGGGCTGTTGTCCTGGCTGGACATCGCCGCCATGCCCGAGGGGAGCCGGTTCGCGCAGATACCGCCGGGACGCCATCGGACCACGGGCTGGGACGACTTCCATGCCTCTCCCGAGGTCAGCGAGTTCACGCTCGATACCCCCGGCAGGTGGACCAGGCTGGACGGAGACGGCGATGTGGACGTCTCCGGACGGCTCATCGGGGGGAGCATCGAGACGTTCGGCCATGTGGCCGGCACTCCGTACGGCGACGTCGCGGCATTTGCCCGCGACCACGCCCCGGAAGGGCTGCTCGTGTATGTCGAAGCGGTGGAGCACGATGCCTTCACCATCTGCCGGACTCTCCACGGGATGAAGCTGGCCGGGTTCTTCGAGGGCGCCAACGCGGTCCTCGTGGGCCGGACTTCGGCGCCGGACTCCCCCTCGCTCAGTCAGCACGAGGCCGTACTGGACGCGCTCGGGTCCCTGGGCGTGCCCATCGTCGCCGACGTCGAGTGCGGTCACGTCCCGCCGTACATGCCGCTCGTCAACGGGGCCCTCGGCCGCGTCGTCCACGACTCGTCCCGCAGTGAGTTGGTTCAGACCCTCGTCGGCTGACGGCGGGGCGCGGCGTGGACACCGTGCCGGGCGCCGTTCGCGCACCACGACCACCCCGGCAGGGAGGGTAGTGGCGGGGACGGTCGTGGCAGGGACGGTCGTGGCGGGGCCGGTCGTGGCGGGGATGGTCGTGGCAGGGACGGATGAGCCAGGGACCGTCGTACGCCGTCGTCCTGTGCCGGTCCGTGGATCCGGCGGCGGACCGGGGGGCACGGCCGCAGATCGATCAAGCCTCCGCGCACGCTCTCCGGGACCGGCAGGCGTCGTGAAGCGCCTGCCGCCGGACCCCGGTGACCTGCGCGCCTCGCCGCCCGACGCTCGGACCGCCCGCCCGGACGTGTCCCCGCGAGGGCCCTGCCCCGACCCCCGCGCGGGGACAAGGGTTTTCCCCGTATCGGGTTCATCTCGCCGTTCCCTACTGTCTGCCGCACCGGTGGATCACATCCTCTGACTCTTAACTGTCAGGTGCATGCAAAACATGGGTTCCGCCGGTGGCGGCCTTGACCAGGGCCGTGGCGTCGACGGCGGCGCACGGGCGACCCGGCCCAGGAACCGCGGATCGCAGCCCCCACGCTGCACCGAGGTTCTCGCGCCGACCGCCGCGCTCCGCACGAGTAGTCATTGAAAGGGAACACCTTGAACGGTTCCAGGCGGAGACTCATATCCATCGTGGCGGCAACCGCCACGATCGCCGGTGTCGTTGCCACCTCCTCCGTGGCGCTCGCCGCCGCCCCGGCGGCCCCCTCGCCGAAGCCGGCTCCGGCTTCGCAGGCCATGACCGCGCTGCCGACCGCGCCGGTCGAGGACGTCATCGTCACCTACAAGTCCACGGCCACCGAGGCCGGTTCCAACGCTGCGGCCAGGAGCGACGCGGCCGCCAAGGCCAAGGAGACCGGCGAGAGCCTGTCGTTCGAGCGCCGCCTCGCCGGCGGCGCCGCCCTGGTCGACCTGGGTGGCGAGACGTCCAGGACGGACGTCACCGACGTCATGAACGCCTTCCGCGCCGACCCGTCCGTGGCGTCCGTGGAGCCCGACATCCGCGCCTACGCGATGGCGGTCACCCCGAACGACACCGACTACGCCAAGCAGTGGGACCTGTTCGAGGCCACCGGCGGCATGAACGTCCCCGGCGCCTGGGACAAGGGCACGGGCACCGGCGTCACCGTCGCCGTCATCGACACCGGCTACGCCGCCCACACGGACCTGGCCGCCAACATCGTCTCCGGATACGACTTCATCTCCTCCTCCGCGGACGCCCGTGACGGCAACGGCCGTGACAGCGACGCCAAGGACGAGGGCGACTGGAACGCCACCGCCGGCGAGTGCGGCACCGGTTCCACGGCGGGCAACTCCTCCTGGCACGGCACGCACGTCGCCGGCACGATCGGGGCGACCGCCAACAACAGCAAGGGCGTTGCGGGCATCGCGTACAGCGCGAAGATCCAGCCCGTGCGGGTGCTGGGCAAGTGCGGCGGCTCCTCCTCGGACATCGCCGACGCCATCACCTGGGCGTCCGGCGGCACCGTCCCGGGCGTCGCGGCGAACGCGACCCCGTCCAAGGTCATCAACCTGAGCCTCGGCGGCGCCAGCGCCACCTGCCCCAGCGTCTACCAGACCGCCATCAACGGCGCCGTGTCGCGCGGCACCACCGTGGTCGTCGCGGCCGGCAACAGCAACGCCAACGCCTCCGGCTTCACGCCCGCCAACTGCGCCGGTGTCATCAACGTGGCGTCCACCAGCCGTGAGGGCAACCGTTCGTTCTACTCGAACTACGGCAGCATCGTCGACGTCTCCGCGCCCGGCGGCGAGACCCGCCGCGCCACCGACACGCCGGGTACCATCACCACCCCCGAGAACGGCATCCTCTCGACGCTGAACTCCGGTACCACCACGCAGTCGGTGGAGAACTACAAGCCCTACCAGGGCACGTCGATGGCCGCCCCGCACATCGCCGGCCTCGCCGCACTGCTCAAGTCGGCCAAGAGCACGCTGACCCCGGCCGACATCGAGTCCGCGATCAAGAGCAACGCCCGGCCGCTGCCCGGCACCTGCACCGGCGGCTGCGGCTCCGGCATCGCCGACGCGACCAAGACCGTGAACGCCGTCACCGGCACGGGCACCACCCCCGGCGCGACGTTCAGCAACGCGACGAACGTGACGATCACGGACAACGCGACCGTCACCTCGTCGATCCCGGTCACCGGCCGTACGGGCAACGCTCCCGCCGCCCTCAAGGTCGACGTGGACATCAAGCACACCTGGCGCGGCGACCTGGTCGTCGACCTGATCGCCCCGGACGGCACGGTGCGCAGCCTGAAGACCTCGTCATCCTCGGACAGCGCCGACAACGTCATCGCGACGTACACGGTCGACGCGTCGAGCGAGGTCGCCAACGGCACCTGGAAGCTGCAGGTCCGCGACGTGGCATCGGGTGACACCGGCTACATCGACACCTGGAGTCTCACCTTCTGAGACGCCTGTCGGACTGCATAATCGCAGGTCAGGGGCGTGTTCGCGGGAAATTCCGCGGGCGCGCCCCGCAGTCGGCCGGTCCGCATGCCGACACCGGGCCTGGACGGCGGCGGCCGACTTCGTATTCTCTGCTCTCGCACGGGCAGCGGGCTCGCGCACGCCGGATGGTGGGGGTGGGTACGTGACGTCTGCATCCCACCGCCCTGCGCCGGTCGGGCGGGCGGAACTCCTCGCGCGGCTCGAACGGGTCCTGGACACCCGCGGGCGCGCCCTGCTCACCGGCCCCGCCGGGGTGGGCAAGACGGAGCTCGCCCTGGCCACCGCCGCGCGCACCGAGTCCCGCGGCGAGACCGTGCTGTGGCTCCCCACGCTCCCCACCGACCGCGACATACCGGGTGCGGCCGCCGCCGCCCTCGTCGCGTCCGTATCGGCGTGCGTGTCCTGGCCCGCACCCGGGACACACCACGAGCCGGACAGGCCGGGCGGGCCTGACAGGCCGGGCGGACCGGGCGGACCGGGCATTCTCGAAGGGCTGCCGGGCCCGCAGCGGACAGCCGTCGCCATGCTGTGCCGCGAGGCGCCCATCCCCGACGGCGGCTGGGACCCCATCGCCCTCCGGCTGGCCCTCGCCCAGATCCTGCGGACCCTCGCCGCGCGCGGCCCCGCCCTGCTGGTCGTCGACGGCGTCCAGCGCATCGACACCGCCAGTGCCGACCTCCTGCGCTTCGCGCTCCATCTGGCCCCGGCCGCGCTGCGGGTGATCGCCGTCGAGACACCGTCGGAGTACAGCCCCGACTCCGGTGCGCCGCAGACCGGTACGCGACCGCCCGGCACGGCCGGCCCGGAACCCCTGTGGGCGCCGTCCGAGGCCGACGTCCTGTTCGTACCGCCGTTGCACGCCGACCAGATCGCCGAACTCCTCATCCACCACCGGCTGCCGTCCCGGATGGCCGGTCGCATCCACAAGGCCAGCGGCGGCAATCCGCGCCTCGCGCTCGCCGTCGGCCGGTCCCTCGCCGACGCCCGGACTCCGGTGCACCACGCCGAGGCGCTGTCGCTGTCCGGGCGGGCCCGCGAGATCGCGCGGCAGCTGCTCGGCGTCGTCTCGCCCGCCGTTCGCTCCACGCTCCTGCTGGCCGCGCTGGCGCTGCGCCCCACAGCAACGCTGATACGTCGCGCGGGCCGCCCCACCGCCTCCGCCGACCTCGCCGCCGCAGAGCGGGCGAATCTGATCTCCCTCAAGGAGGACGGAACGATCGGCTTCACAGCCGGTGTGCTGCCGTCGACGCTCGTGCACGACACCTGCTGGACCGAGCGCAGCGCCGGTCACGCGGCGCTCGCGCGGGTCGTGGACGACCCCGTCGAGGCGGTACGGCACCGGGCACTGGCCTCGGACACTCCCGACGAGGAGCTGGCCGCGGAGGTCGCGGCGGCCGCCGACACCGCCCGGCTCCGCGGGAACAGCGCCCTGGCCGCCGAACTGGCCCTGCTCGCGGCCGACTCCACTCCCCTCCAGTACGGTGCGCGGCGGATCGCCCGGCTCGTCGACGCCGCCCAGGAAGCAGCCCGTGCGGCCCGCGCCGACCTGGCCATGCGCGCGGCCACCGATCTCCTGGCCCGGGACGCCACACCGGCCGACCGCGTCCGGGTGAGGCTCGCGGTGCTGGACACCGCGGGGCAGGGGCTGAGCAACCTCGACGAGCTCTATGTCCACGCCATGGAGGACTCCGAAGGCGACACGGCGCTGCGGGCTGGGGTCCTGCTGCGGCTGGCGGTGAAGTACGTCCTGGCCGACGGCGACCCGCAACGCTCCCGGGCCGTCGCTGTCGAGTCCGCCGCGCTCGCCGGCTCCGTGGGTGACCGGAAGACCGCGGCCAGGGCCCTGACCGTGCAGGCGCGCATGGACCGCGTCCTCGGCTCGCCGGACGCGGAGCGGGTGCTCGCCGAGGCCCGGGCCCTGGAACTGAGCGAACGTCCGCCCGGCGTCCGTAACGCCGCACAGATCCTGACGATCCGTCACGCACTGTTCGACGACCGGCTCACCGACGCCCGCGATCAGGCCCATGCCCTCCTCCCCCTGGTCGAGCGCCGCGGCCCGGTGGAGGACGCCATCGAGCTGTTCCGTACGCTCGCGGAGGCCGAGGCCCGACGAGGGCAGTGCGCGGCGGCGCTCGCACACGCCGGACGGTCCCTCGCCCTGACCCTGGAGGCCGGCCTCTCGCCCGGGCCCGCCTGGTACGCGCTGGCCCTCGCGGAGACCGCGGGCGGTAGTTTCGAGCGCGCCGCGAGCTATGCCCGGCGCAGCGTCCAGGCATCCGGGGAGGAGGGTGACCGCGTCTTCCTGCCCCGGAGTCTGTACGCGCTCGGCCGGGTCCAGCTGATCAACGGGGACGTGGCGAGCGCCCTGGAGACCCTGCGCCGGGTGCAGGCCGACGAACGCGCCCAGTCGACCGTCGACCCCTCCATGCTGCGCTGGCACGAGGAGCTGGCCGAAGCGCTGCTGGCGAACGACGCCCCGCAGGAGGCCGCGGACCTGCTCGCCGACGTACGACCGGTCGCGGAACGCCTCGGCCTCGCGACGGTACTGCTCGGCTGCGACCGGGCGTACGCGCTGTACCTGGCGGCGAGCGGGAAGCCGGACGAGGCGGCGAGTCTGCTGTCCCGGACCGCCGAGCGGTTCGCCGCGGCGGGGCTGCCGCTGGAGCGTGGCCGGGCGCTGATCGCGCTCGCCCGCGTGGAGCGCCGCCGCCGCAGGCGGTCGGCCGCCCAGAGCGCGCTGCAGGCCGCGGCCGCCGGCTTCGAGCGGGCGGGGGCGGCCCCGTGGCTGGGGCTGACGACGGAGACGCCGTCCCGTACGGCCGAACCGTCCCCGGCCCGTGGGAACACCCTGTCCTCCCTCACCGACGCGGAGCTGCGCCTCGCCCACCTGGTCGGCCAGGGGGCCAGCAACCAGGAGGCGGCGGCGAAGCTGTACCTGAGCGTGAAGACGGTCGAGGCCCGTCTGACCCGCATCTACCAGAAGCTGGATGTCCGTTCGCGCGCCCAGCTGGCGACCGCCCTGAACGCCTGGCCGGGCCGGACGGCCGTGACCGCCACGGATTACCCCGCGGCCGGCTGACCCCAGGGGGTCGCCACGGGTTCCCGCCGTCGCGTTAGCCTCGGTGGCGAGACTGGACGAACGAAGAGCGAAGGTGGCGGCGATGGCGAAGGTTCCGGCAGCGGCAGTGGCGGCGAGCGGGCTCGTCGGGGGTTACGGGGTGGCCAGGTGGACCAAGAAGCGGCCGCTCGGTGGGGTCGCGCTGGCCGCCGCCGGGACGCTCGCCGCGTACGAGTGGAACCGGCAGGTTGGTCCGCGTGCCGCCGCCGGCCTGACCGTCGCGTACGTCGCCGCGTTCGCCGGCTCGCACCCGCTCGCCAAGAAGGTCGGCGCCTGGCCCGCCGTGTTCGCGGTCGCGGGCGGCGTCGCCGCCGCGTCCTGGGCCGTCACCCGCCGCGCGGAGGGCTGAGCGCCGCCGGGCCGCCCGGCGGTTGTCTCGCCCCCCTGCCGAGACCGATCGCCGGGCAGGCCCCGGTTTCTCAGGCCCCCAATCCGTGCGACACCGTGTAGATCAGCAGGCCCACCAGCGCACCCACCACCGTGCCGTTGATCCGGATGAACTGCAGGTCCCGGCCGATGTTCGCCTCGATCTTCTTCGACGTCTGGTCCGCGTCCCAGCCGGCCACCGTGTCACTGATCAACGACGTGATCTCCGAACGGTAGGTCGTGACGACGTACACCGCCGCGTCCTCCAGCCAGCCCTCCAGCTTGGCCTGCAGCCGTTCGTCCGTCGCGAGCCGGACACCGAGCGACATCAGTGAGGCCCTCGCGCGCAGCCGCAGCTCGCTCTGCTCGTCCTCCGCCGCCGCGATGATCATCGTGCGTACGGACGACCAGGCCGAGGCGATGACGTCCTGGACCTCTCCGCGCCCCAGGATCTCCGACTTCAGCCGCTCCACCCTCGCCCGGGTGTCCGAGTCCGACTGGAGGTCGGCCGCGAAGTCCGTCAGGAACGTGTCGATCGCGCCGCGCGCGGGATGGCCCGGCATGTCCCGCATCTCCGTCACGAAGCGCAGCAGCTCCTTGTAGACCCGCTCCCCCACCCGCTTGTCCACGAACTTCGGTGTCCAGCCCGGCGCCCCGCCCTGCACCGCGTCCATCACCGAGTCGCCGTGCAGGACCAGCCAGTCGTGCGCGCGCACGCAGACCAGGTCGACGACCTTGCGGTGACCGCCGTCGGAGACGATCTCCTCAAGCATCTTGCCGAGCCCCGGCCCGATCTCCACCGAGTTCGCCCGCCTGGTGATCGCCTCGCCGACGACCGCCTGGACGTCGGAGTCCCGCAGCACGGTCATCGCGCCGCGCAGCGCCGTGGCCAGTTCGGCGGTGACGCGGTCGGCGTGCTCCGGCTCCGCCAGCCACGCGCCGAGCCTCGCACCGACCCCGAGAGCGTGAATTCGGTCACGAACGACCTCTCCGGAGAGAAAGTTCTCCCCCACGAAGGAACCAAGTGACGTCCCAAGCTGATCCTTCTTCGTGGGAATGATGGCGGTGTGGGGGATGGGCAGGCCGAGCGGGCGCCGGAAGAGCGCCGTGACGGCGAACCAGTCCGCTATCGCGCCCACCATGCCCGCCTCGGCGGCCGCCGCGACGTAGCCCGGCCAGCCACTCACGCCTGCGCTCTTCGCCCAGGTGGCCAGGACGTAGACGAGCGCGACGAGCAGGAGCAGACCGGTGGCGGTGGTCTTCATACGGCGTACGCCGCGGCGTTTCTCCTCGTCCGCCGCCGTGTACGCGAACACGGCGAGTGGCGTGGAACGCCGCCTGCCGCCCGTATCGTTTCCGGCCGTGGGCCCGGCCTCCGCCTGCCCTGGCTGCTTCCCGGCCTCGGTCACCCGCCCCGCTCCCTTTTCCGCTTCCTGCCCGGCCTCGCGCGCCCCGGGGTCCTGCCCGTCGTGCGCTCCGGATTCGGTCCGTTCCATGCGTTCCACCCGTCCGCGTACGAGTCGCCCCCGTGCCGTACGCATTGTCCTTACCTCACCTACTCCCGGGCCGCATGTCGAGTTCCCGTCGGCCTGTCGCATCATGGGACCAGTTCGATCTTCACGAGGAGACACACCGCACATGCCGAGGCGCCAGAGCTATGCCCTGCTCATCGCCCTTGTGGCGGGCACAGCCGCACTCGCCGCCGCCATCGCTTTCGGGACGACGCTCCTGGCCGGTGCCCGGCCGGGGCCACGTCCCGATCCGGACTCGCACGCGGCAGCCCGTACCCCCGCGGCGCCGGCCAACTCCGCCGGTACCTGGGTCGCGACGTGGACCGCGGCGGCCGTCAGCGCGGAGCCGGACACCGCCCATGGCCTCCCCGGGCGCACCATCCGCAACACCGTGCACACGAGCGTGGGCGGTGACGCGGCCCGCGTCACCCTCTCGAACCTCTTCGGTACGAGCCCCCTCGTCGTCGACCAAGTCACCGTGAACACCAGGCCGGTGACCTTCCGCGGGGCGCCCGTCGTCACCGTCCCGGCGGGCAAGCAGGTGGTCAGTGACGCGGTCGTCGTACCCGTGGCCGCCGATGCCGACCTGATCGTCAGCTTCCGCACCCCCCGGGCCTCCGGGCCCGTCACCTTCCACCCGAACACCCATCAGACGTCCTACCTGGCCGACGACCGCGGCACCTGGCGGACCACCAACTGGCGCTATCTGACGGCCGTCGACGTCCGCAACAAGACGACGCCCGGCACGATCGTCGTGATCGGTGACTCCCTCGTCGCCGGCAGCGGCTCCACGACCGATGCGAACAGCCGCTGGCCGGACCTGCTCTCCGACCGGCTGCGCGGCCGTTACGGCGTCGTCAACCAGGGCATAGCCGGGAACCGGCTCCTGACCGACGGTCCGAGCGCACTCGGCGGGCCGAGCGGCACGAGCCGCTTCGAACGCGACGTGCTGTCGGTGGCCGGAGCGAAGACCGTGATCATCGCCCTCGGCATCAACGACGTGCAGCAGGCCCCCCAGGAGCCCGACCCGCAGCGCATCCTCGCCGGTTGCCGCTCCCTGACCGCGCAGGCGCACGCCCGGGGACTGCGGGTCATCGGCGCGACCCTGACACCGTACGAGGGCTACCCGACCTGGACGCCCGAACGCAACGCGGTACGGCTCGCCGTCAACGAGCAGATCCGGGCGGGCGGCGTCTTCGACGCGTACGTGGACTTCGACCGGGCGGTGCGCGACCCGTACGCCACGAACCGGCTGCTGGCCGCGTACGACTCCGGCGACCGGCTGCACCTCAACGACAGCGGCTACCACGCACTGGCCGGCCTGGTCGATCTCGGGAAGCTGATCAGCACACCGAAGTCCGACGAGCTCTGACAGGCGCTCCTGCCTGGCCGGGCCGCCGGCACCCCGCCCGATCGATACCGGGCGGGGTCAGGAGCCCTCGGCTCGATACCGGGCGGGGTCAGAAGCCCTCGGCCGGCTTCCGCCGCTCGGCCTTCGTCCACTTCCGCTGGACGTCGACCCCGCCCATCAGCGCGAACCCCACGATCCGCACCCGGGGCGCGCCAGGCACCGGCTCGGCCTCCTCGCTGTTCGGGGAGTGCTCGCCGAAACCGCCCATGATGCCCATCCCGTTGACCTCAAGGTTCACATCGGGCTCGACGGTCACCAGGATCCCGCCCATGACCGTGAAGCAGCGGATGAGGACCTCACGGTCCTCGAAACGGGCCTGCCGCAGATCGATGTGACCGCCGCCCCACATCGTGAAAGCGGTGAACAAACGGCCCACGGTCCACCGGCCGTTGCGGTTGAACCCGCCCCAGAAGGCGAAAGCGCGCCTCGACGTGGCGGGTCCGCCGATGCGCTCCACCCAGCTGCCGCCCCGCCCGGCCGGGACGGGTGACGAAGCACCCGTGGGTTCCACGGTCGATCCCGGAGCCGGGAGGTCCCGGACGAGCGGCGCCAGCTCCCCGTGCGTACGGGCCTTGTAGGCCGCATCGAGCCGCTGCTCGAACTCGTCCATCTCCAGCCGGCCCTCGGCCACCGCGTCGCGCAGCCGCTCGGCGACCCGGTCACGCTCGGTATCGGAGGCACGCATCTCCGGGAATTCACTTGTCATACCGGGCACCCTATTGAACGCACCCGCTCACGTCACCGACCGGCGGAACCACGTCCGCGTGCCCAGCTCAGAGCCCCGGCGCCGAACCCGTCTCGTACATCCGTGCGATCACGGCCTCGATGTCCGGCTCCCGTACCGAGAGATCCACCATCGGATAGCCGGCGGCGATCCGCGCCACCAGCGGCGCCGCCGACGCCGACGCCGGGAACGCCAGCCACTGCCGCGGCCCCGCCACCTTCACCACCCGTACCGACGGCTCCGACGCCAGCTCGATCGGCGGGAGTTCCCGCTCCAGATCCACCACCAGCGTGCGCTCACTCTCCCCCACCTCGTGCAGCCCGGCGAGCGCCCCGTCATACATCAGACGTCCATGGTCGATCACCATCACCCGCTTGCACAGCTGCTCGATATCGGTCAGATCGTGCGTGGTCAGCAGCACGGTCGTCGCCCGTTCGGCGTTCAGGTCCCGCAGGAACTGACGGACCTTCGCCTTCGAGACCACATCGAGCCCGATCGTCGGCTCGTCCAGATACAGCACCTCCGGATCGTGCAGCAGCGCCGCCGCGATGTCCCCGCGCATCCGCTGCCCGAGGGACAACTGCCGCACGGGTACGTCCAGCAGCTCGCCCAGATCGAGGAGTTCGACGCACCGGCCGAGGTTCTCCCGGAAACGGCTGTCGGGGATGCGGTACATCCGGTGCATCAGCCGGTACGAATCCTTCAGCGGCAGATCCCACCAGAGCGTCGTCCGCTGCCCGAAGACCACACCGATCCGGTGCGCCAGCCTCGTACGCTCCCGGGACGGGTCGATGCCCGCCACCCGCAGCCGGCCGCCGCTCGGGGTGAGAATGCCGGTCAGCATCTTGATCGTGGTCGACTTGCCCGCACCGTTCGGGCCGATGTAGCCGACCATCTCGCCGCGCGGCACGCGGAAGCTGATGCCGTCGACCGCCCGCACCTGATGGCGCTCCCGGCGCATGAAGCCGGTCCTGCGGCGTACGTCGAAGACCTTCTCGACTCCGTCCAGCTCGATGAAGTCCGCGTCCGTGGCCATGCGATGTCCCACTCCCTGTCGTTGTCCTCGATAGCCGGACGGGCCGGCCAGGCCGCCTCACCGGGCCCGGCCGGCCCCTAGCTGCCCGTGCTCCGGTACGCGCGCAGGCCCGCGCGCCAGGCCAGTCCCGCCAGTGCCCAGCACACCGCCGCCACCACCGGTGGCAGGAAGGCCGTCCACTCCGGCAGCGCCAACGGGTACTCCCTGTCCAGCACGTAGAGCGCGGGCAGCCAGCTCACGAAGGCCAGCGGCACCACGAACGTCACCCCGCGCACCAGATCCTTCGCGAAGACCGTCGGCGGGTACTGGAGCAGCGTCGTCCCCCCGTACGTGAAGGCGTTCTGCACCTCGGAGGCGTCCTGCGCGACGAACTGGAACGCCGCCCCGGCCACGAACACCGCCCCGAAGATCGCCGCCCCGCTCAGCACCATCAGCGGAAGCATCAGCACCTTCAGCGGCGTCCACGCGATGTCCAGCGACACCAGCGCGTACCCGAGCACCAGCAGCCCCTGCGTGATCCGCCCCAGCCGGCGCAGCGCGAAACGGTCCGCCGCCACCTGCGCCAGCACCGGCACCGGCCGTACGAGCAGGGTGTCCAGCGTGCCGTCGCGCACCCGCCGCCCCAGCCGGTCCATCGACCCCAGCAACAGATCGGTTAGCCCGAACGCGGTGGCCGACATGCCGTACAGCAGGGCGATCTCCGGCAGGGTGTACCCGCCCAGGGCGTCCACGTGGGAGAACATCAGCATGATCGTGACGAAGTCGAAGGCGGTCACCACGAAGTTCCCGAAAGCCGTCATCACGAACGACGCGCGGTACGCCATCGTGGAGCGCAGCCACATCGCGACGATCAGCCCGTAGGCCCTGACCCCTTCGACCAGCCGGGAACGGTCCTCGAACGCGACGTCCGGCTCAGCCACCCTGAATCACCACCCTCCTGGTCGCCAGCACCTGCACGAGCCGTCCCGCCGTCAGCAGCGCCAGCGCCCAGCCGCCCTGGAAGGCGTACGCCTCCACCAGCCCCCAGCCCGTGCGCTTGCCGAGGAACACATCGGCCGGAACCTGCAACAACGAGGACCACGGCAGCATCCGCGCCACCTCACCCAGCACCCCGGGGAACAGATTCAGCGGCAGCAGCATTCCGGAGAAGAACAGCCCCGCCAGCCACGCGATCTGCATCGCCCCCGCCCCGTCCATCAGCCAGAACGCCGACAGCGCGACCAGATAGCGCACGGCGAAACTCACCACGACACCGAGCAGCACGGAGACCAGGAAGGCCGGCCAGGTCCAGAACGAACCGGGCAGCGCCAAATCGAACGCCAGGGCCCCCAGCACCATCGGCACGATGCCGCGCCCCAGCAGATGGAACGCCGCCCGGCCCAGATCGCCCGCCAGCCACCACAGCTGGAGGTCCGCGGGCCGGTACAGGTCGACCGCGATGTCGCCGGTACGGATGCGCTCCATCAGCTCGTCCTCGAAGCCGCCGCCCATCATGGCGCAGGTCATCAGCAGTGCCTGGCCGAGCCATACGTACGTCAGCGCCTCGGACATGTCGTAGCCGCCGAGCCGCGGACGCTCGTCCCAGAGGGCGGTGTAGGTGTACGCCATGATGAAACCGAAGGCGGTGTTGGTGAAGACCCCCGCCGCCGTCGCGATCCGGTACGTGGCATGGCGCCGGAACCCGCCTGCCGCAACCACCGCGTACAACCGCACCGCAGCCTCCCCCCGCCTCTCCCGCGCGACACCCGGCGGGCAGCGCCGGACACCTGGCACCGGGCCCGAGCCCAGGCCCACGGCACCAAAGCGCACGACCCTAGCCCACGGCGGACAGCCACCGCGACCGGTTATCACCGCCCTGACCTGTTGTCACCGCCGCGACCACCCGCCACAGGAGAATCCAGGCGTTATCCCCACAAAAAGGGCACTATGGGACGACTGACCGCGGCCGAGGAGTCCCCACCGACATGAGCTACGAGCAGCACTGGGCCCTGCGCGACCCCGACGGGCCACTCCCCGCCGGCCCACCCGGCGCGAAGAAGAAGAAAAGGCGCAAGAAACGCCCCAAGCGCACCGGCTGGCGCCGGGCCTTCCCCACCTGGCGCATGCTCCTCGGCACCATCCTCGGGATCGCGCTCCTCGTCATCGGCGGCCTCATCGCCGGATACCAGCTCGT
Source organism: Streptomyces sp. NPDC058620 (assembly GCF_042717135.1). Lineage (NCBI taxonomy): Bacteria > Bacillati > Actinomycetota > Actinomycetes > Kitasatosporales > Streptomycetaceae > Streptomyces > Streptomyces sp. NPDC058620. The sequence continues at coordinate 32,012 of NZ_JBHXQO010000061.1, forward strand.
CGACATCCCGCCCGCCAACGCCAGCGCCACCGCCCAGTCCAACATCTACCTCTACGAGGACGGCACGGTCCTCGCCCGCGACGGCGAGGTCAACCGCGAGAACGTCCGGCTCAACCAGGTCCCCCTCACCGTCCAGCACGCCGTACTCGCCGCCGAGGACCGCGACTTCCACTCCGAACGCGCCGTCGACATCAAGGCCATGGCCCGCGCCGCCTGGAACACCCTCACCGGCAAGGGCAAACAGGGCGGCTCGACCATCACCCAGCAGTACGTCAAGAACTACTACCTCGGCCAGGAACAGACCATCGTCCGCAAGGTCAAGGAGTTCTTCATCGCGATCAAGCTCAACCGCGAGGAGAGCAAGGACCAGATCTTCGAGGGCTACCTCAACACCAGCTACTTCGGCCGCAACGCCTACGGCATCCAGGCCGCCTCCCACGCGTACTACAACAAGAACGTCGAGGGCCTCACCACCGCCGAAGGCGCGTACCTGGCCTCCCTCCTGAACGCCCCCAGCGCGTACGACGTCGTCACCCACCCCGAGAACAAGGCCGACGTCCTCGCCCGCTGGAAGTACGTCCTCGCCGGCATGGTCAAGGAGGACTGGCTCACCGCCGCCGCACGCGCCACCACCACGTTCCCCGTACCCGGCGAGGCCAAGCCGTCCACCGGCCTCTCCGGCCAGCGCGGCTACCTCGTCCAGGCCACCGAGGACTACCTCACCAGCAACAAGATCATCGACGAGAACACCCTCGCCACCGGCGGCTACCGCATCACCACCACCCTGGACAGGAAGAAGCAGGACGCCCTCGTCGACGCCGTCGAGGAGAACGTCATGTCCAAGAAGAGCGCCACCCGGGCGATCGACCGCAACGTCCGCGTCGGCGGCGCCTCCATCGACCCGGACACCGGCAAGGTCGTCGCCATGTACGGAGGCGTCGACTACACCAAGCAGTACGTCAACAACGCGACCCGCCGCGACTACCAGGTCGGCTCCACCTTCAAACCCTTCGTCCTCACCTCCGCCGTCGCCAACGACTCCACCACCCAGGACGGCGACACCATCACCCCCAACACCCTCTACGACGGCACCAACAAACGCATGGTCGAAGGCTCGGCCGGACCCACCGGATACGGCCCCGCCAACGAGGACGACGTCGACTACGGCAACATCACCGTCCGCACCGCCACCGACCGGTCCGTCAACGCCGTCTACGCCCAGATGGCCGAAGACGTCGGCCCGGAGAAGGTCAGGAGCACCGCCGTCGACCTCGGCGTCCCCGAGAACACCCCCGACCTCACCGCATCACCGTCCATCGCGCTCGGCCCCGCCACCGCCAGCGTCCTCGACATGACCGAGGCGTACGCCACCCTCGCCAACCACGGCAAGCACGGCACGTACACCCTCGTCGACAAGATCACCAAGGACGGCGAGAACATCACGCTCCCGGCCAGGGACACCGAACAGGCCGTCAGCCGGACCGCCGCCGACACCACCACATCCGTCCTCCGGACCGTCGTCGAGGACGGCACCGGAACCGCCGCCCAGGCAGCCAACCGCCCCGCCGCTGGCAAGACCGGCACCGCCGAAGAGGACAAGGCCGCCTGGTTCGCCGGCTACACGCCCGACCTCGCGACCGTCGTCGCCATCATGGGCCAGAACCCCGACACCGGCGCCCAGACCCCGCTGTACGGAGCACTCGGCCTGCCCCGGATGAACGGCGGCGGCCCGCCCGCCGCCACCTGGGCCGACTACACCGCCGCCGCCCTCGACACCACCGAACCCCGGGACTTCGACCTCGAACTCCAGGACGGCGCCGACGAACCCGACCCGCCCACCGAGGAAGAAGAACCCGAACCCGACTCCGAAGAGACCGGGGACACCTCCTCCGAAGACGCGACCGACACGCCCTCCACGGGCACCCGGAGCCGCCCCGCCACCAGCACCGCACCCACCGACGGCGACACCGACACCGACACGGGAGAAACCGACACCGGAAGCGCCGCGGAAACCGAGGACACCCAGGAAACAGAAGAAGCCCCCGGGAACACCGGAGGCTCCATCGAAGGCGTACGCGGCGCCCGCCCGCAGAACCACTAACCCACAGGGCAACGACGCGCACGCCCCACATCAATGACCCGAGGTCGCCTTCAGACCCACCACGGCCACCAGCAGCAGACACACGAAGAAGATCCGGGCCCCGGTGGCAGGCTCCCCCAGCACCACCATGCCGAGCACCGCCGCACCAGCCGCACCGATACCGACCCACACCCCGTACGCCGTACCGATCGGCAGCGTCTTCGCCGCATGGGACAGCAACACCATGCTCGCGACGATCCCGAGACCCGTGAACACACTCGGCCACAGCCGGGTGAACCCCTCGGTGTACTTCATCCCGATCGACCAGCCCACTTCCAGCAGACCCGCGACCAACAGCAGAACCCACGCCATGACGGCACCTCTCGACGAGAAAACACGCGAACAACACGGTGCGTCGTCTTTGCGAAGCCCGGTACGGCGCGTCTCGTCGGGGTCCCCCCACCGTAACAAAAAAAGACAAAGAGCCTGGTGACACCAGTCACCAGGCTCCTTCAGCAACACCACACCACACAACGGACGCGACGCCCGGATACAGCGGCGTACGAACACGGCCTACCGAAAACGCCTACAGATACAGCCCCGTCGAATCCACCGAACCCTCGAAACGGTCCGCGGCCACCGCATGCAGATCCCGCTCCCGCATCAGCACGTACGCCACGCCCCGCACCTCCACCTCGGCACGGTCCTCCGGGTCGTACAGCACCCGGTCCCCGGGCTCCACAGTCCGCACGTTCTGGCCGACCGCCACCACAGCGGCCCACGCCAGCCGCCGGCCGACCGCGGCCGTCGCCGGAATAAGAATGCCACCGCCCGAGCGCCGCTCGCCCTCGGGCGAATCGGACCGCACCAGCACGCGGTCGTGCAGCATGCGGATGGGCAGCTTGTCGTCGTGGGTGTTGTCGCTCACGAGCCGAAACCTACCTGCTCGGACCCCCGCCACACGCCCCAGGGGTGGGCCCCGTCACTTCCTTCGACGCACCGACACCGTCAGCAGGCCCACCACACCCACCACGAGCAGCGCAGCCGGAATCACCCGCTCCAGACGCGGCGCGCCATCCTTCGAAACGAACTGCGCCTTCACATCCGACACCGAACGGTTCACCGCGACGAACGCGCGCCCGGCCGTCCGGTCCACCGTCCCGGCCACCTTGGCCTTCGCATCACCCATGATCGTCTTCGGGTGCATGCGCACCCCGATCTCATCAAGCACCACAGCGAGCTGATCGCGCCTGGTGATGATGTCCGCCTCGATCTGCGCAGGGGTCCTGGCATCCGACACTGCGCCGCCTCCGTGGTCGTCGTCCGGTAAACCTTCATCGACAGTCTGTCAGCTCGACCGCCCAGACACCCGGCGGCACCCCTATTACGCTCGGTGCCAAACACCTGATGTGCCACTTGAGGAGAACCATGAGCGAGCGACTCCAGCCCGGCGACACCGCCCCGGCCTTCACCCTTCCCGACGCCGACGGCAACGAGATCTCGCTCGCCGACCACAAGGGGCGCAAGGTCATCGTCTACTTCTACCCGTCCGCCCTCACGCCCGGATGCACCAAGCAGGCCTGCGACTTCACCGACAACCTCGACCTCCTGGCAGGCGCCGGATACGACGTCATCGGCATCTCCCCCGACAAGCCGGAGAAGCTCGCCAAGTTCCGCGAGAAGGAGAACCTCAAGGTCACCCTGGTCGCCGACCCCGCCAAGGAGACCCTGGAGGCCTACGGCGCCTTCGGCGAGAAGAAGCTCTACGGCAAAGTGGTGACGGGCGTCATCCGTTCGACGATCATCGTCGACGAAGAGGGCAAGGTGGAGCACGCCTTCTACAACGTGAAGGCGACCGGCCACGTAGCCAAGATCATCAAGGATCTCGCCATCTGACGCACCCACCCCGCCGATCCCCCACAGGCCAGGCACGTGTGACCCACGTCCCAATCAGCCTGTGAGCCGGTTTGCAGCCGCCATGACCGAACAGAAGCCTGTCCTGGAAATGCCTCCGAGGAAAGGAACCGGCCATGGCGGCCTCCGACCCCCATCAGGGGGCCGACCCCGAAGCGGTCAAACGCCATCCCACCCTCTTCCGCGCCATCCGAAAGCGCCAGAACCCCAAGCTCCGTCGGACCGACATCACCGTCACCGACGACAAGGCAGTGAAGCGGGCGGTAAACGCGGCGTCGCTCGGCAACGCCATGGAATGGTTCGACTTCGGCATCTACTCCTACCTGGCCGTCACCCTCGGGCACGTCTTCTTCCCATCCGGAAACGACACCACCCAGCTCCTCTCCTCCTTCGCGACCTTCGCCGTGGCCTTCCTCGTACGGCCGCTCGGAGGAATGTTCTTCGGACCGATGGGCGACAAGATCGGCCGCAAGAAGGTCCTCGCCCTGACGATGATCCTGATGGCGATCGGCACCTTCGCCATCGGCCTCATCCCGTCCCACGACACGATCGGCCTCTGGGCCCCCGCCCTGCTGATCCTCTTCCGGATGCTCCAGGGCTTCTCCACCGGCGGCGAATACGGCGGCGCGTCCACGTTCATCGCCGAGTACGCCCCCGACAAACGCCGCGGCTTCTTCGGCAGCTTCCTCGAATTCGGCACCCTCGCCGGATACGTCGGCGCGGCCGGTCTCGTCACCGCCCTCTACGCCCTCCTCGACACCGCCCAGATGGAGTCCTGGGGCTGGCGCGTCCCGTTCCTCGTCGCGGGCCCCCTCGGCCTCGTCGGCCTCTACCTGCGACTGCGCCTCGACGAGACCCCCGCCTTCCAGAAGCTGGAGGGCGGCACCGCGCACGCCACGGAGGCCGCCGACGGCGTCGAGACCACGGCGAAGGGCGACCTCGCCAAGATCTTCCGGCAGTACTGGCCGACGCTGATCCTCTGCATCTGCCTGGTCGGCGCGTACAACATCACCGACTACATGCTGCTGTCGTACATGCCGACGTACCTCTCGGACGAGCTCGGCTACAGCGAGACCCACGGCCTGCTCATCCTGCTCGCCGTCATGATCTTCCTGATGCTGATCATCAGCCAGTTCGGCAAGCTCTCCGACCGCTTCGGCCGCAAGCCACTGCTGATGGCGGGGATGCTCGGCTTCCTGTTCCTCTCCCTGCCGGCCTTCCTCCTGATCCGCCAGGGCAGCATCCCCGCGATCACCATCGGCATGCTGATGCTCGGGCTCTCCCTGGTCTGCATGCTGGGCACGATGTCGGCGGCGCTCCCGGCCCTGTTCCCGACGAACGTCCGCTACGGCTCCCTGTCGGTCGGCTACAACATCTCCGCGTCGATATTCGGCGGTACGACTCCGCTGGTGATCACGGCCCTGATCAGCTGGAGCGGCTCGAACCTGATGCCCGCGTACTACGCGATGGCGGCGGCCCTGGTCGGCGTGATCGCGGTGGCCTGCATGAAGGAAACAGCCAACCAGCCCCTGGCGGGCTCCCCGCCGTCGGTGGAAACGGCGGAGGAAGCGGCGGAACTGGTCCACGCGCAGAGCCCGGACCCGAAGTTCTGACCCGATCTCTTCGCGGAAGGGCCCGCACCGTTCTCGGT
>NZ_JBHXQO010000062.1:0-37022 GCF_042717135.1 Streptomyces sp. NPDC058620
GCGTCCCTGGCGTCGGTCTTGCCCTCGCCGCGGTAGCTCTCGGAGGCGCGGTGGATGGCCCGGCCGGAGATGTAGTGCACCGGCTGGGCGTGGTTCACGAGGACGGCGATGGCCAGCGCGGCGCCGCCGTCGGCCAGGTCGATCCCCCAGGCCACCGTCTCGCCCAGGGCCAAGACGTCGGTGAGGAGCTCGAGGAGATCGGGCTCGTCGTTGGCGACGCGCCGGGACAGCAGCCGGCGGCCGTCCTCGTTGATCGCGACGCAGTGATGATGCGTTTTCCCTGCGTCGATGCCAGCCCAGATCATGGTCATGTGATGCCTCCGTGCGGTGTGGTGCCGGTGCCTGCCACGGACGACCTCGCTGTCGATTCCCTACTCAGCGATCATTCGCAATTCCTAATTGGCAGCCGAGTCGTCGTGGGGCACCGGGCGGCCAATCACTGAGAGCCATAAGCGGCAGAGCCTTTTGAACCACACCCGGCACCCCTGGGCGGGTCAACCATACGAAGGGCTCACCACATCCCGCAGGAAAGCGTAGGGAGCCTTTTCCAACCTCACGCTGAGGCGTGATGAAGGACGAGGACGGCCTGGACGATCTTGGTGATGCTGTGCCATCCACGAGGGTGAGGGCGACTCGGGCCGCTGCCCGCACTTTCAATCCTCACGCCGTCCCGGGGCCCGTTCCAGATTTCTGGAGCGGGCCCGGAGGCAGGCGCATGGTGCCGCCCGCAGCACGTTGCGAGAATGCTTCCTGCACGCACGTTTCGATCTGGGGTGGGTTCGTTGGTCTGGTGGGCGGAAAGGTTCCTCTGGGACGGGGAGCGTCCTGAGTGGGCATGGGCTCCATTGAAGTCCGTGGGGCCCATGCGGTTCGGTCAGAGCAGGGAGGAAGTCTCAGCCGCTCTGGCGAGCCGATCACGGCATGGGACACCAAGAAGTACGCGCGATGGTTTCCCTTCGACGGGGTTTGTCGGCGTACTCATGAGAGTGCTCCACTGAGTACGGAGATCTGTGCACCAACCTTGCCCACCTGGTCCAGCGGAAAGTCGATCCACGACCTGATGCCGCGCCTGCGGAGTACTCTCGCCCCGGGAGGGGGCTTCATGGAGTCACTCGGGACGTTATTCATGGCTGCAGCCTGGGGTGTTCCGCTGGTCAGCCTGCTCGGCGGGGTGGTCGTCGTTGTCGCCGTCACACGTTGGCGACGCCGTGCAATCTGCACTTTGGAGAGGGACGAGGAGGAGCAGGGCGGACCTGCCTTCCGGGCGTCCGGTCGGTAGGGAAACTCGAGTGTTCAGGGGATCAACGCCGAGGGCGTCATTGGCGCCCGATCCTCTATCTCCGCAGGTCAAGGCCCGCCCGTTGTAGGGACCTTCAGGCCGCGTCGTCTCGTTCGCGTTCGATGGCGGCGAGTCGGTTCTTGAGGCGGTAGCTGGGGCCGTTGATGGAGATCACATCGCAGTGGTGCAGAAGGCGGTCGAGGATGGCGGTGGCGAGGACCTCGTCGCCGAACACCTGTCCCCATTCACTGAAGGTCTTGTTCGAGGTGAGGATGATCGAGCCCTTCTCGTAGCGCTTGGAGATCACCTGGAAGACCAGGTTGGCCTCGTCCCGTTCCAGCGGCTGGTATCCCACCTCGTCGACCACGAGGACGCCTGGCCGCAGGTAGGTGCCGAGTTTGCTGGTCAACCGCCCTGCCGCCTCGGCGGCTTTGAGGTTGCGGACCATGTCGTCGAGGCTGGTGAAGTAGATCGAGTAGCCGGCCCGGCAGGCCGCGACCGCGAGCGCGACGGCGATGTGAGTCTTGCCGACTCCCGGCGGTCCAAGCAGGGCGGCATTCGATTTGTCCTCGACGAAGGAGAGGGTGGCGAGGTCTTTGACCTTGCGGGGGTCGAGTTCGGGCTGGAAGGAGAAGTCGAAGTCGTCCAGCGTCTTGTGGTGCGGCAGTTTCGAGGTCCGCAGGCCCTGGCGGAAACGGCGGTCCTCACGCATCGCGAGCTCTTCGGAGAGGACCAGGTCGACGAAGTCGAGGTAGCCCATCTTGGCCTCGTCCGCCCGGGCGACGTACTGGCCCAGGGCCTCGGCCAGGTGCGGCAGGCCGAGCCGCCCGGCCGTGGTGCGGATGCGCTTGCCGGTCAGCTCGCTCAACTCAGGTCCTCCGGTGTCGACTTCGATGTGAAGGGGCGGGTGCCGGTCAGCTCGTCATAGACCGACAGAGGTCGGCGCCCGACCTCGACGCGGGCGGCGGACGCCCGGTTCAGCAGAGCCATCAGCGGCCGGGCCTCATCGCCCAGGTCCTCCCGGCGGCGGGGCTGGGCGGGAACATCGCCCGTGGTCACCCGCCGGTTGTCGCCCTTGGGCAGGCCGTCCCAGTGCCGCTCGTCCTTGACGACAGCGCCGCGGCCCGCCGCCCGACAATGGGCGGCAAGGAGCGTCTGCCCCTGCTGGTCAGGGACGGTGGAATGCAGCATGACCTGGGACTTCGTGGCCCTGATCTCCACAAGCTGGCGGGGGCGGACCTTGCGGGCGGGCACCGAGTAGAGGTTCGCGTCGAAGGCGACCAGGCAGTCCTTGCCGACGTGTCGCAGATACCGGTCGCAGACCACATACGGGCTCTGCGGAAGCGGCCGCAGAGCCATGTGGTCGCGGACCGCCCGGTGACCGATGACCTCGCCATGGGTGCCATGGATCTTCGCTCGTCGCAGCGGCACCCAAGCGGTGAACGCCGCGTCCATCTCCTCGATGGAGGAGAACGCCCGCCCGGCCAGCACATGGTCACGGACGATCAAGACCTGCCGCTCGACCCGGCCCTTCCCGGTGGGCCGATAGGCGGCCAGCACGTCGATGTCGAAGTCGTAGTGCCCGGAGAAGGCGACCGCCTCCGGATGCAGCGGAACGGCCTCACCAGGGGCAACGTGCCGGCGCACGACGGTTTTGGTGCGGTCGTAGACGGCCGTCATGGGCACCCCGCCGAAGTGGATGAACGCCCTGCGGTGGCAGTCGAAGAACGTCCCCAGATCCTGGCTCGTGGTGAAGCAGCAGAACGGATCTCGGGAGTAGGACAAGGTCATGTGGAACGAGTAGACCTTCGGGATCCCGACGTGGGCGAGGACCTTGCCCTCATGTCGGGTAGGAGCGCCGCATTGCTGCGGCGCTCCCCCCTCAGAACCGGGCTAGCGGGTTTCCCCGCACCACGGCTCAAGCAAGCCGCAAGGGCGTCACGAGAGTGCAACTGCTGGTTGTTTCCTGCGGTTTCGGGCCGGAGGCCGCGATGGCAGGAGGCGTGCACAAGGCGTGTTCGGTTCCCGTCCGACGTGTCGTGCCGTCCGTGCAGAGTGAGATAGTCGGCGGCTATCGCCCTCTTGACGACGTTCAGCCACCATCGCTCCCATTCCTGGGGTGACTGCGGCGGCTGGTCGGCGGTGAGGAGGTGTTCCCCGCAGAGCGGACAGCGGCCGTCCTGCTTGGCGAGCAGGCGCAAGTTGTAGCTGTCCAGCGGGGGTTTGACCCTCCTTCGCCGCTTGATCCAGTAGTCCGTCAGCCCGGGATCGTCTGGTGACGCCCCGCCTGCGATCAACTGGTGCCGGACGATGTTCGTCCAGGAGAACTTGATGAGGATGGGGATCTCCCCGCGGTCGTTGAGCACATTGCCGCGGTCGCCGAATACCCACCGGTCGTTCCTGAACTTGTTGAACCTGCCGAAGTAGCGTCGAACGATCCACTTCTTCGACTTGTTGGGGTGTATGCGTCTGGCACACCGGTAGGTGAGCCACCACACGTAGTGATCCAGCGCCGTGAAGATTCTGCTGGCCACCACCCCCCGGTAGTAGGCTGCCCAGCCGCGAATGATCGGGTTGAGCTTGGCGATGACCGCCGTCGCGTTCAGGCCGCGCAGAGCGCGCACCTCGTCCGCGAGCCTCTTCCGGATGCGCCTGACCGCGTCCGCGCTCGGCTTGATCAGCAGCTTGCGATGTCGGTAGCGGCGGACGTTGAACCCGAGGAAATCGAAGCCTTCTTCGAGGTGGACGATGCGCGTCTTGTCCTCGTTGAAGACCAGCCCTCGGGGCGCCAGCCACTCCGCAAGCCGTGCCTTGACCTGTTCGACCTGCTCTCTGGAATGACAGCAGGCGACCATGTCGTCGGCGTACCTCACCAAGATCGGAGAACCCGCCACCACATCCCCGGCGTGTGTGCCGGTCGTGAGATAGCGGACCCCTGCGGCCTCCTCCAGCCCGTGGAGAGCCACGTTCATTAGCAGAGGACTGATCACGCCGCCTTGAGGGGAACCCTCTTCGGTCGGCGAGAACTGCCCCTTGTCGGCCACCCCGGCCTTCAACCACCGTTCGATCAGGTCCCTGGCGGGGAACGAACCGAGTGCGTCGAGCAGCCGTGCGTGGCCAATCTTGTCGAACGCGGCTGACAGATCGGCGTCCAAGATCCATACCCGTCGGGCGAGTGGCCCGCTGAGCGTGGAGAACAGGGAGCCGATCGCATCGGCGCAACTTCGCCCGGGGCGGAACCCGTAGGAACGGGGCTCGAACCGGGCTTCCCACTCGGGCTCCAGTGCGCTGCGGACCCGTGCCTGATGGCACCGGTCCAAGATCACGGGAATGCCGAGCGGCCGTTGCTTGCCATTGGCCTTCGGAATGTACACACGTCGGACCGGCATAGGGTCCCAGGACGAGCGCGAACGGTGCACCCGCACCGCAACCGCTGCCCTGGTCTCGGGCGACAGGGCAGTTTCCCCGTCGATCCCGGCCGTCCGACGCCCAGCATTTCGCTGAGTGACCTGCCGAACGCTGACCAGCGTGTTCGACCAGGACCTCAGCATCAGTTTCTGCAAGGACCGGACGTGGGCCCAGTCCCTTTCTCGTGTCGCCTTGAAGATCCTCCGCCGCAGCCTCGTTACGTTCTCTTCGTGAATCCGCCAACTGACGGCGTCCCAGTCGAGAACGTCCTCGGGTCCGTTCACCGCAATGGTGTCCAACATGTCCCTCGGTTCGAGAGGCCCTCGGCCTCGGCGTTCAAAGGCTCACCAGCCCACGTCAGCGCCCTTTCGGGCCCGGTCGTCTTGACCGGCATCCGGCCGGTTCCCCGTGACAGCCGCCTGGAGGGGCAGCCGTGGTGTCACGAGTCCCGTTGCCTTTCGGCAGCCGGCGTCCGCTTCTTGGGCTTCCTGTCCCGCCGAGGGCTTACGCCCCTCTCACGATCGGCCTACCCGGCCTCAAGGCCGGGACCCCGACGGGGTTTCCACGTTCCGCGTATACGAGATGCGACCGGGGAGGACGCCCCCTAAACCCCGGGACCAGCGGTGTTCATACGACCGACGGGGCAGGCTCCGGTCGTCGCTCGCCGCCTCTTCCAGCGGCCAGGCCCTATAACCCGGCATTCATCCCGTCTCCCGGGTTTGTCGATAACGAGGCATCACAGGGGGTTCACTCGCGTTCGTCCGTCCGGCCTTCTCCTTGCCCGGTTGCTCCCCCTGACGGATCGGGGGCCCTTGGGCGTCTTCCCTGAGCTTCGCACCCTCGACGGGCAGGACCCGCGAACGCACGTCAGAGCGGAGATCGATCTCGAACACTGACCGAGAACTACGCAGCCGACATAATCGGCCTCCAATCTGCGAGTTCACTCGTATACGCGACCTCGTGTCGCACCACCCCAGTCGACCTGGGCCTGAGCCCCGGGGATCACCTCGAACCGGCGGTGCAGTCCGGCCAGTTCGCCTGGGCTGATGCCCAGCTCGTCCGCGATCCGGGGCCTCGCCTCCTGCAGATACATTTTCACGCGCTGGTAATTGCCGGTGAACCCGTACTCCGCGACCAGACGTTCATGGATCACCGCACCCTTGAGCAGGATCTCGGCCCGCAGCATCGCGTCGATCAACGGCGCGACCTCGTCCACCACCCGACTGCGGGGCTTGCCGTTCGCGGTCCGCCGCGGCGGCGCGAGGGGAGCCTCGGCCGACAGGTACTTACCAACCGTTCGGCGGTTGAGCCCGGTCTCCTTCGAGATCTCCCGCAGGCTCATCGCACCGGACTCGTACAGGCCGCGGAACCGTCTCAACTCCAGCCAGCGATGCGGGTCCAAGACCACCTCAGCCGCCCCTCTGCCACCCCGAAACCGACGACAGAAGACTCGCGGCACCCGTCCGCCACCGCATCAACTTTGGTGCACTCTCATCCGTACGAGGTGGTGCACGATCACTTGTACGCGGACAGGGTTGGTATCGACACCTACTACGACCAGGAGACGCAGACCCTGGCTGCAGTAGCTGTCGACGCCTGCCGGGGCCCGCAGGTCAGCCTCGATGGTGTCCCTCTGGTTGGTCGGCTGCCGTCGGAACTCGAACCCTGGATCGAGAAGACCGCGTCAACACTTGAGGATCCGAATCTGCCCGAGTACGTCGATGGCCTGCGCTTCGGGAGCCGCGGGGAGCCGTATCTCCTCAGTCTGGGATTGGTCCTGCGCTGCCAGCAGAACGGTGACCACGCCCGCTGTCGCCCTGTATTTCTTGCGCCTCAGTGGGCCATGCGCGGCCAGGAAGGGATCGAGGACTTGATCCCCGACACGGAGTGGCTGACGTATTGAGCGATGCCCAACCTCATATTGATGCGCGGTGAAGGACAAGGACGGCCTTCACGACGTCGGTGATTCGGTTGGTGCTGCAGCGGAGCTTGCGTAGGAGGCGCCAGCCCTTGAGGGTGGCCATGGCCTGCTCGCCGAGGCAGCGGATCTTGGCATGGGTGGTGTTGTGGCGACGCTTCCACCGCTTCAGGCACCGGCCGCGAAAGGGTACTCGGACGGGTCCGCCGGCGCCTTGATACGCCTTGTCCGCCCACACGGGAGTCCTGCTTCGATCACTGGTCGTCTGGGTCGGCATCCCCACGAACACACCATTCGCGCCGAACCTGGCCGCCAGGACTTCCGCTGCGGCCTGCGCAGCCTCCCTCTTGCCCTCGCCCATCGGCGCTTCGACCACCACGAGGCCCGGACCGCCCATCCGGCGAGCCGCCTCAACCACCATTGTCTGCGAAGGCCGCGGCGCATAACCGAACCGGTCCCGGAACGCCTCCGGCCCTGGCATGCCCAGAGCACCCCAGTAGTCGTCCAGCTCTTCGGGCAACTCGTCGCGATAACCCGGGCTCGTGGTCCCAAGGCCACGAGGCCTCTGGCGCGTGAAACGCAACACCACATTCCGCAACGGCTCACTGCGCACTCGGCCCGACCGGTGGCCAGGCACCTTGCGCGGAGGGGACGACACCGATGCGGTGAGCGGCCTCCCGCAACGGCCGTGGGACCGTTCCACGACGCTCCCACGGCGGCGTCACTACAAAACCCCAGGTCAAAGCCGTTCCGAGTTCATCTTCGATGTGCGAGGACTCGTATCCGCCACACCGCCGTGAGGCGAACGCCACACGTAATACGCCCCCGAAAAACGCGTTTCCCCAGGTCAGAACGTTTCTGCCTGGGGATCTTGGTGGGGCGGGTGGGACTCGAACCCACGGCCGACGGATTATGAGTCCGCTGCTCTAACCGGCTGAGCTACCGCCCCGTTTCGGCGTGGCGCGTACACGTGTGCGCGCCGTCTGCCGCAGCATAGCCGGTCATACGATCTCTCGCTTCGAGTGCCCCGCTTCGCATGACCATGAGGACTGCGCTTCCGCCTGCCCGGTTCCGGCCGCCGTGAAGTTCCCACGAAAGAGTCACCGCGGGGGTCCGCTCGGAGGCGTGGACGGAGGGGCCGGGCACACGAAAGAGGACCCCGAAGGGTCCTCTTTCATCCTGCTCCTCCGACTGGACTCGAACCAGTAACCTGCCGGTTAACAGCCGGCTGCTCTGCCAATTGAGCTACAGAGGATCGCGCTCCCCCGACTGGACTCGAACCAGTAACCTGCCGGTTAACAGCCGGCTGCTCTGCCAATTGAGCTACAGGGGATTGTGGCGTTGCTGCGAAATCGTACCTACCTGGCGGCTGCCGGGCGGCGCGCGTTCGCTGCGACACATACATTAGCGCAAGCAGGGGGGTGCTCCGCCAATCGGTTCCGCCCGGGGTGATCTCGGGTGTCCACGGGTAGGCGGGCAAGCACACGTCGCACGGAGCGAAGGAAGGGTGGCAGCCATGCGGTACCGGCTCACATTCATCGCCGGACTGGCCCTCGGTTACGTGCTCGGCACGAAGGCCGGGCGCGAGCGTTACGAGCAACTGAAGAGGTCCGCGCAGCAACTGGCCCAGAATCCCGCCGTCCGGAACGCCGCCGAGTCGGCGGCCCAGGGCGGCCGGGAATTCGCCGGCAAGGCGTACCACTCGGTGAGCGAGAACGTCGGCGACCGGGTGCCCGCCTCGGTGGCCGACCGGGTGCGCTCGCTGCGGGACCGCAGCGCGCACAACGGCGCGGACGACTGGGGGACGACCAATACCTAGGGCCTGAGGCGCGGGCCCCGCACCCGGCTGCGGGGCCCGCGCCGAACGTCCGGTCACGTCCGGTGCGGGAAAGCTCCGCCGGTGCGGCAGAATCTTGGGTATGGGCATAGTCGCCGGCTTGGACAGTTCTTCCGCCTTCACTCACATCGTCGTCTGTGACACGGACACGGGCGCCGTGCTGCGGCAGGGGTATGCCGCACACCCCGTCGAGGCGAAGGCCACCGAGGTCGATCCGCAGGTATGGCTGCTCTCGCTCGGCGAGGCGGCCTCCGGCGGGCTGCTCGAAGGCGTGCAGGCCATCGGCGTCTCCGCCCAGCAGCACGGCCTCCTCCCCCTGGACCACCAGGGCAATCTCGTACGCCCCGCACTGCTCGGCAACGACCGGCGGGCGCAGGTCGCCGCGGCCGATCTGATCGACGGGCTCGGTGGCCGGCAGCCCTGGGCCGAGGCGGTCGGCGCCGTGCCGCAGGCCGCGCAGCCCGTGGCGAAGCTGCGCTGGCTGGCGCGGACCGAGCCGGAGAACGCCCGGCGCGTCGCCGCCGTCATGCAGCCGCACGACTGGCTGGTGTGGCAGCTGCTGGGCCGGCCGGCCCGGCGCACGACCGACCGCGGCGCCGCCTCCGGCACGGGGTACTGGTCGGCGGGCTCCGCCTCCTACCGTCCCGATCTGGTCGAGCTCGCGCTCGGTCACCAGGCGACGCTGCCCGAGGTGCTCGGCCCGTCGGAGTCCGCCGGGACCACGCCCGAGGGGCTGCTGATCTCCGCGGGCACGGGCGAGACGATGGCCGCCGCCTTCGGGCTCGGGGTCGCGGTCGGCGACGCCGTGGTGTCGCTGGGGGCCTCCGGTTCCGTGATGGCCGTGCACCACGAGGCGCTGGCCGATCCGACCGGGATGATCACGTCGTTCGCCGATGCCACCGGGATGCATCTGCCGGTCGTCCACACCTCCAACGCGGTCCGCGCCCTGCGCGGCACCGCCGAGATGCTCGGGGTCGAGGGGCTCGACGAGCTGTCCGAACTGGCGCTGAAGTCGACGCCGGGTGCCTCCGGACTCGTACTCCTGCCGTATCTGGAGGGCGAGCGCACCCCCCAGCTGCCGCACACCGCGGGGACGCTGTGCGGGCTGCGCCGTGAGTCGATGAAGCCGGAGCACCTGGCGCGGGCGGCGTTCGAGGGGATGCTGTGCTCGCTCGCCGACGCGCTGGACGTGCTGCGCGGCCGCGGGGTCGAGGTGCGGCGGGTGTTCCTGCTGGGTGCCGCGGCCGAGCTGCCCGCCGTGCAGGCGCTGGCGCCCGCGGTGTTCGGTACGCAGGTCGTGGTGCCGCAGCCCGCCGAGTACGCGGCACTGGGTGCGGCCCGGCAGGCGGCATGGGCGCTCGGTGTCTCGCAGGGGACGCTCGACCCGCGTACTCCCCCGGCCTGGCAGGGCGCCTCCGCCCAGGTGCTGGAGCCGGGCGAGGAACTGGCGGTCGGGCGGGCCGTGCGCCAGCAGTACGAGGCCACGCGGGACCAGATCCATCCCGGGGCCTTCGGCGGTTCCGCCTGAGCAGAGCCAAGTGCCGAACGCCTTCCGGGATTTGACCTGGGTTTGAGGAAAAGCGTTCGCGGTCGCGGTGCGGAGTACCGGAAAATGGGTCGGCCTCTGCCCAACGCCGACTCCGAGAGACACGCGTGCTCATAAAAATTCTGCGGACCTATCTCGGTCCGTACCGGAAACCCATCGCACTGCTGGTCTTTCTCCAGCTGCTGCAGACCTGCGCCAGCCTCTATCTGCCCAGCCTCAACGCGGACATCATTGACAACGGTGTCGTGAAGGGGGACACGGGCTACATCCTGGAGTTCGGCGGCCTCATGATCGCCGTGAGCGTCGTCCAGGTGGTGTGCAACGTCGGTGCGGTCTACTACGGTGCGCGGACCGCGTCCGCGCTCGGGCGCGATGTCCGGGCCTCGGTCTTCGACCGGGTGCAGTCCTTCTCCGCACGTGAACTCGGCCGCTTCGGCGCGCCGTCGCTGATCACCCGCACGACCAATGACGTGCAGCAGGTCCAGATGCTGGTCCTGATGGCGTTCACCCTGATGGTCTCGGCGCCGATCATGTGTGTCGGCGGCATCATCATGGCGCTCGGGCAGGACGTGCCGCTCTCCGCCGTGCTGCTGGCCGTGGTGCCGGTCCTCGGGATCTCGGTGAGCCTCATCGTGAGGAAGATGCGCCCGCTGTTCCGCACGATGCAGGAGCGGCTCGACACGGTGAACCGGGTGCTGCGCGAGCAGATCACCGGCAACCGCGTCATCCGCGCCTTCGTCCGGGACGCGTACGAGGAGGAGCGCTTCCGCGGCGCCAACACCGACCTGACGGACGTTTCCCTGTCCACGGGCCGGCTGATGGCGCTGATGTTCCCGACCGTGATGACCGTGGTGAACGTGTCGTCCATCGCCGTCGTCTGGTTCGGTGCGCACCGCATCGACAGCGGCGGAATGCAGATCGGTGCGCTCACCGCGTTCCTCGCGTATCTGATGCAGATCGTGATGGCGGTGATGATGGCCACCTTCATGTTCATGATGGTGCCGCGCGCCGAGGTCTGCGCCGAGCGCATCCAGGAGGTCCTGGAGACCGATTCGAGCGTGGTGCCGCCGCTCACCCCGGTCACCGAGCTGCGCAGACACGGCCATCTGGAGGTGCGGGGTGCGGAGTTCCGCTACCCGGGCGCCGAGGAGCCGGTGCTGCGCGCGGTGGATCTGGTGGCGCGCCCCGGTGAGACGACCGCGATCATCGGGTCGACGGGCAGCGGGAAGTCGACGCTGCTCGGTCTCGTACCGCGGCTGTTCGACGCGACGGACGGCGAGGTGCTGGTCGACGGCGTGGACGTACGGACGCTCGACCCGGTGCTGCTGGCGAAGACCGTGAGCCTGGTGCCGCAGAAGCCGTATCTGTTCTCCGGGACGGTCGCGACGAATCTGCGGTACGGGAACCCGGACGCCACCGACGAGGAGCTCTGGCACGCGCTGGAGGTGGCGCAGGCCAAGGAGTTCGTGGAGGGGCTGGAGAACGGGCTGAACGCGCCGATCGCGCAGGGCGGCACCAATGTCTCCGGTGGGCAGCGGCAGCGTCTGGCGATCGCCAGGACGCTCGTGCAGCAGCCGGAGATCTACCTCTTCGACGACTCGTTCTCGGCGCTGGACTACGCGACGGACGCCGCGCTGCGCGGGGCGCTCGCGCGGGAGACGGCCGGGGCGACGGTGCTGATCGTGGCGCAGCGGGTGTCCACCATCCGTGACGCCGACCGGATTCTGGTGCTGGACGAGGGCAGGGTCGTGGGGACCGGCACCCATCACGAGCTGATGGACGGCAATGAAACGTACCGGGAGATCGTGCTCTCCCAGCTGACGGAAGCGGAGGCCGCGTAATGGCCGGGCCTGGCGGAC
Organism: Streptomyces sp. NPDC058620; assembly: GCF_042717135.1. NCBI lineage: Bacteria > Bacillati > Actinomycetota > Actinomycetes > Kitasatosporales > Streptomycetaceae > Streptomyces > Streptomyces sp. NPDC058620. Next base: position 11,848 of record NZ_JBHXQO010000062.1, read on the forward strand.
GCATGATGGCGGGCGGCGCTCCGACCGAGCGGTCCATGGACTTCAAGGGGTCCGGGAAGCGGCTGCTGAAGAGATTCAGCCGGGAGAAGTCCTCGCTGTACGCGATGCTCGTCGCCGTGGCGCTGAGCGTGGGGCTCTCGGTGGTCGGCCCGAAGATCCTCGGCAACGCGACCGACCTGATCTTCGCGGGGGTCGTCGGCCGCGGAATGCCAGAGGGGGCCACGAAGACGCAGGCCATCGAGGACCTGCGGGAGAAGGGCAGCGACGGTCTCGCCGACATGCTCTCCGCCGTGGACTTCACCCCGGGCGAGGGCATCGACTTCGGCGCGGTGGGCAACGTCCTGCTGGTGGCCCTGGTCGTCTATCTGGGCGCCGGGCTGCTGATGCTGGTGTCCACGCGGCTGTCGATCCGGGTGATCAACCGGGTCGTCTTCCAGTTGCGCGAGGACCTCCAGACGAAGCTGGCGCGGCTGCCGCTGTCGTACTTCGACCGGCAGAAGCGTGGCGAGGTGCTGAGCCGCGCGACGAACGACATCGACAACATCTCGCAGACGATGCAGCAGACGATGGGTCAGCTCATCAACTCCCTGCTGACCATCATCGGCGTGCTGATCATGATGTTCTGGATCTCGCCGCTGCTGGCGCTGGTCGCCCTGGTGACGATCCCGGTGTCGGTGCTCGTCGCGGCCCGGGTCGGCAAGCTCTCGCAGCCGCAGTTCGTGCAGCAGTGGAAGGTGACGGGCCGGCTCAACGCCCACATCGAGGAGATGTACACCGGCCACACCCTGGTGAAGGTCTTCGGCCGGCAGGAGGAGTCCGCGAGGGACTTCGCCGAGCAGAACGACGCGCTGTACGAGGCGGGCTTCAAGGCCCAGTTCAACAGCGGGATCATGCAGCCGCTGATGATGTTCGTGTCGAACCTGAACTACGTGCTGGTCGCGGTCGTCGGCGGGCTCAGGGTCGCTTCGGGCGCGCTGTCCATCGGTGATGTGCAGGCGTTCATCCAGTACTCGCGGCAGTTCTCGATGCCGCTGACCCAGGTCGCCTCGATGGCGAACCTGGTCCAGTCGGGCGTCGCGTCGGCCGAGCGGGTCTTCGAGCTGCTGGACGCCGACGAGCAGGAGCCCGACCCGGACCCGGAGCGGCGCGAGCGCCCCGGCAAGCCGCTGGGCAGTGTCTCGCTGGAGAAGGTCTCCTTCCGCTACGACCCGGACAAGCCGCTCATCGAGGATCTGTCGCTGAGCGTGGAGCCGGGCCACACGGTCGCGATCGTCGGCCCGACCGGGGCCGGCAAGACGACACTGGTCAATCTCCTGATGCGGTTCTACGAGGTGACCGGCGGCCGGATCGTCCTCGACGGCACCGATGTGTCGACGATGTCCCGCGACGAACTGCGGTCCGGGATAGGCATGGTCCTCCAGGACACCTGGCTGTTCGGCGGATCGATCGCGGACAACATCGCGTACGGCGCTTCGCGCGAGGCCGGCCGGGCGGAGATCGAGGAGGCGGCCAGGGCGGCCCACGCCGACCGCTTCATCCGCACCCTGCCGGACGGTTACGACACGGTGATCGACGACGAGGGCTCCGGGGTCAGCGCGGGCGAGAAGCAGCTGATCACCATCGCGCGGGCGTTCCTGTCCGACCCGGTGATCCTGGTGCTCGACGAGGCGACCAGCTCGGTGGACACCCGTACCGAGGTGCTGATCCAGAAGGCGATGGCCCGCCTCGCGCACGGCCGGACCAGCTTCGTGATCGCGCACCGGCTCTCCACGATCCGGGACGCGGACGTGATCCTGGTGATGGAGAACGGCTCGATCGTCGAACAGGGCACGCACGACGGTCTGCTGGCCGCGAAGGGCGCCTACGCCCGGCTGTACGCGGCGCAGTTCGCCGAGGCGCTCGCCGAGGTGGACTAGAAGGGCGCGGCCCGCTCAGTCCAGGTAGCCGCGGAGCTGGTCCGCGAAGGCGTGGTCCCGCAGCTTGTTGAGGGTCTTGGATTCGATCTGGCGGATGCGTTCGCGCGTCACGCCGAAGATCCGGCCGATCTCCTCGAGCGTGCGGGGCCGCCCGTCGGCCAGCCCGTAGCGCAGCTGGACGACCTTGCGCTCGCGCTCCCCGAGCGTGGAGAGCACCGCCTCCAGGTGTTCGCGCAGCAGCAGGAAGGCGGCGGACTCGACGGGGGACGCGGCGTCGCCGTCCTCGATGAGGTCACCGAAGGCGACGTCGTCCTCCTCGCCGACCGGGGCGTGCAGCGAGACGGGCTCCTGGGCGAGGCGCAGGACCTCGCCGACCCGTTCCGGCGTCAGGTCGAGCTGGGCGGCGACCTCCTCGGACGTCGGTTCGTAGCCCCGCTCCTGGAGCAGGCGGCGCTGGACCCGTACGACGCGGTTGATCAGTTCGACGACATGGACGGGGACCCGTATGGTCCGGGCCTGGTCGGCGAGCGCGCGGGACATCGCCTGGCGTATCCACCAGGTCGCGTACGTGGAGAACTTGTAGCCCCGCGCGTAGTCGAACTTCTCGACGGCCCGGATCAGTCCGAGGTTTCCCTCCTGGACGAGGTCGAGCATCGTCAGCCCCCGGCCCACGTACCGCTTGGCGACGGAGACGACGAGGCGGAGGTTGGCCTCGATGAGCCGGCGCTTCGCCATCCGTCCCATGACCACGAGCCGGTCCAGGTCGACGGCGAGTCTGGTGTCCGGATCGGGGGTGCCGGCGAGCCGTTCCTCCGCGAAGAGCCCCGCTTCGACGCGGCGGGCGAGTTCCACCTCCTCCTCGGCGGTGAGCAGCGGAATCCTGCCGATCTCCCGCAGGTACTGGCGGAAGAGGTCGGACGAGGTGCCGCCGGTGTCCGCGCGGCTCAGCCGCTCCGGGGGTTCGGGCGCCTCCGGGCTTTCTTCCATCACTGCGTCCGTCGCCTCCCCGGGTGGGTCCGCGGTGGCCTCCGGATGGCGCATTGCCCGGTTCTGCACGGGGATCGCCGGGACATGCTCGGTCGGGCTCGTCACGGTCCGGGTCTGCACGGGGGCGACCTCCAGGTGATCGCGCTGCCGGACCGCGGCGGGTGTGGGGTCCGCCCTCGGTGGACCGACCGCGCTCCGATGACTCAGGCACCGCTACCCAGTGTGGGGTACGACACATCGCCGCCACGAGGGGCGTGCGGTGACTTTCTGAGTCCGGTCCGTGACCGGAGGGTTACGGGCCCCGGGGCGGGAGCTCGTCGCCGTACGGCGTGGGCGGGCTCGTCAGAGCGCGTCGGCGCCGTTGCTGCGGAGGGACTGGGCGTACTGCTGGAGGACCCAGACCTCGTTCTGCGCGGCCGCCAGGTGCTCGGGTGCCACGTTGCTTCCGAGGCGGGCGAGGCTGCCCTGCACATCGTTGATACGGCGGTCGACGGCGCGCAGGCGGACCTGGACGAGCTGCATGCCCGCGTACGTCTCGTCGATCGACTTGCCGTGGAAGACCTCGACGGCCAGCTCGGTGACGAGGTTGCGCACGGTGTCGTCGGGGGCCGCGTCCAGGACGTTGACCAGGTATTCGCGGGTCTCGGCCAGGCCCTGCTCGGCGCCGCCCGCCTCCGCGATGCACTGGCGCACCGCCGCGTACGGCGGGGCCGTGAACTCGTCGATCCCGTACGCGTCGAAGGCCGGTGAGACCAGGGCGGGCTTCTGGAGGGCGAGCTTGAGCAGTTCGCGCTCCGTGCGGTGGGCGGGGCTGCGGAGGTTGAGCGCGGGGCCCGAGATGCCCGCAGGGGCTGCGGAGGCCGGGCCGGAGTGCCGGGGGGCACCCCTGGACGGGCCCTGCGCGGGGCCGCGGTCACCCCGGTCCCTGGCCCAGCGGGCGATCTGCGCCACCCGGCGCACGACGAACTCCTGGTCGAGGATGCCGACGAGGCCCGCGAGCTGGACGGCGACCTCGCGCTGCACACTGCTCGTCTTGATCTTCGCGACGACGGGTGCGGCCTCGTCGAGCGCGGCGGCGCGGCCCGCCGGGGTCTCCAGGTCGTAGCGGCCGACGATCTGGCGCAGCGCGAACTCGAAGAGCGGGGTACGGGGTTCGACGAGGTCACGGACGGCCTCGTCGCCCTTGGCCAGCCGCAGGTCGCACGGGTCCATGTTGTCCGGGGCGATCGCGATGTACGTCTCGGCGGCGAACTTCTGGTCGTCCTCGAAGGCGCGCAGGGCCGCCTTCTGGCCTGCGGAGTCACCGTCGAAGGTGAAGATCACCCGGGCGCTGCCGTTGTCCATCAGGAGGCGGCGCAGGAGCTTGATGTGGTCGTTGCCGAAGGCCGTGCCGCAGGTGGCGATGGCCGTGGTGACCCCGGCGAGGTGGCAGGCCATGACGTCGGTGTAGCCCTCGACGACGACGGCGCGGCTGGCCTTGGCGATGTCCTTCTTGGCCAGGTCGATCCCGTACAGCACCTGGGACTTCTTGTAGATCGACGTGTCCGGGGTGTTGAGGTACTTCGGCCCGTTGTCGTCGTCGCGCAGCTTGCGCGCTCCGAAGCCGACGATCTCTCCGGAGGTGTCGCTGATCGGCCACATCAGCCGGCCGCGGAAGCGGTCGATGGGGCCGCGGCGGCCGTCCTGGGAGAGGCCGGAGGTGATGAGCTCCTTGTCGCTGAAGCCCTGCCCGCGCAGATAGCGGGTGAGGTGGTCCCAGCCCACGGGGCTGTAACCCACCCCGAAGTGGGCGGCGGCCGCCTGGTCGAAGCCGCGTCCCGCGAGGAACTTCCGGCCGATCTCGGCCTCGGGACTCTCCAGCTGCTCCACATAGAACTGGGCGGCGGCCTTGTGCGCCTCGACCAGCCGGATGCGTTCGCCGCGCTGGTGGGAGGGGTTGTAGCCGCCCTCCTCGTACCGCAGGGTGATGCCCGCCTTCGCGGCGAGGCGCTCGACCGTCTCGGAGAAGGTGAGGTGGTCGAGCTTCATCACGAAGGCGATCGTGTCGCCGCCCTCCTGGCAGCCGAAGCAGTGGAAGAGCCCCTTGCTGGGGCTGACCTGGAAGGAGGGGGACTTCTCGTCGTGGAAGGGGCAGAGTCCTTTGAGGTTTCCGCCGCCCGCGTTGCGCAGCTGGAGGTACTCCGAAACGACGGCGTCGATCGGGACCGCGTCCCGGACCGCCTTCACATCGTCGTCATTGATCCTGCCTGCCACGCGTGAAGTCTACGGGTGGGCCACGGCACCCGGACCGCACGACGGTGTGATCCGTGGAACGCGCTGGGGCGGCCGGGGGGCCGGACGGTTCCTCCCGGCCGCCCGCGCCCGGTCAGAGCAGGGACTCCAGCGGCACCGACGGGTCGGCGAGTGCGTCGGGATCGATCTGCCCGCCCGCCCGGATCAGCTGCTGGATGTGCTCGGTGACGTCCCAGACGTTGACGTTCATCCCGGCCAGGACCTTGCGGTCCTTGAGCCAGAAGGCGATGAACTCGCGCTTGCCCGCGTCGCCGCGGATGACGACCTGGTCGTAGCTGCCGGGCGGCGCCCAGCCCGAGTACTCGAGGCCGAGGTCGTACTGGTCGGAGAAGAAGTACGGCACCCGGTCGTACGAGACGTCCTGGCCCAGCATGGCGCGGGCCGCGGCCGGGCCGCTGTTCAGGGCGTTCGCCCAGTGCTCCACCCTCAGCCGGGTGCCGAGCAGCGGGTGCTGCACGGCGGCCACGTCGCCCGCGGCGAAGATGTGCGGGTCGGAGGTGCGCAGCGAGGCGTCGACGGCGATTCCCCCGCCGTGCGCCCGGTCCGCCAGGTCGAGCCCCGCCGCCTCGGCGAGGGCGGAGCGGGGGGCGGCGCCGATCGCGGCGAGCACGTCGTGGGCGGGGTGTTCCTCGCCGTCGTCGGTGCGAGCGGCGAGGACCAGGCCGTCCTGGCCGGTGATCTCGGTGAGGCGGGCGCCGAAGTGGAAGCGGACGCCGTGCTCGCTGTGCAGATCGGTGAAGATCTGGCCGAGCTCGGGGCCGATGACCTGGTGCAGCGGGGTCTGCTCGGGCTCGACCACGGTGACCTCGGCCCCGTAGCCGCGGGCCGCCGAGGCGACCTCCAGGCCGATCCAGCCGGCTCCGGCGATGATCAGGTGGCCGTTGTCGCGGCCGAGGGCGGCCAGGACGTTGCGCAGCCGGTCGGCGTGGGCGAGGCGCCGCAGATGGTGGACGCCGACCAGGTCCGTACCGGGGATGTCGAGCCTGCGGGGTTCGGCGCCGGTGGCGAGGAGCAGCTTGTCGTAGTGGATGACGGTGTTGTCACCGAGCTGCACGGAGCGGGCCGCGCGGTCGATGGCCGTGACGGGCTGGCCGAGGTGGAGTTCGACGTCCGCCCCGGCGTACCAGGCCGTCTCGTGGACGAAGACGCTGTCCCGTTCCTCCTTGCCGGCGAGATAGCCCTTGGAGAGCGGCGGCCGTTCGTACGGATGGTCACGCTCATCGCCGATCAGGATCACCCGGCCGCTGAAGCCCTCGGCACGGAGTGTTTCCGCTGCCTTCGCTCCTGCCAGTCCTGCGCCGACGATGACGAACGTGCGATGTGCGTCGACCACTTGTGCCTCCTCGGTGCTGGTGCTGTGCTCCGCCGCCACCTGCGAGCGTCCCGCACGCAGCGTGATGGCGGAAGAGGGTGTGCCCCGATCAGGTCACACCCAGTGGTCATGGGGCCAGTCTGCCGACCGTGGCCGGCACCGCGCGGGGCAGGGTCCCCCGGCGGGAGTCATCTGCCCCCAGCACACCACTTGCGGCGCGGCCGACCGCCGTCGCCGCGCCCCACGGACCGGCCGGGTGGCGGGTCCCACGCCAAAAACCCGTGGGCGGAGTCCGTCTGACGGACCTTTCGGTCTCCGTGCGGCCCGGGGGCGGAGCGCGGCGGCCGCGCTCAGGCGGGGTGCAGGGTGAGGCTCGTGTGCAGGGACAGGGCGGAGGCGTCGGTGAGTGCGGCGATCTGGTCGACCAGGATCCTCTTGCGCGCCCGGTCGTCCACCGCGCTCTCGTACTGCGCGCGGAACTGCGGTTCCAGCCCTTCCGGTGCGCGGGCGGTGAGTGCGGCGGCCAGCTCCGCGATGACGATGCGCTGTTCGGCGCGGATGACCTCCTGTTCGGGGCGCTGCATGACGTAACGGTCGGCGACGGCCTTGAGTACGGCGCATTCGTTGCGCGCCTCGCGGGGGACGACGAGCTGCGCGCCGTACCGGCTGAGGCGTCCGGGGCCGTGGTGCTCGAACGTGGCGGCTTCGGCGGCCTGGCAGAACCGGCCGATGAGCTGGCTCGTCGCGTCCTTCAGCCGGGCCTGGGCGACGGCCGAGCCGTCGTAGCCGTGCGGCCACCACTCCTGGCCGACGAGCCGGTCGAGCGCCTCGGCGAGCTCCTGCGGGTCGGTGTCCGCCGGTACGTACCGGCCGATGGCGACCGCCCAGATCTCGCGCCGCTCCGGCTCGGCGAAGAGACAGCTGGGGTCGATGTGCCCGGCGTGCAGCCCGTCCTCGAAGTCGTGCACCGAATAGGCGACGTCGTCGGACCAGTCCATGACCTGGGCCTCGAAGCAGGTGCGGCCCCCCGGCGCCCCCTCGCGGACCCATTCGAAGACCGGCAGGTCGTCCTCGTACACCCCGAACTTCGGGGAGCCGGGGTCGCTGGGGTGGCCGCCGCGCGGCCAGGGGTACTTCGTGGCGGCGTCCAGGGCGGCACGGGTCAGATTGAGGCCGACGCTGACGAGCTCGCCGCTGCGGGGGTCGCGCACGAACCGCTTGGGTTCGAGGCGGGTCAGCAGGCGCAGCGACTGCGCGTTGCCCTCGAAGCCTCCGCAGTCCGACGCGAAGTCGTTGAGCGCCTGTTCCCCGTTGTGTCCGAACGGCGGATGGCCCATGTCGTGGGAGAGGCACGCCGTCTCGACCAGGTCGGGGTCGCAGCCGAGCGCGGCCCCCAGCTCGCGGCCGACCTGGGCGCACTCCAGGGAGTGCGTGAGCCGGGTCCGGGGGCTGGCGTCCCAGGCGCGGCCGCGGGTGCCGGGGGTGACCACCTGGGTCTTCCCGGCGAGCCTGCGCAGGGCCGCCGAGTGCAGCACGCGGGCGCGGTCGCGCTGGAACGCGGTGCGGCCGGGGCGTTTGTCGGGCTCGGTGTCCCAGCGCTCGGTGTCCCGTGCCCCGTATGCGGCCGTGTGCGTGTCGTGGCTGCCGTGCGTACCGTCCATGGTTGCGACAGTAATCGGCGGGGCTGACAAACCCGGGTCAGGCGGACGTCAGGAGCCGCTCGTTCACCGGGGACGCGTATCCGAGTGCCTGGTCGTACCGGTGCAGGAGCAGCCGGGCCATCGCCGGGTGCGCGCCGAGCGGGGCGGCCGCGGCCGCCGGTGCGGCGGCGGCCGCGGCGGTGGCGAAGCGGCCGGGTGCGGTGAAGTACGAGGCGATGGCGATCCGGTGGCGTCCCCGGGCGGCGAGGGCGCGCACGGCGGCCGGGACGGTGGGTGCGGAGGCGGAGGCGTAGGCGGGCACGACGGGTATGCCGCCGAGCCGGTCGCTGAGCATCCGGGCCGTGCGGCGGGTGTCGGTGGCGGAGTCGGGGTCGCGCGATCCGGCGGCGGCGAGCACGACGGCGGCGCTGCGGCTCGTCCCGTCCCCCGGGTCCCAGCCGGTTTCGACGAGCCTCCCGTGGAGCGCCTCGACGAGCAGCGGATGCGGGCCGAGCGGTGCGGCGATCCGGCTCCGCAGGGCGGGTGCCGCGGCGGCGGCCGCGGGCAGGTCGTGCTTGACGTGGTGGCCGCGGCTCAGGAGCAGGGGGACGAGTACGGCGTCGCCCGCGCCCACGGCGGCCAGGGTCGTGGGCAGGAGCGGCTGGTTGAGCTCGATGTGTCCGAGCCGGACGTCGAGGCCGGGGCGGAGTTCCCTGACCCGGTCGAGGAGTTCGAGGACGGTGTGCAGGGCCCTGGGGTCCCGGCTGCCGTGCGCGACGGCGACCAGGGCGGGGGCGGGTGTGCCGCCGGCCACGGGGGCGGGCCAGGCGTGCTGCCGGGTGCGGTGCATGGGCCTGCGGGTTCCGTTCAGGGAGACGAGGCTGAGCTGGGTTCCGAGTTGGTCGGTGATGCGGGTCAGGAGTTGCGCGGTGCTGTCGAGGGGCAGGGACTCACGGGGGTGTTCCGACGCCGGCTCCTTCATGAACCGATGGTGCGGGTCGGACGTTGCCGTGCCGTTGCGCGAGGGTGACGGGTGTTTGCCATGGGCTCACGGCCGATGTCGCGGACGAGTGAACTGTTTCGGCCTGTCGTTCGTCCGGTCATAGGGGCGTCAGAACGTGATGACGGCGGACCGATAGGGGGCTTGGGTGCCGAGGGGACGACTGAGATGGCCGGGCATGCCCGGATGGGCGGGACGACCGAGACGGCTGGGACGGCTGAGGCCGTCGCTGCCGCGGACCCGCCGCGGGCAGCGGCTGGTCGTGCAGGGGCTCATGGTGGCCTGTGTGGTCGGCCTCGCGCCCGCCACCTGGATGCATGCCACGGCCGACGCGCGGGTACGGACGACGGCGGACGCGCCCGCGCAGCAGGTCGCCGTCGTGTTCGGGGCCGGGCTGTGGCGGGGCAGGCCGTCGGCCTATCTCGCACACCGGCTCGACGCCGCCGCCGAGCTGTACCGGACGGGCAAGGTGAAGGTCGTGCTGGTCACCGGGGACAACAGCCGGGTGGAGTACGACGAACCGGACGCGATGCGGACGTATCTCACCGGGCGCGGGGTACCGGACGGGCGGATCGTCAGCGACTACGCCGGATTCGACACCTGGGACTCCTGTGTACGGGCCAAGAAGATCTTCGGGGTCGACCGGGCGGTCCTGGTGAGCCAGGGATTCCACATCCGGCGGACGATCGCGCTGTGCCGCACCGCGGGGATCGACGCGTACGGGGTCGGGGTCGACGCCGTACACGACACCACGTGGTACTACGGCGGCGCGCGGGAGATGTTCGCCTCGGCGAAGGCGGGGCTGGACGTCGTGTTCCGGCCGGATCCGCAGTTCCTGGGGCCGCGCGAGCAGGGGGTCTCGGAGGCGCTGGCCTCGGACTGAGGCGGCGCCGGGGCCCGGTAGGAGCCGGGCCCAGGGGGCGGACTCACGGCCGGGTCCTGGCGGACCTCACCGTCCATCCAAGGGGCGGACCTCACCGTCGGGTCCGGGGCGGGCTGAGGTGGGTGTACCTGGGGCGTAACCGGAAACACCGGCCCTCGTAATACCCGGCTCGCACGCTGGGCGCATGGCCCGCACCGAGACTTCCACCCACTGCCCGTACTGCGCCCTGCAGTGCGGGATGAATCTGCGACCGGTCACCGATGGCGCGGTGGTCGAGGTCGTGGAGCGTACCGACTTCCCCGTCAACCGGGGAGCGCTGTGCGGCAAGGGCCGGACCGCGCCCGCCGTGCTCTCGTCGGCGGTACGGCTGACCGGGCCGCTCGTACGCAACACCGTGAGCGGCGAGCTGGAGCCGGCCGGCTGGGACGAGGCCCTGGAGCGGATCGCCGACGGGTTGCGCGCGACCAGGGCGGCACACGGGGCGGACGCCGTCGGTGTGTTCGGCGGGGGCGGGCTGACCAACGAGAAGGCGTACACGCTCGGGAAGTTCGCCCGGGTGGTGCTCGCCACCTCCCAGATCGACTACAACGGCCGCTTCTGCATGTCGTCGGCGGCCGCCGCGCACCAGCGGGCCTTCGGCCTCGACCGCGGACTGCCGTTCCCCCTGGAGGACATCCCCCGCACCGGGTGCGTGATCCTCGTCGGGTCGAACCTCGCCGAGACGATGCCGCCCGCGCTGCGCTATCTGACCGAGCTGCGGGAGAACGGCGGCAAGCTGATCGTCATCGATCCGCGCCGCACCAGGACCGCCGAGCAGGCGGACCTCCACTTGGCGCCCAGGCCCGGCACCGATCTGGCGCTCGCGCTCGGCATGCTGCATCTGGTGGTGGCCGACGGCCGGGTGGACGAGGAGTTCATCGCCTCCCGTACGAACGGCTGGGACGAGGCCAGGGCCGGGGTGATGGCGCACTGGCCGGAGCTGGTGGAACGCATCACCGGGGTGCCGGTGCCGCAGCTGCGCGAGGCCGTCGGGATGTTCTGCGGTGCGGAGACCGGCATGGTGCTGACCGCCCGGGGCCCCGAGCAGCAGGCGAAGGGCACCGACACGGTCGGCGCCTGGATCAATCTCTGTCTGGCCACCGGCCGGGCCGGGCGCCCCCTGTCCGGCTACGGCTGTCTGACGGGTCAGGGCAACGGGCAGGGCGGCCGCGAGCACGGCCAGAAGGCCGACCAGCTGCCCGGCTACCGCAAGCTCACCGACCCGGCGGCGCGCCGCCATGTGGCCGGGGTGTGGGGCGTGGACCCTGATTCGCTGCCGGGGCCCGGACGCAGTGCGTACGAGCTGCTCGACGCGCTGGGGTCGGAGGTGAAGGCGTTGCTGGTGATGGCCTCCAATCCGGTCGTCTCCGCACCGCGCGCCGGGCACGTCGAGGAGAAGCTGCGGTCGCTGGACTTCCTGGCGGTCGCGGACGTGGTGCTGTCGGAGACGGCGGCGCTGGCCGATGTGGTGCTGCCGGTGACGCAGTGGGCGGAGGAGAGCGGGACCACGACCAATCTGGAGGGCCGGGTCCTGCTGCGGCAGCAGGCGGTGACCGCTCCGCGGGGAGTACGCAGCGACCTGGAGGTGCTGAACGGTCTGGCCGCGCTCCTCGGGCACGGCAAGGGCTTCCCTACCGACCCCAAGGAGGTCTTCGACGAGCTGCGGCGGGCCTCGGCGGGCGGCCCGGCGGACTACGCGGGCATCACCTACGAGCGGATCGTGGCGGAGGACGGGGTGTTCTGGCCCTGCCCGGACGAGGGGCACGCCGGTACGCCGCGGCTCTTCCTGGACCGGTTCGCCACGGACGACGGGCGGGCCAGGTTCGTCCCGGTGACGCACCGCCCGGCGGCGGAGGAGACCGACGCGGAGTACCCGGTGGTGCTGACGACCGGACGGGTCGTCTCCCAGTACCAGTCGGGGGCGCAGACCCGCCGGGTGGCGGAGCTGAACGCGGCGGCGCCCGGCCCGTTCGTGGAGCTGCATCCGCGGCTCGCGGAGCGGATCGGGGTGGCCGAGGGCGACGCGGTCGCGGTCACCTCGCGACGGGGGCGGGCCGTGGCGCCCGCCCGGATCACCGTGACGATCCGGCAGGACACCGTGTTCATGCCGTTCCACTGGCCGGGCGAGGGCCGGGCCAACACGCTGACGAACCCGGCCCTGGACCCGGTGTCGCGGATGCCCGAGTTCAAGGTGTGCGCGGTGCGGGTGGAGCCCGCCGGGTGAGCCAGTTCCCTCCTGGGATTCTGGTGCCGCCCGCGCGCAGCGAGCGGGTGACGGCGGCGGCCGCGAGATAGACCCAGGCGGTGGTCGTGGCCGTTTCCACCCGGACGTCCCTGGCCACCCGCTCGTACAGATTGCGCGGGTGGCCAGGCCCGGCGTACTGCTCCAGCTGGTCGAGCTGCCCGAGCAGTTCCCCGTACGCTCCGGGCGCCGGAACGACGAGGGCGCCGTGGACCACGCCGTGGCCCTCGATGGCGTACGGATAGCCGGGACCCTCGTAGAGGAGCGCGCCCGGCAGCAGGGCCGGTTCCTCCCGGGCCGTGCGGCCCAGGAGGAACCGGTCGTGGTTGCGCTGTCCCGGCAGGAGCGTGCCGTAGACGAAGAACGGCAGTTCGCCGACGGTCACAGCGCCACCACGGGTGCCGTCTGTGCCGTCACCCAGGCGAGGTAGCTGGCGCTGCCGCGCACCACGGGGATCGCGATGATCTCCGGGGTCTCGTAGTCGTGCACCGCCTCGATGTGCTCCTCCAGCTCCTCGTACCGCTCGGCCGTCGTCTTGAGCAGCACCTGCCACTCCTCGGTGGACTCGATGGCGTTCTCCCACCGGTAGACGGAGGTGACGGGTGCGGAGATCTGCGCACAGGCGGCCAGCCGGGCCTCCACCGCGCCGCGGGCCAGGGACCGGGCTTTCTCCTCGCTGTCCGTGGTGGTCAGTACGGTCAGCCATGCCGGCTCGGTCATCGTCGGGCTCCTCGGGAGTGCGTACGAAAGGCGGTCTCCTCGCATTGTCGGCCGGGAGGAGGTCAGGCGCCGTACGGTCGGCGCGTCTTGGCGTCACGCAGCGCGTGGCCCCACCAGACCAGCTGGTCGAGCATCGACTTGGCCGCCGCGTCGGGGACGGCGGGGTCCTTGTGGCGGCCCTCGTCGTCGAAGTGGGTGCCCGCGTGGTGGAAGGACACCGTGTCGCGCATCGAGACGGCGTGGAGCTCTGCGAAGACCTGGCGGAGCTGCTCGACGGCCCGGAGGCCGCCGGAGATGCCTCCGTACGAGACGAAGGCGACGGGTTTGGCCTGCCATTCGGCGTGGTGCCAGTCGATGAGGTTCTTCAGCGGGGCCGGGAAGGAGTGGTTGTACTCGGGGGTGAGGACGACGAAGGCGTCGGCGTCGGCCAACCGGGGCGTGACCCGAGCGAGTTGGGCCTGCGCGGCGGGGTCGGGGCGGTAGGAGAGGGCGAACGGGAGGTCCAGTTCGGCGACATCGATCAGTTCGGTCTCGATGCCGGGGTGGCCGGCGGCCCGGGAGAGGAACCAGTCGGCGACGACGGGGCCGAAGCGCCCTTCGCGGTTGCTGCCGAGGATGACCGCCACCTTCAGCGGCGCGACGGTGGCGGTGGATACGGATGCGGATGCGGATGCGGAAGCGGTGAGGTCCATGCCCAGAGGCTCGTGCCTCAACCAGACTTGAGGTCAAGCCCGCCGGACATCGCGCTTCCCGGCATACGGTGGACGGTATGACAACTCCCGAACAGGCGCTGTACGTCGAGGTCAACGGGCATCCCGCGACCGAGGACGATCTGCGCGTCGCCGCCTTCTTCGCCTACGGCCACTTCACGGCCATGCAGATCAGGGACGGGAAGGCGCGCGGCCTGGATCTGCACCTCGCCCGGCTGGACGCCGGGAACCGCGAGCTGTTCGGCCTCCCGCTGGACGGTGAGCGGGTGCGCGGGCTGATCGGGCACGCACTGGAGGGCGCGGGGGTGGTGGACGGCTCGGTGCGGGTGCACGGCCTCCTGCCGCCGGGCGATACGGCGACGACCGTGATGGTGACGGTGCGGCAGCCCGCGTGGATGGCCACCGCCCCGAAGGGCCTGATGTCCGTCCCGTACGCTCGTGCGGTGCCGCACATCAAGCGCCCCGGCGAGTTCGGCCAGACCTACTACGGACGGCTGGCGGAACGGGCCGGTTTCGATGAGGCGCTGCTGACCGCGCCCGGCGGGGTGGTGACGGAGGGGGCGGTCACCAACATCGGCTTCTGGGACGGCACTTCGGTGGTCTGGCCCAACGCTCCCGCCCTGACCGGCATCACGATGGCGCTCCTGGAGCGCGGGCTCGGCCGGGCCGGCTCGGTGCGGCGACCGGTGACGCTGGAGGATCTGGGGACGTACCGGTCGGCGTTCGTCAGCAACTCGCAGGGCATCGCGCCCGTCCACCGGATCGACGACCAGCACTTCGAGGCCGATGAGACCCTGATGGGGCGGCTCGCGAAGGTGTACGAGGACACCGCCTGGGACAGCGTCCGCTAGGCGCTCACCGGAGGCCGGGCGCCACCGGGTCCGGTTCGGGCGTCCGCTCACGTGCTGGAGCATGGGCCCCATGCAGATCCACATCGAAGCCACCGCACTCCCGGGCCGCACCTGCGGGCCGGACACCGACTTCCCCGGCTACGAGAACATCCACGTCGGCGTGCAGCGCAAGGACAGGCCGGGCGAGCTGCTCGCGCCGCACCCCGGTGACGCCCTCTCTGCCGCCTGGACGCTGGACTGCGTCGTCGCTCCCACGCAGGACGGCGTGGAGGTGTCGGGGCCGTACGTGCAGAACCGGCTCGGCGGGCGCTTCGTCTATCTGTCGTGGGGCACGGTGGACGACTCCGGGCTGTTCTCCATGTTCCGGCGGGCCAAGCTGATGTTCAGCGACATCGCCCCTGACGTCCTCGCCTCGGCCGTACGGACCGGGCACCTCACCGCGCGGCTCCCGCTGAGCGACGCGAAGGGGCAGCCCCTGTGCGGCCGGGTGCGCCCGCCGGTCATCGAATGGAGCGCCACGGGCGGAGCGTGAGCCCCCGCATGACACCGCCCCCACGAACCCGGGGGGGGAGGGTCCGTGGGGGCGGTTGCCAGGGGGTTGCGGCGGGGGGATGCCGCGTCCCGTGGGGGGTGTGTTTCGTGTGCCCTCGACCGCCGGGGCCATGCGTGTGATCCCGGTCACACCATCCCGTCGGCTCGTCACTCGATCGGCACGGGGCGCCCCGCAGCCGACCGAACAGCCCAGTCGCACCGCCGTGACCTGCACCGACGCCCGGGGCAAGGGCACCGCGCCGGTCCGAACGGGTGAAAGCTGACCAGTCGTCAGCAGGCGTGGGCGGCGGGGCGCCCGTTATCTCGGAGACAGGACACACCCAGCTCGCGCCGTCTCCCCGGAGGAATTCCCCATGCGCAGTCCTGCCCGCCTCGTGACCGGTACCGCCGCCGCGGCGCTCACCGTCGCCGCGCTCGGCCTCACCCTCGCCACCCCGTCCGCGTACGCGGGAGACCTCGGCCGGCTGGAGATCACCCCGGCGACCGCCACCCCCGGGGCCACGGTCACCGTGAGCACCACCGCGTGCGGACCCGACGGCTCGGGCATCGGCGACGCGAACTCCCTGGACGCCGGTGACTTCGAGCTCAGCCCCGGCACCCACAAGGAGGCCGTGGTCGGCCGGTTCACCGTGCCGCACGACACCAAGCCCGGAACGTACGGCATCGGTGTCTCGTGCGACAACGGCAAGGAGGCCGGCGGGGACCTGGAAGTGACCGGGGGCGGTGGGAGCCACAAGCCCGACCCCCCCAAGCCCGACCCCCCCAAGCCCGACCACAGCCGGCCCTCCGGACACGTCAGGACGGGCGTCGGCGGCAGTGTCGGGCCCGACACCGCACAGATCGCCGCGGGCGCCGGTGTCATCGCCGCGGGTGCCGTCGGCGGGGCGCTGCTGATGCGCCGCCGGGCGAACGGCACACACGGCGGCTGACGGGACAGGGCACCCGCCTCGCGAGCCCGCCCCGGCACCGCCGGGGCGGAGGCTCCCCGTGCCCCCGTCCGCGCCCCTCCCGCCCGCTCACTCCGCAAGGACGACCACGTGTCCCAGAAGGCACTGAAGGCCAAGGGCTGGCTGGTGGGCATCGCCGTGCTCTGCGGCATCTGGCTGATCCAGAACGGGTCCGACACCCTGCTGGTGCCACCCCAGCCGGCCGCCGCCGAGTCCTTCGCCGCCGGTCCCCAGCTCCCGCCGGGCCCCCCCGTCGCCGAACCGATGCGCCCGTCCGAACCGGTCCGCATCCGCATCCCCGGCATCGAGGTGGACGCGCCGATGATGCGGCTGGGGCTGGGCAGGGACGGCAGCCTCGACGTGCCGCCGGACGGGAACCGCAACGTCGCCGGCTGGTTCAAGGACGGCACCCCACCCGGCGCCAAGGGCACCGCGATCGTCGCCGGCCATGTCGACAACGCCGAGGGCCCGTCCGTCTTCTACTCCCTGGGGGCGCTGAAGCGGGGCACCCCGGTCGAGATCGACCGCAAGGACGGACGCACGGCCGTCTTCGCGATCGACGCGATCGAGGTGTACGACAACGAGGACTTCCCCGACCAGCGGGTGTACGGCGAATCGCCGCACGCCTCGCTCCGGCTGATCACCTGCGGCGGCGGGTTCTCGGAGAAGACCGGCTACCAGGGCAACGTCGTGGCGTACGCACACCTCACCGAGGTGCGGTGAGCGGCCCGGTCAGGCCGTCCACTGATCGAAACCGAGCTTGGCGACCAGCGAGAACACCACGACCAGCAGCACACCGCGGACGAACTCGCTGCCCTTCCTCAGCGCCATCCGCGCGCCGAACATGCCGCCCGCCAGATTGAATACGGCCATCAGCGCGGCCAGTTGCCACAGCACCGTGCCCTGGTAGGCGAACATCGCCAGCGCCCCGGCGTTCGTACAGACGTTGACGATCTTGGCGTTGGCGGAGGCGGTCACCAGGTCGAGGTGGAGCACCGCCGTCAGCGCGAGCACCAGGAAGGTGCCGGTGCCCGGCCCGAAGAGCCCGTCGTAGAAACCGATCCCGCCGCCCACCAGCACGATCGCGGTGACGGTCCGGGCCCGGGTGACCTTCCGGCCCGTGCCGTCCCCCGCGACCGCCGTACCGAACGCCGGCCGCAGCAGCACGAAGGCCGCGACGCCGAGCAGCACCACCATGATCACCGGGCGCAGGACCTCGCTGCTGATCCCGGCGGCGAAGAACGCGCCTGCCATCGAGCCGGTCAGCGCCATGAGACCGATCCGTACGGCCGTGCCCACCTGCACCGGGGCCTTGCGCAGATACGTCACCGCGGCGCCCGAGGTGCCGACGATCGCGACCGCCTTGTTGGTGCCGAGGATGTGCGCGGCGGGCACCTGGGGCAGCCCCAGCAGCATCGCGGGCAGGAGCAGCAGCCCTCCCCCGCCGACCACCGCGTCGATCCAGCCGGCCGCCGCGGCGGCCAGGCAGAGGAGAACGAGGGTGGTCAGCGTCATCTCGGGCATGATCCCGACCCTAAGCTGCCGGCCACGCCTGCCCGCACGCCCCCTCACACACCCGGAGGGGCCGCCCGTCGGACCCCTCACACACCCGGAGGGGCCGCCCGTCGGACCCCTCACACCCCGGCCGGCTCCGCGCTGAGCGCAAGGTTCCTCCCGGGAAACAGCGGGGATGCGGTCGGGTAACACCCGCCGCGCACTCTCGTCGTCATGAGGACACAGACGGAGAACACGGCGCGCGTGGTGGTGATCGGCGCCGGGATGGCGGGCGCACGGCTCGCCGCCCGGGTCCCCGGCGTCACCGTCATCGGCGAGGAGGAGCACGCCCCGTACAACCGGGTGCTGCTGGCGGAGGTGCTGGCCGGACGGTACGCGCCGGACGTGATCGCCCTGCCGCCCGCCGAGGTACGGCGCGGGGTCCGGGTGGTCCGTATCGATCCGGCCGACCGGCTGGTGCACTGCGACGACGGCAGTGTCGTCCGGTACGGGCGCCTGGTGCTCGCCACCGGTTCCAACCCGGTCCTGCCGCCGCTGCGAGGTCTCGGGAACACGCTGCCCGACGGGGTGCATCCGTTCCGCACCCTCGACGACTGCCTGGCCCTGCGCGCGGCGGTACGTCCCGGAACACGCGCCGTCGTCATCGGCGGCGGCCTCCTCGGGGTGTCCGCCGCCCGTGCGCTCGCCGAGTGCGGCGCGCAGGTGGTGCTGGCCCAGCAGGGCGAACACCTCATGGAACGGCAGCTGGACGCCGAGTCGGCCGGTCTGCTGCGGCGCCACCTCGAAGCCCTCGGGGTGGAGGTGCACACCGAGTGCCGCGTCCGCGGCCTGCGCTGCACAGACTCCGCGGTACGCGCCGTGGAGCTCGCCGACGGCTACGAGCTGGAGGCCGAGATCACGGTGCTGGCCTGCGGGGTCCGCCCCCGCACGGGCCTGGCGCTCGCCGCCGGCCTCGACGTGCGCAAGGGCATCGTGGTGGACGACGAACTGCGCACGTCCGACCCGTACATCCACGCGGTCGGCGACTGCGCCGAGCACCGCTCCACCGTCTACGGGCTGGCGGGCGCCGCGCTGGAGCAGGCGGACGTGCTGGCCGAGGTACTGGCCGGCCGCCCCGCCCACTACACCGGTACCCGGGCACTGACCCGGCTGACCCTGCGCTCCCCCGCCCCGGCGCTCGCCGCCGCACTCCCCGCGGCCCCCGCCGCGGCCCCGGTCACCGGGGCGCTCGACCTGGCCGCGTTCGGTGACTCCCGGCCGCTGCCCGGCGACGACGTGATCCGGCTGGCCGACGCCACCAAGGGCGCGTACCGCTCGGTCGTCGTCCGGGGCGACCGGCTGGCCGGCGGGGTGCTGTTCGGCGATCTGGGCGCGGTCGGGACCCTCGCCCGCACCTGGCAGAACGACGAACCGCTGCCCGCCGACATGTCCCTGCTCCACCTGCTCACCAACGACGGAGGTCTCTGAGATGCCGGTGCCCACTTCCCCGAACGCTCCCGCCGCAGGAGTGCCGACGATCGTGGTCGTCGGGCACGGCATGGTCGGCCAGCGGTTCCTGGAGGCACTCGCCGACCGCGGGCTGACCGCGACGGCGGGCACCGCCCGGGTCGTCGTGCTCTGCGAGGAGCCCCGCCCGGCGTACGACCGGGTCCAGCTGACCTCGTACTTCTCCGGGAAGACCCCGGACGATCTGTCCCTCGTCGAGCCGGACTTCATGGCGCGGCACGGCATCGAGCTGCACCTCGGCGACCCGGCCGAGACCGTCGACCGCGAGGCGCGCCGGGTGGTCTCCCGCTCCGGGCTGAGCTTCACGTACGACACGCTGGTCCTGGCGACCGGCTCCTACCCGTTCGTACCGCCGGTCCCCGGCAAGGACGCCGAGGGGTGCTTCGTCTACCGCACCATCGAGGACCTGCTCGCCATCGAGGAGTACGCGAAGACGGCGACGACGGGCGCGGTGGTCGGCGGCGGACTGCTCGGTCTGGAGGCGGCCGGAGCACTCAAGGGCCTCGGACTCGACACGCACGTCGTGGAGTTCGCGCCCCGGCTGATGCCGGTCCAGGTCGACGCGGGCGGCGGCGCCGCGCTGCTGCGCACCATCGAGAACATGGGTCTCAGCGTCCACACGGGTGTCGGCACGCAGGAGGTCACCGCGGACGAGAAGGGCGCGGTGAACGGCATGTCCCTCTCCGACGGTTCCTCCCTCGCCACGGACCTCGTGGTCTTCTCGGCGGGTGTACGGCCCCGGGACCAGCTGGCCCGCGACTGCGGGCTGGCGGTCGGCCAGCGCGGCGGCATCATCGTCGACGAGGAGTGCCGGACGTCCGACAGCGACGTGTTCGCGATCGGCGAGTGCGCTCTGGCCTCGGACGGCCGGGTGTACGGACTGGTGGCGCCGGGCTACGAGATGGCGCAGACGGTGGCCGGGGTGATCGCGGGCGAGCAGTCCTCGTTCACCGGCGCCGACCTGTCGACCAAGCTGAAGCTGCTCGGGGTGGACGTGGCCTCGTTCGGTGACGCGCACGGCGCGGCCGACGGATGCCTCGACGTCGTCTACTCGGACTCCCGCTCGGGGGTCTACAAGAAGCTGGTGATCGGCCAGGACGGCACCCTGCTCGGCGGGGTGCTCGTCGGGGACGCCGACCAGTACGGCACGCTGCGGCCGATGACCGGCACGGTCCTGCCCGTGGCGCCCGAGCAACTGGTGCTGCCGGCGGGTGCGGGCGGTCCGGTCACGCTCGGCCCGTCCTCACTGCCGGACGACGCGGTGATCTGCTCCTGCCACAACGTCACCAAGGGCGCGATCTGCGAGCACACCACCCTGCCCGAGGTGAAGAAGTGCACCAAGGCCGGTACCGGATGCGGGAGTTGCGTCAAGGTCATCGGACAGCTGCTGCCGCAGAGCGCCGACAAGGGCCTGTGCGGCTGCTTCTCGTACACCCGCAGCGAGCTGTACGAGATCGTCAGGACGCTGGGCACCACCTCGTACGCGGCGCTGCTCGACTCGCACGGCCGGCCCGCGGCGCGCGGCGGGGACGGCTGCGAGATCTGCAAGCCGACGGTCGGTTCGATCATCGCCTCGCTGGCGCCCACGCTCGGTGCGAGCGGCTATGTGCTGGACGGCGAGCAGGCGGCCCTCCAGGACACCAACGACCACTTCCTGGCCAACCTCCAGCGCAACGGCTCGTACTCGATCGTGCCGCGCATCCCGGGCGGCGAGATCACCCCGGAGAAGCTGATCGTGATCGGTGAAGTGGCCCGGGACTTCGGGCTCTACACGAAGATCACCGGCGGCCAGCGCATCGACATGTTCGGCGCCCGCGTCGACCAGTTGCCGCTGATCTGGACCCGGCTCGTGGACGCGGGCTTCGAGTCGGGGCACGCGTACGGGAAGTCGCTGCGTACGGTCAAGTCCTGTGTGGGGCAGACCTGGTGCCGCTACGGCGTGCAGGACTCGGTGAAGATGGCCATCGATCTGGAGCTGCGCTACCGGGGCCTGCGCTCCCCGCACAAGCTGAAGTCGGCGGTGTCGGGCTGCGCCCGCGAGTGCGCCGAGGCACGCGGCAAGGACTTCGGGATCATCGCCACCGCCAACGGCTGGAACCTGTACGTCGGCGGCAACGGCGGCGCCGAACCGCGCCACGCGGACCTGCTGGCCCAGGACCTGTCCGACGCCGAACTCGTGCGCCTCATCGACCGGTTCCTGATGTTCTACATCCGCACGGCGGAACGGCTGGAGCGCACGTCGACCTGGCTGGACCGGATCGAGGGCGGTCTCGACCACGTACGCGACGTCGTGGTCCACGACTCGCTGGGGATCTGCGCCGAGCTGGAACGGCTGATGACCGACCACGTCGCCGGCTACCGCGACGAGTGGGCCGAGACCATCAACGACCCCGAGCGGCTGCGCCGCTTCGTCACCTTCGTCAACGCACCCGACGCACCCGACCCCTCGGTGAAGTTCGTCCCGGAGCGGGACCAGGTCAAGCCCGACCTGGACATCCTCGCGGGACCGGTGCTCGCCATCCGCACACTTGAAGGGACCGCCTCCTGATGACAGTACAGACGGCAACGACAGAGACGGCGCGGGACACCCGGGTGATCCAACTCGCTCACGGAGACGGCTGGTTCACCGTCTGCGACCGCTCCCTGCTGACCCCGGGGCGCGGCGTCGCGGCCCTGCTCCCGGACGGCCGGCAGGTCGCCCTCTTCGTGGACCGGTCGGGGCAGACGTACGCGATCGACAACCGCGACCCGTTCACCGGCGCGTACGTGCTCTCGCGGGGCCTGGTCGGCTCCGCCGCGGGCCGTCCGTTCGTCGCCTCGCCCCTGCTGAAGCAGCGGTTCGATCTGGCGACGGGCAGCTGCCTGGACGACGACGAGGTCTCCGTACCGGTCTTCGGGGTACGGGCGGACTGACCGCGTGCGCGGAGCGTTCACCATCCGTTGACGCTCCGTCAACTGTGCCGCTCTACTGTCCTGACGCGCGACCCGCCGGCCGACCGGACGGCGGGCCCTCACGTCACCTGTGGAGTGATCGTGGAACGTCGGACCTTTCTGCGCACAGCGGTGATCGGCAGCTCGGCGGCGGCCTTCGGCGGCACCTTGTGGCGGGGCGCCGCCTTCGCGGCCCCCGCCCAGCCGGCCCCCGGCCCGTACGGAGCACTGCAGCCGGCCAACGCCAACGGCATCCTGCTGCCCAGTGGCTTCACCAGCAGAATCATCGCCCGCTCGGGTCAGACCGTCGCCGGAACCTCGTACACCTGGCACAGCGCGCCCGACGGCGGCGCCACCTTCGCCGACGGCACGGGCTGGATCTACGTCTCCAACGCCGAGGTCTCGTCGGGCAGCGGCGGCGCCAGTGCCGTGCGCTTCAACTCCGCGGGCACCGTCACCTCGGCCTCCCGCATCCTGTCCGGCACCAACAACAACTGCGCCGGTGGCCAGACCCCGTGGAACACCTGGCTGTCCTGCGAGGAGGTCAGCCGCGGCTTCGTGTACGAGACCGACCCGTGGGGCGTCAACGCGGCCGTGCAGCGTCCCGCGCTGGGCCGCTTCAAGCACGAGGCGGCGGCGGCCGACGCCGACCACGGCTACATCTACCTCACCGAGGACGAGTCGGACGGCCGCTTCTACCGCTTCCGGCCCACCACCTGGGGCAATCTGTCGAGCGGCACCCTTCAGGCGCTGGTGGCGGGCACCGGCACCTCCGGCCCGGTGACCTGGGCCAATGTCCCCGACCCGGACGGCTCACCCACCCTGACCCGCTACCAGGTCTCCGGCGCCAAGGTCTTCAACGGCGGCGAGGGCTGCTTCTACGCGGCGGGCACCTGCTGGTTCACCACGAAGGGCGACAACCGGGTGTGGGCGTACGACGCCAACAGCTCCTCGCTGTCGCTCGCCTACGACGACTCCCTCGTCACCAGCGGTACGGCTCCGCTGACGGGCGTCGACAACGTCACCCGGTCGGGCTCCGGTGACCTCTACGTCGCGGAGGACGGCGGCAACATGGAGATCTGCCTGATCACCCCGGCCGGCACCATCGCCCCGTTCCTGCGGATCAGCGGCCAGTCCGGCTCGGAGATCACCGGCCCGGCCTTCTCCCCCGACGGCCGGCGCCTCTACTTCTCCTCGCAGCGCGGCACGAGCGGGAGTTCGTCCGGCGGCATCACCTACGAGGTGACCGGGCCGTTCCGCAGCTAGTTCGCCGTCCGGCGGCGGCGGTGGGTCAGGACTGGCCCGCCGCCGCTGCCGGGTCCATCCACATGACCTCCCACAGGTGGTGGTCGGGGTCCTGGAAGGAGCGGCCGTACATGAAGCCGTGGTCGGACGACCGGGGTGTACGGAACTCATTCCACAGCCGCGGCCGCGTAGAAGGCGTTCCGGAAGGAGCGCCTTGCCGTGCTCAAGGCGCTCCCGGAGGAGTCCCGCCGACCGTCAGGACACGGCGAGCGGGGCACCGCCCCTGAGCAGCGATCCGCCCAGCGGTGTGAGCGTGTGCAGCACGGAGCTGCCGTGGCGCAGGGTGCGGACCAGGCCCGCTTCGCGCAGCACGCAGGCGTGCTGGCTCGCCGAGGCCAGGGAGACCCCGGCCCTGCGGGCGAGTTCGCTGGTCGTGCAGCCGTTGCCTATGGCGCCGAGTACGGCCGAGCGGGTGTGCCCGAGGAGCCGGCCGAGCCAGGGGCCCGGTTCGGCGAAGACGGGGGCGCCCGGGTGGGTGACCGGGTAGACGAGGACCGGTACGAGTTGCGGGTCGCGGTAGACGACCGGTGTGCCCCGGCAGAAGAAGGACGGCTGGAGCAGCAGCCCGCGCCCGTCCAGGCTCAGTTCGCGGTCGACGGGGTAGTCGGCCTCCAGCACGGGTGCCCGCCAGCGGATCATGGGCGGCAGGCCGGCCAGGAGTTCGTCCGCTCCTCCGTCGAGCAGGGCCCTCCCCCGTACGGCCCGGTCGGCCTCCACGCTCGCCTGTATGTGCGGCCAGTACGGCTCGACAGCGGCACGGTGGTAGCCGCGCACGGCGGCGATGAGCCGGCCGAGGGGCTCGGCGCGCCCCTCTGAGAGGGCGTCGAGCAGCGCCTCGGGCGAGCGGCCGCTCCGCCGCCCCTGCCCGGCCCCCAGGTGGGCCAGCTCGCTGTGCAGCCGGCCGACGGGGGTGTCGCGCAGGGCCTCCATGCCGACGTCGAGCGAGAAGGGCTCGGCGCCCTGCTCGGAGGGCGTGAGAAAGTCCGGGAAATATCCGCGCGGTGGAACCACCGCCGCCAACAGACGTGTTTCACCATTCAACCGGGTCCGGGATTCTGTACGCCATTTCCCGAACACCGAGGAAGCACGCCGGTCCCTCAGTCGGTGAAAACTGAGAATTGTTTCCCATAATGCGTCCGGCCGTGTGGCCATACGCACTTTGGAAAGGTCCATTCCGGACACATGGATGCGCAGCACCGATCCCCCACCTGTTGCAACCGCAATCGCCCCGTTCGAAGGGTATGCACACCGTCACACGACGTCACCACGGGGTTTCGGCCACAGTTGAAAGGTCTCGCTTGCATCCGCTTCACCCGAAAGGCTGTACGACGTCGGGCACGAAACCGGAGCCGCCGAAAGAACGAGCGAAGGCCGTGGGGGGCTTTGCCCGTTCGGCGGCGGTCGGCTCCGGTTACGGCTCCGTGTCCGGCGGGGGTAAGCCGGGTGCGGTCCATGGGTGGGGATCCATGGACCGCACCCCGGTCCGCTCACCGCACGGAATTTGCGCATCGAACGAGAAAAGGAACGGCTCTCAACCATCCGATTTTCAACGGAATCCGCACCGCGACTCCTGATTTCACGGAGGCCCGGATGCACGCCGCCCGACTTCCAGGTGACCGCTGCCCCAGTTCTCCGCGAACACAGCGAAGCGGCGGCACCCCCGCACAGGGTGCCGCCGCCTCTTCGGAGCTCCGGGGCCGCCGTCGGACCGGCGGGGGGCGGTCGGGCCGACGGCCGCCCCGGCGGCAGCCCGTCACCGCCCTGGGAGCGGCGGTGGCGCCCCGTGGACAGCGCCGCCCCCCGGCCCGCGTCCAGGCGGGCCACCCG
>NZ_JBHXQO010000063.1:0-36512 GCF_042717135.1 Streptomyces sp. NPDC058620
CGCCGCGAGAGCCGGCAGTCCGGCGATCCAGGCTCTCCCTTCCTCACCGAAGCCCGTGGCGTACGACGCCGCCAGGTGTTGCGGGACCTCGTCTGTTTCTAACGTGCTCACATCGGATCTCCTTCACGGGGAATCGGGTTCGCGCCGCAACCTACCGGAGGTCAACGGACAGCCTGCCGCCGCGGCGCACCAGCCATCTCGAACCCAGTGCGGGTACCGGCCGTGACCTTGTGAAATCGCCGCAAGTAGCGGGACCTCGACCTCTGCCACTGGCGGCAGAAGGGCTGCTGAACGAGCAGGTGTGACAGGTAAGAGCACAGAAGTGGCCGAGCGGCTCATGGTCTCCCAGCCCAAGACCAGTCACCTGGAGAACGGCCGCCGCGCCATCAATCCCCGAGATGTGCGCGATCTACGGAGTGGCGGATCAGCAGGTCATCGACTTGCTGATGGAGATGGCCAGGGAATCCGGCAAGCAGGCGGGCAGCGTTTCGCGTTGACGCGGAACGTGTCCTTGCGGGTGGGTGGTGCGTTGGGCCGTGTGACGCACGCACTGGTTTGGACCCCCACGTTGGGCCGGTGCAGTCCGCGGCCCCCGATTCCGCGCTCTGGCGACGGGGCCGGGCTCACGGATGTGCTGGGCGTCGATTTCCATGTCGCTCCTCACGCCGCCACTGCCTTGTCTGGTTCGCCGGCTCGGTGCACACCATTCGTTCGAGCGAGCTGAGGCCCGTGCGACGGGGATGTGGTTGACGGGCTTCACCTGCCCCGCCCGGGTGGCGGGGGGTTCGGGGTCGTCGTAGACAGAGGTCATGAGCGAGGACAGGGCGTCGTGGCATCCCGGTGAGATCGTGCCCGCCAGCGGGATCTACGAGTGCGACTGCGGGGAGGGCATCACTGAGCACGGACGTGAAGGGCCACCGTTTCCCGCCGCTGCCCTCTGACTGTGCGGGGGAGTGCTGGACGCTGCGGACCCAGGCCCACCCCGAGCAGCCCGCCGGCTGACCGCACGGTGCTGACGCCTCCCGTCGAACCGATGCTCGCCCAGGCCCGCGAGACACTCCCGGGGCCGGGCGTGCTGCCCGGCACCCTGGCCTTCGAGGCCAAGTTCGACGGCTACCCGTGCGCTGCTGTTCACTTCCGCCCGAGCAGGCGGCCCCACACTTCTGCAGTCGCGGCGCGGCAGTCTCATCCAGCGCCACTTCCCTGACCTGGTTGCCGCGGCCGGGCAGCTGCCGCACGGCCTGGTCCTCGACGGAGTTATGTGACCTGTGGGGCAGCCCCAAGGTGTCTCAGGCGGCGCACTCCCATAGACGAGACGCGACGGGCGTCGCGGCCACGTGCCGCAGCGGCCGCTCAGAGGTGGCCGTCCAGGAACTTCCGTATCTCGGTGATGGTCATAGGCCCCGTGCCGTGCGCCACCGCCTCTCCCTCCTTCAGCAGGACGTAGGACGGCGCTCCGGTGATCCCGTATCGCTCGGTTGCGGCCGGACAACGCGTGATGTCGGCGCGGACGGCCGTCAGGCGGCCCGTGTAGTCGTCGGCGATGCCACCCACGACGAGGTCCATCACCCAGCAGGGCTCGATTGCCTTGGGCCATGTCCCGGTGAAGTATGCGAGGACCGGAACTCCGCTCATCCCGAGGATGAAATTGAACTCCGCGTCCTCACGCGGTCGGTGAACCCGACTCGCCATGGAATCTCCTGACCTCACGTTCCGTCATTCCATCCCCATCATCCCTTGCGCGGTGTGCCAGGCCGGCCCGGTCGGTCGTCCGGTTGACCTGTCGGAAGGGAGGCACGGGGCCGTCGCAGAATCACGGTGGTCCCCGGCGCGAGCGGCCCGGCCCCCGCCCCTGGTGCCCCGGCCTGGCCGCCCTGCCGGTCACCCAGCTGCAGCCCGCCGCGCGCCCGGGGGTCAGCTCGTGCCAGGACAGCGCCCCCCCCACGACGACATGAAAGCACTTTTCCAGGGCATAGCGGCCCAGATCACCGACCAGATGCTCGATGAGCGCGTCGACGAGCGGGCCGGTGCGCATCGTCCACCGGATCCAGTCGAGCCGTATCCGCCACCGCGCTTCTCAGAGACATCGCCCCCGACGGGCTTCCCGAGGCATTGTCTGGTCTTCACACATCAACCCCCGGTCTCAGCTGGCTAATACCCCTCTTCCCCGGGCCGCATGAGCCAGCTGATGGCGCCGAGAACCAGGCACGATTCCTGGACCGCTCGCGGACGCGGTCGTGGACGGTCGAAGTACGCGTCAGCTGACCCGAAGACCGACCGCCAGCGTCAGTTCAAGGACCCGCTGTGGCGATGCGAGATCCGGAAACAGCTCCCGCAACTGCGACATCCGGTATCGGACTGTCTGGGGATGGACGAACAACGCCGCCGCCACCTCGTCCCGCCTGCCCTGGTGCAGCAGCCACGCCCGCAACGTCTCCTCCAGCCGCTGTGCGGTCGCGACAGGCAAGGTCCGCAACGGTGCGAGGGCTCGGGCACGCAGGTCTGCGAACGCGTCCACGTCGGCGCTCAGCACCAGCTCGGGCAGGTGGTCCTCGGTGTCGCGAATATCAGAGGAGAGGGAGCGCGCGCGTATGGCTCGTGCGTACGAGGCGGACGCACAAGTCCATGGCCGGGCCGGGCCGGCCACGGCGGTGCGGTCGGCTAGCTGCCGCAAGAGATGTGATCGGTCGGCATCGGGGACGAGCAGCACACCGGTGGCGTCCGGCAGGTCGTCGAGGACAAGGGTGCTCGGGTCGAGCGCGCGGTAGACAGGCCGGGCCTGGGCGGCGGGCAGCAGGACCGCGGTCAGCGAAACCGGAGGCTGCCACCCGGCCAGTCGAACAGAGGCCAGCAGCACGTCCGGGCTCGCGCCGGCGAGGAGGTCGCGGGCCAGGTGCTCCAAGTGGCGCTCGTGGGCCCTGCCCCGGGCGGCCAGTTCGTCGGCGTGGCCCGCGGCGCTCGCGGCGGAGAGCTCGTCGATGTAGGCGAAGGTCAGCTCGGCGAACTTGGCGACCTCGGCGGCGGGCAGACCTGCGGGCACGGCACCCGCTGCCAGGCATCGCCAGGCCACTCGGGCGCCGACGCGGTAGGCGCTGAGTAGGGCGTCCATCGAACGGCCGTCGCGCACCTCGCCGCGGCCCAGCTCGTAGGCTGCCTCACCGGCGTCGCCGCCTGTGGCGTTCCCGCTCGCGAGGTCCAGGTAGTGCCCCAGGGCGGTACGGACGGCTCGGCGGATGGTGGCACCCATGCGGCCCGAAAGGGCGTTGGCGTAGGGAGGGACCTCATCGATGATCGCCTGGACGACCTCGTCGGCGGTGGTCTTCAGCGCCGCCCGAAGTGCGGTGACCGTCGTCTCATCCAGGGCCAGTTCGCTGGCCCTCCGGATTGCATGGCTCACGTTTTGTTCCCTGCGAACAATTCAGCCGACCAGATTTACGTCCTGCGGTCAGGACTTTACGCCTCGAGGCGCAGCAGGCTGTAGTCATGACAAGTGCAGCCCTCCGCAGCAGGGCGTGGAAACTGCTGGAGATGGTCACGACGCCGCTGCTGCCGTCGGACTACCTCGACCTGGTCAGCCCGCTGCGTGCGGGTGCTGACCTGCGTGGGCGCATCGAGGCCGTGCACCCCGAGACGGGTGACGCCGCGACTATCGTGATCAGTCCGGGACGGGGCTGGCGCGGCCACACAGCCGGTCAGTACGTGCGGATCGGGGTCGACGTCGACGGGGTGCGCCTGTGGCGTGCCTACTCCATCACCTCGCCGACAAACCGCCGGGACGGCCGCGTCACGATCACCGTGAAGGCGATCCCGGACGGCAAGGTCAGCAACCACCTGGTCCGCAGGGCGAAACCGGGCACGCTGATCCAGCTCGACCAGCCGACCGGTGACTTCGTGCTGCCGCAGGCCAAGCCCGCCAAGGTGCTCTACCTGACGGCCGGCAGCGGCATCACGCCCGTGATGGGCATGCTGCGCGACATCGAGTTCGACGACGTCGTCATGGTCCACTGCGCGCCACAGCCGCAAGACGTGATCTTCCGCAACGAACTGCACGACCTGGTCGCGGACAATAAACTGCGGCTCACCGAGGTGCACACCGACACAGACGGCATGCTCGACATCGCCCGTCTCGCCGAACTCGTGCCCGACTGGGCCGAGCGCGAGACCTGGGCCTGCGGGCCCGCGGGCCTGCTCGACGCCGCCGAAGAGCACTGGACGGAGCATGGCGTACAAGAGCGCCTGCACACCGAACGCTTCCGCCCAAGCATCGTCGTCGCCGGCGACGGCGGCGAGGTCACGTTCAGCGCCACCGGCAAGACCGTCGACGCGGACGGCGCCACGCCGTTGCTGGACATCGGCGAGGAGGCCGGCGTGCTCATGCCCTCCGGGTGCCGCATGGGCATCTGCTTCGGCTGCATCACGCCGCTCAAGGCGGGCGCCGTCCGCGACCTGCGCACCGGCGAGATCACCGAGGCCGAGCCGGGCGTCCTCATCCAGACCTGCGTGTCCGCCGCGGCGGGCCCCTGCGACATCGAACGGTAGGAGCACCTTGACCGCCATCGACCCCACCGCCCACCTGACCGCGGAGCAGATCGAGGAGCTTGGCCGCGAGCTGGACGCGATCCGCGACGAGGTGATCGCCAGCCGCGGCGAGAAAGACGCCGCCTACATCCGTAAGGTCATCTCGGCGCAGCGCAAGCTCGAGCTGTTCAGCAGGGGCGTGCTGCTGTTCTCGATCTTCCCGCCCGCGTGGCTGCTCGGCACCGCCGGTCTGTCCGTGGCGAAGATCATGGACAACATGGAGATCGGCCACAACGTCCTGCACGGCCAGTGGGACTGGATGCGAGACCCGAAGATTCACTCCACCACCTGGGAGTGGGATCACGTCTCGCCGTCCGAGCAGTGGAAGCACTCGCACAACGAGCTGCACCACACGTACACCAACGTGATCGGCAAGGACAACGACCTCGGCTACGGCATCATGCGCGTCGACGAGGACCAGAAATGGCACCCGTTCCACCTCGGCCAGCCGCTGTGGAACTTCATCAACGCCTGCTTCTTCGAGTACGGCATCGCAGCGTACGACCTGGAGCTCGGCAAGAACCTGCACAAGCGCCGCCGCAGGAACCCGGAGTTCCGCGCGCGGGCCAAGGCCGTGGGCCGCAAGATCCGCAAGCAGGTGCTCAAGGACTACGTGATTCACCCGCTGCTGTCGGGCCCGTCGTTTTTCACCACACTCGCCGCCACGTTCACCGCGAACCTGGTCCGCAACATCTGGTCCCACTCGGTGATCATGTGCGGGCACTTCCCCGAGGGCGTGCAGGTCTTCGAGCGCCGGTCGATCAAGGGCGAGACGCGCGGCCAGTGGTACCTGCGCCAGATGATGGGCTCGGCGAACATCAGCGGCAGCAGGGCCATGCACTTCATGACCGGCAACCTGTCGCACCAGATCGAGCACCACCTGTTCCCGGACCTGCCGAGCAACCGGTACGCCGAGGTCGCGGTGAAGGTGCGCGCGCTGTTCGAAATGTACGAGCTGGAGTACGTCACCGGGCCGCTGCCCAAGCAGGTGGTCTCCGCGTGGCGCAAGGTCTTCCGGCTCTCGCTGCCGAACAAGAAGCCCAAGGTCAAGACGCCGGACCGCGAGCAGGAGCTCGTTGCGGCCTGATTCCCGGTATTGGTTCAGATCTTCCGGCCGTACCGGCGGTGTCAACGCACACCGCCGTCGACTGGCTCGCCGCCGGCCTGTCCGCCGCCCGCCTGGGACGCACGGCGTCTGGATTCCCGGCCGGGCACGGCCGGCGCGTTCTCGACCACCCAGTCCGGGGGCCGGTCGAAGGTGACGGTCAGGGAGCCGCTACGAGCCGGTGGGTGAAGGCCGGATCGGGCCGCGTGTCTGGATAACGGCACTGCTCGACCCTCCGGTTGGGTTTGTCGCCAACTACCCCCGCGCCGAGGTCTACGAGCAGTGTCTGCGGGCGGCGGGCTTCGGCGCGGTGACCTGGGTGCCGCTGGAGGTCCCGGACGAGGGTGTGCAGCACCTGGGGGAGGAGGCAACAGGGCAACGGACGCGATCCCGCGCCTTGACGCTCAGGTGAGTCGGCGCACTGGCGTAGGGGAGCCGGGTACGTCCCGCCGCTTTCGAGCGGCGGGACGCAGTCCTCGGCGGCGGGGGGCCCGGATGCCCGCGCGGGGAGTCGCGGGCGGCCGAGGACGGCTGCGTCCCTGTTGCTACAGCCAGGGCCGGAAGTCCTGTCCGGACAAGAGGTGCGAGGCGGCGCGGGCCGCTTTGGACGTTCGCCGGACGTGGAGCAGCAGTCGCATGGCAGCGGCGGGATCGGCGATGAACACCCTGCCGCCCGGCCGGTCCTGCAGGACCTCCCCGGCACACGGTGTGATGGTGCGCGGCCCGACGATCTCGCACCCGGTGCCGAGCAGTATCCGCTCGGTCTCGGTCGGCGACGAGGGGTCCCCGGCGTCGGCCGACGTGGTGGTCAGTACTGAGATCGGCTTGCCGATCAGCGGGGATCCGCCTCTCGGCCTGGCGAGCCAGTCCAGGGCGGTGAGCAGCGGTTCGGGCGGCAGGGACGCCGACTCGGGTACGGCGAGCACCAGTGCGTTCGCGTCGGCCACTTTCCGGCGCAGCGCCCTTGCCTCGGGCGGCAGTTCGTGCGGAGTGACGTCAGTGTGCGGCGGCAGATCGGGTGGGGCCGGCCAGACTTCCAGCCGCACACCGGAGGGGCCGGGCACCGCGAGCGCGCGCAGCAGCGCCTCGCCGAAGGGATCGGCCTCCGCCGGGGCGCAGAGACCCAGCATGTGCACGACGTTCACGGCACTTCCTCCTTGTCACCCTGTGTTGTCGAGTGATGGATGTTATGGATTCCGCTGCTGCTCGGATACCTGTGCTGACGCCGGGGCGGGACGGTTTCAGCGGTCCCACCCCGGCGGGGTCATTCGGACACAGGGTGCACATCGATGCTGATGGCCGGTCGGGATCTGTATCGCTGGCTACTGGCGGGCGT
Source organism: Streptomyces sp. NPDC058620 (assembly GCF_042717135.1). NCBI lineage: Bacteria > Bacillati > Actinomycetota > Actinomycetes > Kitasatosporales > Streptomycetaceae > Streptomyces > Streptomyces sp. NPDC058620. The sequence goes on from NZ_JBHXQO010000063.1 coordinate 7,020, forward strand.
TGGCAGGGACGGGTGCGGCGGGCAGACGCCGGGCGAGGAGTACTCCGCTCAGGGCGAGAGCCCCGGTGAGGGCGAAGATGCTGAACAGAGCGGTGCGGATGTCGGCGTCGTAGTGCTGTGCGATGGCGATGGCCGCACCGCCCAGACCGGCGATCAGGCCGGTGGCGAGGGTCTGCGTGAGCTGAAGTGCTCCGCTGACCTCGCCCTGTCGCTGGGCGGGTGCCTGCTCCATGGTTTCGGTGGTCGCGGCGTTGAACGCGATGCCCATGCCGATGCCTCCGATTCCCCAGCCCGCCACCGCGATCCAGAACGGGACGGATTCGACGAGGATGGCCAGGGTAATGACCGCGACACCGGCCAGCAGGACGATGAAGCCGAGGGCGACGCTGCCGGTGCGGCTGCCCTGACCCCTGCCGTCCCGTTTTGCCTGCAGCGCCGAGCCCAACACCCAGGTGATCGCGCCCGCGGACAGTCCGAGACCGGCCTGAGCGGCGCTCACACCGTGCAGTTCCTGGAGGCCGAGGGGCAAGAACGCCTCGCTGCCGAAGTAGACACCGCAGAGGAGGCCACGGATCACAATGCCCGCTCCGAGCCCCGGTCGGGCGCTGAGAGTGCCTTTTGGTGTCACCTGACGCAGTGCCGGCACGGCGATGGCCACACCCAGCAGAGCGAGCGGGACGAGCAGGGCGAAGTTCTTCAGCAGCAGCGCCTGCAGGAGGAGGCCGGTACCCGCGGTGAGCAGGATGGCGCCGGCCAGCGGCCCCTTCCGCCACGGCAGCTCGGGAGTGCCGGCCGCCGTGGCGCCGGCATCCCGGGGACGGTTGAGCTTGTGCAGTCCAGGAAGGGTCAGGGCGGCGGCGATCACGATGAGCGGCAGCATGAGCAGGAAGACTGCACGCCAGGTGGTGGCATCTGCGAGTGTGCCGGCGAGGACCGGTCCGATGAGCGAGGGGATCGTCCAGGCGGACGAGAGCAGCGCGAACATGCGGGCTCTCAGGTGCTGGGGGTACGCCAGCCCGATCACTGTGTACGCCATGGCCATGACGGCGCCGACGCCAAGGCCCTGCGCGAACCGTCCCAGCAGGAACAGTGGCCAGGATGTGGCCGCTCCCGCCACCGCGCAGCCCAACGCGAAGACGGCCATGCCCACCATTGCCGCACGCCACGGGCCGACCCGGTCGGCGGACCGTCCCGCGAGGACGGTGCCGATGATGTTGGCGAGCATCAACGCGGACAGACCCCAGCCGTAGGCCCCCAGGCCGTCCAGCTTGCGGGCGATGTCGGGCAGCACGGTGGCCACACCGAGCGACTCGAACGCGACCATGCCGACCGCCAGGATGACGCCGAACGTGAGTGCCCGGTACGGGCCGGCGAAGACGCTCTCAGTCGGCTTCGGTTCCATGTCAACCGGTGGCGCGAGAGGGCCGCCGGGTCCTTCCGTTGTCTCGTCAACATGCTGAGACATGGTGGTCGCTCCTCGCGATAGATTTACGTTCCGTTGCGGAACGGAACGTAAATATACCTATACTGGTGGGATGGTGAACACCCCAGACGACGCCCCGGACGTCACGCGACCGGCCGCCAGGCAGCGCTTCGGAAGACCGCGGGACGAACGCATCGACGCGGCCGTGCCCAACGCTGTGATGGAGATCCTCAGCGAGACGGGCTACGCCAACCTGACGCTCGAGGCGGTCGCCGCCCGTGCCGGGACGAGCAAGCCGGCCCTGCGCCGCCGCTGGCAGTCCCGCCAGCATCTCGTCGTGGATGCTCTCGCCACGACGATCGGCACCCAGCCCACCCCGGACACCGGGTGCACGCACTGCGACCTCATCGCCGGGATCGGCACCCTCAGCCAGGCATTCACCACCACCGTGGGGCGGCGCACACTGCCTGCCCTGGTCGCGGACCTCGCCGACGACCCGGAGCTGGAATCGGCGTTCCTCGACAAGTTCTTCCACCCGCGCCGCGCCTCCACGGCTGAGGCTCTGCGGCGCGGGATCCGCCGGGGGGACATCCGCGCCGACGCCGACATCGACCTGCTCCTCGACATGCTGGCCTCGACCACGTACTACCGGGTGCTCTTCGCCCACCTGCCCGTCACCGCCACGCTCGCGGAAGATGTGGTCGAGCTGGTCCTCGCAGGGGTGGCGACCGAGCAGTGGCGCACCCGGAGCGCGAGCGTGGACGGTATCTGATCGCGGGTCAACGCGTTCGGGTGCGCCGGGGCCACCGGCAACAAGGCGAGGAAGTGCTGTTTTGCTCAGCCGAGATTTCGAACTGGACCGGGGGAAGCCGGTCGCGGAGGTCCTGCCGCTGCTGAGCTGGGCCGCAGATCAAGCGCTGCTGGGGTTCACCGCGCCGGACCTGATCGCCTACGCCTGCTCCTGCAGATCCGCGACGTGGATGTCGGCGTATCGGTCGCCAGTTCGGTGCAGGTCACGGGCGCGCGGAGGAAGCTGGTTGGCGGATCTTGAGGGGGATGGTTGGCGGATCGCGTCGCCGCCAGCTGCAAGCGCGAGCGCATCGCCGCAGGTGAGCGGGTTGGCCATCAATCGCGTATCAAGATTCGCCAACTACCGTGCTTGTCCGCCAACTATCCCGCTCGGTCACACGGGGTGCCCTGGACGCGTGGGATACCCACCCCTAATCGAACATGCGTATCATTTTGCGGGTGACCACCACGTACGACTTCCCCCAGGACCTGCGCGACGCCCAGATCGCGCTTCACCAGACCCGCGCCGAGTACGAGCAGTACGCCAAAACGCTCCCGGTGGTCCCGCGAGCCGATGCCCGGCTGGAAGAGTGACAAGCAACTGCACACCGACTACGTGTCGCACAAAGAGGACAGCCCCGGATACACGCAGGAGCAGGCCGCACGCGTGGACCAGTACCGGGCGCGCCTCCTCGAGCTGAGCCTATCCGTGGCCGCGCACCCGCACTGGAGGACGCTCGGGACCGACGCCGTCGCCGCAAGGATGGCCTTGAAGCACGCCCACAAGCCGACCGAGGCGCGGGCGTAGCAAGAAACGCCGGGTACGGGTCAGGTGATGTCGTCGGCGGTGAGGTCCGGGCGTAGCCGGTGCCAGGAGGGGTGGCGCAGCCGTCCGGCCCGGGTCCGGGTCGCGTAGCGGACCTCGCCGACCAGGCGCGGAAGCACCCACCGTGGCCCAGCCACCGGCGGCACCGTGGTGAATGGGCAGTGGTCGATCGTGGCGATGCGGAGGAGTTCGGCAAGGGTTGCGCGTTCGGTATCGCTCCAGCCGGTGCCCACGCTGCCCACGTACCGCAGGCCGTCCTCGCCCTGCTCGCCGACGAGCAGGGCGCCGGGCAGGCCCGCGAGCCGGCCACGCCCGGGTACCCAACCACCCACGATGACGTCCACGGTCTCGACGTGACGGATCTTGATCCACGCACGGGAACGCACCCCGGGTTCGTAGATCGAGGTGAGCCGCTTCGCGACGAGTCTTTCCAGACCCGCGGCCTTGGTCATCTCCAGGGCCTGGGTCCCGTAGCCGACGACCGACGCGGGCGTCGACCAGTGCGTACCCGTGAGCCCGAGCCCTTCGAGCACACCGCGGCGCTCGGAGTAGGGCAGCTTCGTGATGATCCTGCCGTCGAGGAACACGACGTCGAAGAGGATGAGGTGGGCGGGTACGCGCTGTGCCATGCGGGCCGCTTTCGCGGGTGATCCGGACAGCGGCGGCGCGCGGATCGCCACGGACACTGCTGGCCTGGTGGAGCAGACCGCGGGCCTGGACTACCTGTACGTGGTCGCAATAGTTGATCTTGAGCCTGTCAGTGCTTCCGTCGGGCGGCGGGATCGCGCACGCGCTCCCCACCCTCCCCAGACCGTTCAGGATCCAACGAAGTGGAGGGAAGAGCAGCACTGAGGAAATTCACTTCACGGCTCTGGCCGGAGTTTCGTGAAGGGCCAGGTCGTCGGAGTGGAGGTGGCTGGGATCCGGCGGCCCCCTTCGTTGGTCGCTACCCAGCAGCCACAACCATGCCGGCCGTGACCTGAGGACGGTTGGGGAGCAGCGACGCGAGGTTGTCCCTTACGAAGTCCGCCGCTCGCTCGCTCGACTCTTCGGCCCCGGACTGGTCTTCAAAGACGCTGGTAGAGACCATCACTCCGTCCCCGGCGTCCACCCAGTAGTAGGCCACGAAGCCGGGGACTCGGCGGAGGAGAGGCACGAATCCCTCATCCACGCGGCGTCCCGCTTCGGCAGAGTCAGTCACTCCTTCGTAACGCCGTATTACTGCGTACACAGCTGATCTCCTCACGGATCCCAAGGTCACCTTGCGCGAAGCGACCTACCCCTACCGAGCGTCTTTCGCTCGGGGGACGCCCGGAAGTGACCCGTATAGGCGCACCGGTGATCCAAACCGGGGGTCTGCTGTGGCCAGGGCTGGGCGAACCGGGACATCACGGAAGTCCGGTCAGAGCCAAATTCACGAAGCCCATCAGCGGAGCTGAATGATGCGCAGGCCGGGCAGGTCTTTGGGCTTACGCGGGCTGGGGAGGGTTTCGGGTCGAGCTGGCGGACCGCTTCGGCACCCCCGCGTACGGCCTGAACGAGGCGAGGCACGCCACTGGTGCCGCGCCTATCTGCGCGCCTTCTAACAAATTGCAGAACTCGTCAAGTCTGGGTGAAGTGCCTCGCCGGACACAGACCTCCCCAGTTCTGCATGGCGACGACGGCATTACGTGCAGGTCTCCACTGACGCAGTCGTGCGCGTCTTCCACCTGACGTACCAGCCGGTGGCTTCCCCGCCTCGGTTAAAAGCCGGAGAAGCGCCATCAGACAGTCCTTCACCAGGGCGATGAAGCACCAACCTGTCGGGTGGACGCTCGCCTCCGCTGCACACTGACAGCAGGTCGCGCTGAGGTCGTCCGGGGCGACCCGCCATGGGTACGCCCCGGACGGGGCTCGTCAGGAGCCTGCGGCGATCCGGTCCCGTACATAGGTGACGAGCGCCGCCGCCACCCGGGAGCGGTCCGGCTCCGGCAGGTCCTCGTAGGCCGCTGAGACCGTCATCCACTCGTTGAAGACCGGTCCCTCGCGGGTGAGGAGCCAGTCGACGCACAGGTAGTCCGCGTCCACCCCCGTGGCCAGCCGTTCGCTGAGCGTGCGCACCTCGTCGTCGCCGTCGAAGGACACGCCGGAGCCGCCCTCGCTCACGTTGGCGAGGTAGGAGCCCTCCTTCGGGCGGCGCAGCATCACGGCGACCGCGTGCTTCCGGTGTACATACACTCGCACGTCGCCGTCGTTCTCCTGGATTTCGAACACACGTGCGAGGCGCGAGAAGCTCACCGCTGACCAGCTCGCCGCAATCGCGGCGCTGGGCGTGGACTGGGCGTGACACCGGCTGCGGCTGGTCGTTGAACAGGACGGTCAAGCGAAGTGCACCGAGAGGCCCCGGGCGTCATCGCCCGGGGCCTCGTGCTGTCGGCGGCCGGCGGCTCCGCCCGGACATGGCGCGGGCCTGCAACGCGAGGTGCAACACCGATTCCACGAACCTCTATCCGAGGCATCACCGCAGGTCAGAGCGCGATGCGCGGCGGTGTTGCACTGAACGTGTCGCCCTGGCGGCTTTCGACGCTGCGGCCGCTCCGTGGCGTGAGGCCCTCGAGGACCTGGACGAAGACGTCCTCGCCGAGGCCGCCGCCGAAGCGCGGGCCTTCGGCGCCGGCCCGGCGGCCGCCGTCGACGAGCTGGTGCGCGGCCTGCTCGGGCAGTTGGCCGACTGGCAGCAGTCGATCGGCGAGCTGGGCCGCGCGCTCACCACGGCAACTGAAGGCCGACCGCTAACCGGCTGGTCCACCGACGCCGGCCGCACCGAGGACATCGGGTGGCGCCAGGCCTGCACCACGCTGCTCGAGGCCGTCGCACGCCACCACCACGCTCACCTGCTCGCCGCCATCGTCGAGCTCGGCGTGAGCTGGAGCTCCCAGCTACCCGTAACGGGCGCTTCAGGGGCGCGGTCATCCCAGAAGGCTGCGCGGTCAGCGCCGGCCGCCGCCGATGCGGCGGTCGTCGGCCAGTGCGGTCAGCGGGCCGAACTCGCGGGCAAGCTGGTTCCACGTCAGAACCTCGCCGCAGCGGGCCGGGAACTCCTTCGGGTTGAACTCGGGCATGGTCCAGGTGCCAGTGCCCCGGTCCCGCAGCCACAGGTCCCCGTCACCGTCGACCACAGTCGGCGGGACCGGTACGGGCTCGGCCTGATCGGTGGGCTCCCAGGTGACCCGGCCCGGGTGGGAAACGCGGCGCAGCTCGGTGGTGGCCAGCCGCGCGGCCAAGTCGCGGGTGGACTCTTCGGCGTCCTTGACCGACGCGAGTCGGTATGCGTCGTCAAGTACGGGCAGGGCTGGATTCTTGCTGCGCTTTGAACTCATACGCTGACTACCTCCGGTGGGGGGTGTCACATCCGTTATGGCACCCCGTAGAGGAACACGGTATCCGAGGCGGGAGCCGGGCCGGCTACGACCACTGTCCAGATGGAGGCGCTGGCACACCGGGCGGTGGAGCTAGGTGGTGAGCTGGTCCTGGACGTGGCGCAACCCGTGGTGGTAGCGCTCAGATACGGCGGTCCGGGTCTGACCTTGTCTTTTAACGTCGCGACGTCTGACGGGTCTACCTTTCACCGCCCCAGAGTGACCTGCCATGCCGGGGTCTGCGAGGCTGCCAGCGTGATGGATGAAGCGATCGTCGAGGCTGTCCGTGGTAGCGCTGGGGCGGGCGGCCTGCCTGCGCCAGCGACGCCGGAGGCGGTCGCGGAGGCAGAGAAAATGATTGGCTTCCCTCTCCCGCCGTTGCTGCGGCGCCTCTACTTGGAGGTGGCAAACGGGGGCTTCGGCCCGGCAGAGGGCATCCTGGGAGTTCGCGGAGGAGCTTCCCAAGGCGACTGGAATGACCTGGCAGAGATCTATCAAGACGGACCGGATCCATCCGGCCAGATCCCTGTCGGCCTGGTGCCGGTGTATGACTGGGGCTGCACCATCTGGTCCCTGATTGACTTCCGGGACCCCACTGGCCCGATGTGGTGCACACATGAGGGCCAGCACTGGCCTCAAGGGATCAACCTCGCAGAGTGGCTGAGCGCAACCATCGAAGGTGCGGTGACTGTCGAGGGCATCCTGGACAGTGAACCCGCGTGCTGAAGCAGGGCCATCGCGCATCTGAGCCCGGACATTTCGGATGATCAGGCAAGCCCAGTTCCCTTACGACCGGTTTCTTCTCGACCCGTTCGCCGGGGTTTGGTGCCGACCTTGTGGTGGTCAGGGCGGCTGAATGCCTCGCCGGTCGCGAGGACCCGGCCCACGTCATGACGGGTGGCCGGGTGGCGATTCTTCGAGCCCGGGGGCCGTCCTGGGCCAGGACGACGTGGTTTCGGCGCATCAGCCGCAATGAGATCGTCCGGGAGGGTGCTCGGCGGACGCTGGCCGCCGCCCTGGAGGCGGAGGTGGACCAGTACATAGCCGAGCTCGCCGGGCAGCGTGACGAAGCCGGTCGCCGACTGGTGGTCCGCAACGGCCGGCACCGGCCACGGACCGTGACCACGGCTGCCGAGCCGGTCGAGGTGGCCGCCCCACGCGTGAACGACAAACGGGTCGACGAAACGACGGGTGAACGTCAGCGGTTCTCCTCGAAGATCCTGGCGCCGTGGTACCGGAAGTCCCCGAAGATCAGCGAGGTGCTGCCGCTGCTCTATCTCCACGGCCTGTCGTCGGGCGACTTCGTGCCCGCGATGGAGCAGTTCTTGGGCTCGGCGGCCGGGCTGTCGCCGGCCACGGTGACCCGGCTGACGAAGCAGTGGACCGCCGACCACGCGGAGTTCCAGCGCCGTGACCTGGCTGAATCCGCCTACGTCTACGTATGGGCCGACGGCGTCCACCCCAAGATCCGCTTCTCGCAGACCCACCCCTGCCTCCTGGTCCTGATGGGCGTCCGCGTCGACGGGACCAAGGAGCTGATCGCGATCGCTGAGGGCCTGCGCGAGTCGACGGAGTCCTGGGCCGACCTGCTGCGGGACTGCCGTCGTCGCGGGATGACGGATCCGATGCTCGTCGTCGGGGACGGCGCGATGGGATTGTGGCGGGCCCTGGCGGAGGTGTTTCCGCAGGCCAGGCACCAGAGGTGCTGGGTTCACAAGACGCGGAATGTCATGAACGCGCTGCCGAAGTCCGCGCAGCCCGGCGCGAAGAAGGCTCTGCAGGAGATCTACAACGCCGAGGACCGTGCACACGCCGAGAAGGCGGTCACCGCGTTCGAGAAGGCGTACGGGGCGAAGTTCCCCAAGGCCGTCAAGAAGATCACCGGCGAGGTCGACGAGCTGCTGGCGTTCTACGACTTCCCCGCCCGAGCACTGGGTCCATCTGAGGACGACGAATCCGATCGAGTCGACCTTCTCCACCGTGAAGCTTCGGACCAAGGTCACCCGAGGCGCAGGCAGCCCGGCCGCGGCCCTCGCGATGGTCTTCAAACTCGTTGAGTCCGCCCAGGCCCGTTGGCGAGCGGTCACCGCACCGCACCTCGTCGCCCTCGTCCGAGCCGGCGCCCGCTTCGAGAACGGCCTCCTCGTCGAACGAGACGAGACCCTCGCAGCGTGATCCACCTCAACTGATCCACAGGTCTTGACAATTAATCTGCGCGGCGGGCTCCGGCCAGGTTGTTGTTCCGTCCCTGCAAGTCGCCGCCCAGAGGCGACGCCCCACGACAGCGCCTACGAAAAGATCTTCGGCGGCGAAGCTCTCGAACCGACCGCTGTCGTCGCTGTGCGAGCGGGCAGTGCGAGTCCAGTAGCCAGGCCGTGCTGGATCTGTGCCCCAGTCCAGCCTTGCTCGCTCCACCCCTCGCCAAATTGGTTATGTACTGAGGATTGGGCTAGTCCGCAACGTCACCCCGTACCTCGTGCGCAGGCGGTCGATCTCCCACCACGCCACCGCCGAAACCGAGGCCGGGCCACCGATCAGGGCGCAGAGCTGGATGAATGGCGGGCCCGGTGGCATTCCGGCCATGGCTAGGTTGACGGCCGCCAGTTCCCATACCAGCACACCCGTCAGCAGGGCCGGGAGCGCGGCGTGTACCTCGGAGGTGCCGAACACGGTGCGGACCAGCGTTGTGGAGGCGAAGCAGACGAAGAACAACATCCATAGCACCGGAGCGAGCAGGGCGAGCGTGATGAACGGACTGAACACGTAGGACTGGGAACTCTCACTGAGGAACACCATGACCGCGAAGAGCAGCGGCACGGCTGTGAAAGCGGCGAAGTACCAGAGGGCCGAGCGCATGGCAGGGCGCAGGCGGGATCGCATGCCTGGCCTTGCGACCGGGGGTGCGAGCCGGAACAGGACCAGGATCACCAGGGGCGCGGTGAGAAGCAGCAGCCACGGTGTGATGGCAAGCCGGAGCATGTACAAACCCTGGATCTCCGCAAGGTCCGACTCGGTGCCGTAGACGACAAGAATCAGGAACGACGCAGCCAGGGCGGCCCAGGCTCTGATCTTCTGCGCGCGCATCACCTGTGGATCCAGGATGCGGCGGTAGACGTGCGGAGGGAATCTCCGGTGCGCCTGCCGGCGGGCCGAGCGGGCCAGCGGATAGGCCAGGACGGGAAGGAACACGGGCCAGAAGCAGAATAGGACCGGAACCCACACGCAGCCGTGGATGGGCAGACGCCGAAGCAGCTCCAGCAGCGGAGGCCAGTCGCCCTCGCGGTACTGCTGCCGCAGCGAACGGGGCGGCACGTACGGGAGGTAGGGCGGCGGTCCTGGGGACGGATGCGCCCCCGTGTACGGGTTCGAGTCCGGGTACGGATGGGGGCCGGGCTGCGGCGGCACGCCCGGCGGTGGCGGTGGCTGACCCCCGTTCGGCTGCCACGTCGGTCCGTATGGGTTCTGTCCCCCGAAAGTCACGCCGGTCTCCTTCCTGAGTTGCGGGACGAGTGTGCTGCGGAACGATCCTGGTGGATCTCTGTCCACAGTCAACTGCCAACACGGCGGCAGCACATGGGGTTACCCACACCTGCCCGGCAATCGCCCCGGGAACGACCTGCCCCTGCCCGTCCGTCCTGGCAGGATTACGGCATGCGAACCGTGTACGCCCTTTTCGTAGGCATCGACGACTACCCGGACAAGCCCCTCCACGGCTGCGTCAACGATGTGACAGAGGCGGAGGGTTGGCTGCGGCAGCAGCACGGTCCCCAGCACCTCGAGATCCGGCCGCTGCGTAACAAGGAGGCGACCAAGGCAGCGGTGATCGACGGCATCAGGGCGCACCTGGGGCGCGGCGGTCCGGGCGACACCGCGCTGCTGTGGTTCAGCGGGCACGGCAGCGAGCGTCCGACCGACGACCCCCGTGCGGCGACCGGCATGAGTCAGGCGCTCGTGTGCGCCGACAGCCTCGACGCGGGCAGACAGCCGCTGCTCCAGGACATCGAACTCGGCGCCCTCCTCGACGAGATCGCAGCCCGAGGCGCGCATGTCGTCGCCGTACTCGACTGCTGCCACTCCGGCGGTGCGAGCCGCGAGATCCTGCCCGGTGCGCGCTCGCGGGGTGTGACATGGCAGTCGTGGTGGCGTACGGGCAGCGCACGAGCCTCACGCGACGCAGGCGCGCAGGGGGCCGAGCCGCGTCGGCACATGCTGCTCGCCGCGTGCAGGGAGCAGGAGAGCGCGTACGAGGCGCTGGTCGACGGCGAAACCCGCGGCTACTTCAGTCACTCGCTGACGCACGCACTGCAGCGCCTCGGCCCGGCGGCCACGTACGGGAAAGTGCACTCCCTAGCCGAGGAACAGGTACGCAGTCGGTATCACGCGCAGCATCCCGAACTGCGCGGCCCGGACCACCTGCGCTTCCTGTACGGCGACGTGCTGCCCGCTTCGCCGTTCCTGCTCCGGCACACGGTGTCGGGGTGGGAGATCAATTGCGGGTACGCGCACGGGCTGCGGGCCAGGGGCGCCGAGTTCACCCTGGTCGATGAGGACGGCGCCCGGCGGCCCGGCAGGCCTCGGACGGTCGTCGTAGAGGAGGTGCGGCCCGAGTCGGCGCTGGTGGAGCCGGTCGGCTGGACGCCGGGGCGGGGCGATCTCACGACGGTGCACGGTGTGACACCGTCCGCGCTGGCGTTCCCTCCGGCCACGGTGACGGTCGTCGGCGAGCCCCGTGCCGTCGGCATGGTGACGGCAGCCGTGGACGGCGCGCCGATGCTTTCCACCAGTGGGCACGGGCTGCCGCTGCGGGTGGAGGTCCGTGGCAGCTCGGCGCAGGTGACTGGAGGCGACGGGCATCGGGTCGACCCGATGCCGCTGGGGTCGCCCGCCGATGCCGCCCGAGTGGCCGGCTGTCTGACGCACATCGCCCGTTGGCATCAGCTGAAGGACCTCGCGAACCCCGACCCGTGGCTGTCGTCGCTGGTGCGGGTGACGGTCGAGCCGCTGGTCGGAGATCTGTGGCACACGGCGACGGGCGAGATTGTGTGCTCGTACACGCGGGACGGCCGGGAGCCGCAGGTGATCGTGCGGATCCACAATGACTCGCCGCGCCTGCTGTGGTGCGTGCTGCTCGACCTGGCGGACGACTACGGGGCGTCACCCGGCCTGTTCGAGGGCGACTTCGTCGCGTCCGGGCTCGCAGGGACGGCGCGGCACGGCGAGCCGGTGTGGATGCGGCTGCCTCCCGGCCGTTCCATGGTGCGGGGCTCGTTCGCCCGGGACTGGCTGAAGCTGATCGTCGCCGAGAACGAGCTGAACGTCGCCCCGTTTCGGCTGCCGTCCTGGTCGCCGGACGCCTCGGGAGCCGGCGGGCGTGGCAGCACGGCCCCGGGGGACGGGGACGGGCTGCTGCGGCTCGCTCCGCCGCCGGGCGCCCGTACCGCGGGCGGACCGGGCGGACCGGCCCACGACGTGGGCCGGTGGGGCACCGCCTCGGTGCTGGTGCGCACCGCGCTGCCCTGAAGTTCACCAGCCGAGGTGGGTGAATCCCGCCCAGCCAGCCGGGTCGGCGGCGTCGATCAGCGGCACCCTCGCCACCAAGTCCACCGGCATTCCCGGTGGTGGCTGCCTCCGGTCGTCGAGCATCCACAACTGGGCGTTTCGGAGCGCCTGTCCGGGCGGATGACCTTCCCGGCGCATGTAGTGGTGGGTCATGTACATCAGCATTGACGTGGCCTCGTCAGGCACCGGCCATAGGGAGCCGAGCACCGAGCGGGCGCCCGCGACGAGGAACGCGGTGGACAGGCTGTACGCCTCGTCGTAGCCGTGCCCGGACACGTTGGTGCTGCACGCAGCGAGCACCACGACCTCCAGGTGGCGATACCTTGCGGTGCCCTCGGTCAGTTCCTCAGCGGCCAACCGCCCGCCGGACAGCAGGAGGTACGAGCTGTGCCGCAGGCCCTGCTCCACCACGCCGTGGCAGGCCAGGTGCAGCAGACCGCCGCGCTGTCGGCGCAGCCGGTCGGTCACAGCGGCGGGCGTCGCGGTGCCGGGGCCGAGGAGTTCGCCGTCCGGGTAGAAGGTGCGGAAGACGGCCTCGGCCTCCTCGCCCGCGTGGTGCAGGTCGCGGGTCGGGTTGCCGACGACGAGCGCCTGTCGCGCACCGGTGGAGGGGCGGGCGGCCACCTCGCACAGCAGGCGGGCGGAGGGAAGATACGAGATCTCGGCTTCCTGGCACGCGTATCGCCGCGAGCCGCGACGGCTGGGCAGGCGCGCGGCGTGCCAGGGCACGACGCCCAGCTCCGCCATCGGCACCAGCACCACGGACGGGGCCCGGTCCCAGCTCCGGGGCAGCTCCTTGAGCAGCGGCTCCAGCACGGCCATCCCTGCCCAATGGCACAGCCGCTCCAGCGCGGCACGACCTTCGTCCGGCGCGGGCCGTTGTGGCTGGGGCGTGGTCGCGGTGGGTGGCCCACCAGCAGTACGGCCGGGGGCGCCCGTGGCCTGGTAGTTCGCCAATGGCTCCGCCGAGACAGTGAGTTGGGGTAGCTGTAGCCCTTTGGTCTTGCCCTCGGCAGAGACGATCAGCGCCGTTCCCGGCACGCCGTCGTCCCCAGGCACCAGATACACCAGCGCAGTACGGCCCATGAGGCGCAGCGCCTGGCCGATATTTTCGGTCGTAGGGACGTCCAGCAGTCGCTGCCGGTGCGGGGACGCGGCGAGCGCCTGGAGGACACGACGCCGCAGTCGGCTGGAAGGGCCCGAGGCCATGGGCCGGGCGGCCAGGGTTGCCTCCGGGCCCAGTTCGGATACGACGGCCCCTGCCGCCCGCCACTCGTCGGCCAGGCCGGTTTGCCCGAGGGCGCCCAGCATGTCGGGGACAGTGGCGGCGACGGTCGCCGCGTGCAGGACAAGGCCGCGTCCGGCGTCCAGGGCGCGTACGGCGTCGTCGTAGGCGCCGTCGGCCAGGCACCAGCGGGCCACGTCGAGCGCCTGCTCCCCGGCACGGCGGCCGGTCTCGGCGGCGTGCGCGGTACCGGACTGGAGCAGGACGCTCCAGGCGGCGGCACGCACGGCGTCGAGGCCGACGCGGCGGGACTCGGCGTGGTTGAGGCGGGTGGCACGGGCATTGAACAGCTGGTTGTCGCCGCGCTGCCGATAGGCCAAGGCCAGGGACATGCCCATGGAGTTCCACAGCGGGTGCGCGGGGCCACCCGCCAGGCGCAAGGTGTGCTTCAGCCAGGAGATGCCCTGGTCGAGATAGCGGGGGCGGTCGACGCGCGGTACGCCCGCCATTCCGGCGAGAGCGCAGTGGCCGGTGCCGAGCGTGCAGGCGTTGCGGATCCAGCGCTCGTCGTCGGGTTCGAGGAGGTCCAGGGCGTCCTGGAGCAGCCGCATCGCCTCGACGACTCCCTCGGCGTCGCCGGCGAACAGGGCACGGGCGGCACGGCTGATGCCCGCCTCGCCGAGCCGGTCGGCCTGCCCTTCGCGCGGCAGCAGCGCGATCTGCCGCCGTACCTCGTCGATGGCGGGGGCGGCGGACCCCATGGCGGAGGGGTCACGGTCGAGCCGTCCCCAGCGCCGGGCGCGCAGAATTTCCAGGTTGCCTCTGGCGACGTCGAGGCTGGCTTCCATTCCGACCCGGTCCATGTGGTCAGGGGTCAGCTGCGCGATGACGGTTTCCAGCTCGTGGATGTGCTGGGCGAGCGCGGTCTCGTCCTCGCGCCGGACAGCCTGGTGCGAGCGGAACACGGCGAGCTGCCCGTCGAAGCCCAGGCGCGTTCCGGAGTCGAAGGTCGGCGAGTCCCTCAGCCGGGCCAGGTCCTCCACGGCCGAGTCGAAATCGTCCTCGCCTCCCCCGAGCTGGGCGAGGTGGGCGCGCAGTGCGGCGTGGCTCACATCGAGCGCGTCCCGTTCCGGGCTGCTGGGCGGGAGGGCGACCCGGGACTGCTCGATCCGGGCGAGCGCCCTCTCCATGTCGTCGGGATTTTCGAGCTGCTGCAGTCCGGACGTGCTGCCCACGGCCGCGACCATCGCCCGCCAGCGGTCGCCCGGTCCGTAGGCGTCGGCCTCGCGCAGCAGTTCGTCCAGCTTCTGCTGGTCGCTGACAGGCTGGTGGTACCGCAGCATCGGCAAAATGGTGAGGATCTGTCCGGCGCGCATGCCCGACATCACGGTGGAGCGCGGAAGGCCCTTCCAGTCTGTGTAGAGCCTCTTCCATGCCTCGTCGGCCGTGGCGCAGCCGAGGTGGTCGAGGACCAGGCCGGTGATCCGGGTGAGGTCCTGGGCGTCGCCCTTGCCCTCGGTGGACGCCTGCTTGATCTCGTACAGCAGGGCTTGAAGGTCGTACAACTTCGCCTGCATGCCTAGAAAATCCGTTCGTGCTGTCGCGGCGCGGCTTGTGTGCGGTAGGGGGCGAGGACACCGTTTAGCCAGTGCTCACCGTCCTCGGTCCCGAAGTCGATCCGGGGTGCGCCGGTGGGTTCGAGGGGTGGTTCACCGCACCGGTCCTGGAACAGGACGGCCACGCGGTCGGCGGGCTCCCGTTTGGAGGGCCAGACGAAGCCCTGTGCCCATGGTGCGGTCCTGCGGCGGATCCAGTGGCCCCAGTCGCGGGTCTGCGGGTAGTCCGCGCCCTCGGTGTGTACGAGCCAGGAGTCCTGGGCGACCGCCGCCAGGTCCCTGCCGGACATAAGCGACACCACGTCCACATCGGTGGCCAGGCGCAGAAAGGACAGGCTGCGGCGCTCGAAGGAGACGCGCGGGAGCAGGCGAGTACCGCCGTTGCTGTCGAAGGGGATCGAGCGCAGCAACACCTCGCACACGGCGGCGCCGACGCTGAACCCGACATAGAGGTAGCCGTACTTCTCGTACGGGGTGCTGTCGAAGCGTCCGCCGTAGTAGAAGGCGTGCGTGGGCTCGGAGTTGAAGCCGATTGCGTTCCGATGAGTGCTGTGGACACGATAGACAGGAGTGCCAGCGGGCAGGGTGACGGCGTTCGGCTCATCGGGCAGTGCCTCGGGGGGCGGATACTTGGGCACGGCCTACCACTCCCCGTCCGTGTCGGTGAGCGCGCGTGCCGCGCCCAGGAGTTCCGGGTCCCGGCCCTGCCCGAGAAGGCTGGCGGGCGCGGTGCCTGTCCACGCGTTCGCGGAGAGCCACCAGTCGGCCACGCCCCAGGGGTCTCTATCGGCGCGCAGCACGTCCGCCACCTCCAGGACGACCGCCCACGGCATGGTCCCGGCCTCGAACTGGAAAGCAGGGAACTGCTTCTCGCCGTTCTCGCGGGTCAGAGAGATCAACCTGGGGTCCGGGAGTCCTGTCTCGCGTGGGATCAACGCCGGTTCCTGCAGCAGTCGTGCACGCACTGGACCGAGGAGCGGGCCGACCATCGGGTTACCGTCGATCACAAGCATGCACAGGTCCATGGCTCCGTAGCCCTCGTGGACGGCGGACGGAGAGGTACCCGCGAACCGTTCCGTGACGCCGTCGCCGCGGAGCCGGACTGCCTCGCCGGCCGGAAGCGCGTCGAGTACGGCCCGCACCGCCCGGTCCGCTGCGTTGCGGTCCGCCGCGGCCCGGGCGCCCGGGTTGCCCTCGTTATACGTCCGCAGCCGCGTGCGTACGTCGGCCAGCAGTGCGCGCAGCGCGAGGTGTGCGCCGGGGTCGAGTAGCTGCCCGAGCCGGGTCCAGTCGGCCGCAACAGCGGCGAGCATCATGAACGGGTTCATCCGCACCCATGTCCTTTCTGTTCGCGAGGTCCGGCCTGAGCAGCCTGGGCGGGCCGACCGCCCCCGAGTATGTCCGTCACCAGGTCCGCCATCAGTGGTCTGCGGACGATCAGATGCAGTTCACGGTCCGGTTCAGCATCCGCGGCCAGCGCCGTCCACAGGGCGCTGACGCTGGTCTCCGGCGGCAGCCCACCGCGTCCCGCGCCGAGGAGGGGGAAGCAGATTGACCGCAGCGGCGGTGTGTGGGCGTCGCGTTCCTGCCACATCAAGGCGAGTGCGCGGGCGGCTGCGGCGGCGACGTCCTGCGGGGTGACCTCGTAGTCGTTGGTGCCCGGCCTCGGGATGGCGACCGCCGCGTGGTAAATGCGGCGGACGCCCTGTGCCGCCAGGGCACCTGGTCCGGTGGGTGCAACGGTCCCGGGCAGAGCGGGGCGGTGCAGTACGCCGTGTTTCATGCGCCAGTCGGCCAGGTCCTCGTGGACGGGGTCCGCGATCACGTCGCCCGCGGCGTCGCGCACCGCCCCCGCACGGCGCAGCGACGCCGATACAGACGCCTTGTACATCTCCGGGAGCCCCAGGTGCGTATTACTCGGGGAGACGATCACGTCTACGTCCCGCACGAGTTCGACGGGATGGATGTGCAGGGTCACCGTCATGGGTCTCCCGGACCGGGCCATGTGCAGGGTGCGGTGCTGAAGGTGAGGGGGCAGCATGGCAGCACCGACCGCCGCAATGCTCCTGTTCCCGGTGCCGGCGATCCAGCACACCTGCTCGGAGATCTGACCGAGGACCATCTCCTCCTGGCTCTTGCGGAAGCGCTCCACGCTGAGGCGGTACACCTCGGCGGCGAGGCGGCGCCGGTCGGCGGCCGCGCGGTCGCGCATGCCCGGGGCCAGCCCGAGCGTGCGCTCGGCCGCCTCCTGGAGGTCGCCGCCGCCGAGCCGAGAGACGGCTGCGCGCAGCAGGTTCTCGACCTCGACGGGCCAGGCGTCGGTCACGGCACCGGGTACCGACGCGGCGGCCCGGCGCAGCAGGGGCACGTCGAGCCCGCGGAGCCGCACCAGCCCTTCCAGGCGGACCATCTTCACCTCCTGCAGAACCGATGCAACGTCGATCTGTCCGGCGCGAGTTGGCATGGGCTCATGATTGTGCGCGGGCAACGGCATCACAAGGTTGCGCCGGGCCACCTGTTCACGCTATGCGTCGGCGGGGTGCCTACCTGGTCAGCGGCAGGTCGTCACCGGGTCGGCCTCAGGTCAGCGGCAAGGGGTTGCCCTCGGCGAACTGCGCGGCGCCGACCGCGAGGTGGAGACCGAGGTGCTGGAGCCTAGCTCTCCGGCCCCGCAGCCCGGTGGTCAACTACTACGGCCCCATCACCGTCGACTGTCAACGCGAGCTCGACGAGCGGGGCCATAGGCCGCTGTGGACCGTGTCCATGGACGATTCCAGAGCCGGGCTGTAGGAGCAATCAGCCGCGGTGGTGCCCTACGGGGAAAGGGCAGCGCAGGGGCCGGCAGTTCAGTGGACGCCTTCGGCGGAGGGCTCAGAGGCTTGGTACAGGCGGGGGAACTCGGCTCAGCGAATCGCTTCCTGAGCGCGGTTCTCTGCAGCGCAATCTCAGCCCTTACCGCCATCTGCACCACGGCCCAGGCCACGATCACGAACACGCCCCCCCGAACTCCAGTCGGCCGCCTGACAGAGAAGGCGGTGAGCAACACCAAGAGGAATCGTAGGAGTGAAGTTCCCCCCGCTGTCCAGCCCGCGGGGGGACTTCAGCGGTGCGCTGCGGCCACGCCGTGTACACCTTGGCGTGGGAACCGGCCAAGCAGCGGGTACTGCTGCACACCTACGACCCCCGGGTTCTGGGGTGACCGTCGGACTCAAGCGGCCACCCGGCGGCGAACTCACCCCGACCCAACGTACCGGCAACCGCGCTCTCGCCGCGGCTCGCGCACCTGGCGAGCGCGGGATGGCACAGCTGAAGTCCTGGCGGATCTTCCGCAGGTCACGCATGAGCCCGAATCGAATGACGTCAATCGCCAAGGCAGTGCTCACCCTCGCGCGGTACCGCTGAAAGGGAATGAATCACGATCACCGATGGGGTGATCTTCGCTGTCAGCCGTTCCCCAAGGGGCCCTTGATCGGGCACGGTAGGGGTGTCTCAGCGACTGAGAGGTCTCCGATCGGGGCCGGTTCGCTGTGCCACTGAAAGGACACTCTTGATGTCACGACAGCGAATGGCCCTGACTCTCGCCGGACTAGCTCTGTCGGGCGGCCTCGCCGCCGCCCCGGCCGTCGCCGTACCTTCCGAGCAGCGGGCAGTCGAGGCCGCTGCGGCCACGTGTTCCGGCTGGAAGACGATCACCATCACCGGAGGGCGCGCCAAGTACCGGGAGTGCAAGCAGACGGTGGGCGGAAAGGCGCAGATCAAGGGTGACTTCCAGCTCTGGGACACCGTGACCGACGGCAAGGGCGTCCAGGCGTACGCAAGAACCGACTACAACCACTGGCACGGCGACACAGTGTCCTGGGAGCACTTCTACAGCTGGTCGAGCACCACAGCCCCCAGCAAGGTGCTCTCCTCCGGTTGGCACGGCGGCGACGACTTCGAGCTGACCATCGAACTCGTCTGACAGCCCCGTAGGCAGCTGCAGTCAGGTTTTGGCGCGGCGTCCGGACCGCCTGGCTCGCTCAGGAAACGTTGGCCGCAGAAGCCACTGTGGAAGTCCCACAATCCGTGTGCCACCTCTTGTTGCCGTCATCGGCGCCCCCTCCGGTGGCCAGCCGGTGGCCGGACGCCTTTGGACGACGTAGTACGTGGGAGCACAGTGCAACCAGTCGCACATGCTCTGATCAGGCAAAACGCCACTCTGTAGCACGAGCAGGCACCACACAGCATGATCGCTCGCGGTCTCGTAATGCGTAGGTCCTTGAAGGGCTACCAGGTGTCGCTCAAGCGCTGACCAACCGCAGGCCGCGATCAGACGGCGGCTGGCCTCCCATGGCCGCCTGCACGGCGGCACTGATGTCCGAGTCGAGTGCCCTGACCAGGTGCCCGTAGCGGTCGATCGTCGTCTGGATCGACTCGTGGCCCAGCCGGGCCTGGATGGCCGGCAGAGGGATGTTCGCGGCCACCAGCCAGGCAACATGGGTGTGCCGTAGGTCGTGAATCCGAGGTTAGCGGGGGAGGCCGGTCTCCATCGCGGCAGCGACGGCGGGTATCCATTTCCGGTTGTAGAAGTTGGCATGCCTCCATGCTTTGCCCGTCGGCGTGCGGAAGACGAAGGCCTCCGATGGCATTCCATGCGTCAGCTTCTGCGCGAGGTCCACCTGCGTCGGGGCAAGAGCGACCAAACGGCGCGCCTTCTTCGTCTCGGGGGGCCCGAGGAAGAAGGAGCTCTGCGCGCCCCTGGGGGACCTCTTCCAGGCCCTCTGGACGTTGGCTGTCGGTACGGGGCCGCCAAGTCGAAGATCTTGTACCTGGAGGGCCGTAGCCTCGCCCCAACGCATGCCTGTACCGATCAACCAGTCGGCGAGGTCTCGCGCCGCAGGGTCGGTGAGGTGCTTGCGGAGGAGTTGGTACTCCTCCTGCTCCAGGAAGACCATCTCCTCGGACGTCCCGTCGTCCACACGCGGAAGGCGGGTGTTCGCGCAGCAGTTCTTGGTGCGCAGCGGGGGATCGGCATCGATCGCCGCTTGCACGATGCACCACAGCAGGCCGTGTCGATTGGCTGTGGACTTCGGCGAGGCCGGTCGACGGACCCACCGCCCTGCCTTCGCGTCCGGCTGGCCTGCTTCCTGAAGCCGAACCCAGTCCTGGACGTCGTCAGCGGTGATGTTCCAGACCGTGGCCGGCATCACCAGTCCCGATCGGCTGGTGTGCACCATGAGGGAGATGTGCCGGTCCACCTCGCGCCGGTAGTCGTCCCGGGTCCGCGGGTCGATACCGGTGAGCCGGTCGACGTAGCGCCGGGCCCAGTCGGTCAGGAGCACGTCGTCAGGGTCCTGCTCGGGCTCGACGAAGCCCTGGCCGGGGACCCACCCGTAGGGCCACTGCTGCTTGTGGGCGTCGACGAGCTTCTTGAACGCGTCGGCCTGCTCCACGTCCTCGAACCTTTCGGCTTCCCAGGTACCGCCGCGCCCTCCCTGGAGCCAGCGGACCTGGTAACTCGCCGTTCCGTCCTTGCGGACCCGCTTCCTGATCGTTGCCATGGGGCGCACGTTAGGTCGAAAGTCCGGCCGCGTTTGGCCGTGGTTTGGCCAGCCCGGAACACGAAGAAGCCCCTGACCTGCGTTTCCACAGGTCAGGGGCTTCCCCTTCAAGGGTGAGTAACGGGACCTTGAACCCGCAACTCGCCAACAAAGCCACCCTGGACCCGGAATTCCGGGCTCTGTTGCGACGGATGGCCGAGTACCAGGCGGCTGAGCAGGTCCGAAGCGGGACGACGGGCCCACACCGCGACATCGCCGCCGCCGTCCGTGACCAGGCCGGCCCGGCCCTGGCCGCCGGTATCGACCCGGCCTCGCCCCAGGCCGATCCGATCGTCGCGGCGTTCACGGCGCACTACGCGCACCTCCTGGCCCGCCCCGACGACGTCGAGCTTCGCCGCAGGCCGGCGGCTCGGCTGGAGAGCGTGAACGACCCCCGCAGGGAGCGGTACCTCCAGCTGCTTGCCGCGGTCAACGGCTGGCCGGCCCCGGAGAGTCTGGCTCCGGTGCTGGACTGGTCCGTCCAGGCTCTGCGCGTCCGGATACAGCGGTAACGGCGCCGTCGCAAGGCGCCATGGGCGGGACGCGTCAGCCATCGGTCGAGGTGAGCCGGGATCCCGCATTGCGCCCGCGGGCGGATAACGGTCCCCGTCGGGAGGTCTGGAGGAGCGAGGAGGGGGAACACGGCGAAACGCCGGGTGAGCCCCGGTTCCACCCACAGCCCGAGGGCCACCGAGACGACGGGAACGCCATGCCGACCGACACACCGGAAAGACGCACCGCCCTTCCCGGTGGGCACGTGTCCGCCACGCCGCCCCCTGTCGGCGAGTACGTTCCGGGCCAGTCGTCCCGGCTTTCCCGGCCGTCCCGGCCTTCCCGGGCGGATGCGGAGCGCTCGCACCCTGCCCCGGAGACCGCCGGGGGCATGGGCCGGGCCGCGGGAATCATCGCTTCGGCGGCGGTCTGCCAGGCGGCCCTGATGGTGGGTTTCGGACTCCTGATCACCGGACCCGCGGCCCGCGTATGGCCACTGACGACCGAGGACGGGGTCACCGACGCGCTGGAGCGTGCCCGTACCGGCGCGCTCGACACCGTGTCCCTCGTCGTCTCCGAGGCGGGCAACACGGCCACGGTCATCGCGGGCACCCTCCTGGCCTGCCTCGTCCTCCTCGTGGTCCCGCGGCTTCCCAGGTGGCGGGACGCGCTCTTCCTGGCGGTCGCCGTCTCGCTCCAGTCCCTGGTCTTCCTGGTCATCACCGAAGCCGTGGACCGCACCCGGCCGGACGTCGAACGGCTCGACGCCTCGCCCCCCACCTCCAGTTACACCTCCGGACACACCGGCGCGGCGACAGCCCTGTACGCCGGCATCGCGATCCTGGTCCTGCACCGGACGAAGGGGCCGTGGCGCAGAGTCGTGGCGGTACTGCTGCTCCTCGTGCCCTTGCTGGTGGGGATCGCCAGGGCGTACCGGGGCATGCACCATCCGACGGACATCGCGGGCGGCCTGCTCAACGGCGGACTGTCCCTGTTCATCGTCGGCCGCGCCCTGCTGACCGGACCGCACGTGCCCGCCCCCGCGCCTGCCGACGCGGCGGCCCGTAAGGCACCGGCCCCCAGGGCGTCGACGGAGCAGGCTCACGGCCGCACAACGGTGGTCTTCAATCCCACCGTCACCGACGAGGCGGCCTGTGCCGACCTGCGACGGGTTCTCGAGGACCACGGCCACCACGGGGCGGACTTCGTACCGACCACAGCCGACGACACGGGGGAGGGACAGACGGCGCGCGCGGTACGGGACGGTGCGTCACTCGTCGTGGTCTGCGGCGGCGACGGGACGGTCCGGGCAGCGGCGGAGGCGCTGGCCGGTACGGGCATACCGCTCGCGGTGGTGCCCTGCGGCACGGGCAACCTCCTCGCCCGCAACCTGGGGCTCCCGGTGAAACCGGCGGAGGCGCTGGCCGTCGCCCTGCGCGGCGCTCCGCACCGCATCGACCTCGGGCGGATCGAGGGCGACGGCATGGCGCCCGCGCACTTCACGGTGATGTCCGGGGCCGGGCTCGACGCCGCGATGCTGGAGAGCACCAGCGACCGCGCCAAGGCCGTGCTCGGCTGGCCCGCCTATGTGGTGGCGGGCCTGCGGGAACTGCGCGCGCCCCGGATGCGCCTGACGGTCGGCCTCGACGGGGCGCGGCCCCTGCACCGCACCGCCCGCATGGTGCTCGTCGCCAACACCGGCAAGGTGCAGGGCGGCGCCGCGCTGGTCCCGGCGGCCCGGCCCGACGACGGCGTGCTCGACCTCATGATCCTCGACCCGCGCGGACCGATGGGCTGGGTGGGCGCCGTCGTCTCGCTGGTACGCCGCAGGCCGGAGAGGGAGATCGGCCACACAGGCCGGTCGCCCGTGGAGTACTTCACCTTCCGTCACGCGGACATCCGCTTCGAGGCACCGCAGCCACGCGAGCTGGACGGCGACCCCGTGGCCCCGGGCAGGCGCGTCACCGCGCAGGTCCGGCCCGGCGCGCTGACCGTGCTCATGCCTGAGCGGGGGGAGTGAGATGGGCACCGCAACCCGGGTCCCGCAGACCCGTGACATGGTCGGCAGCGAACTCTCCGGCGACGAGGCGCTGGCCGCCCTGCGGCGCTACGGCCGATGGCCGCTGCTGCGCGACTCCTTCGTCCGCTTCCGGTACGCCGACGGCTTCAGCCACTCCAGGGCGCTCGCCCTGCAGACCGTGCTGGCCGTGGTGCCGCTGGTCATCGCCTTCGTCGGGCTGTCGACGGCCCTGCACACGGAAAACCTGGGCAGGGTGGCGGAACTGACGATCCACCGGATCACGGCGGGGCCGAGCGCCGCGGTGGTCGACGAAGCGCTGGACCGCAGTCGGCGGACGGCCGACGAGGGGGCCCAGCTCGCCCTGTGGTTCGGACTGGTCTTCTCCCTGACCAACACCACGACGGCGATGTGCCAGATAGAGCGCGGTGCCAACCGCATATACGGGGTCGAGCGGGACCGGGTCTTCCATCTGAAGTACCTGCGGGGGCTGGTGATGTCGTTGACCGCCGGAATCCCGCTCGGCATCGGTTTCGTCACCATGGTCGCCGGAGGCGACCTGGTGCCGGCCGTCGTCGAGGTGTACGACCTCGGTGCCGGCGCCCGGTCCGCATGCGAACTGCTGCGCTGGCCCGCCGGGGTGGTCCTCGTGGTCATTTCGGCGAGCGCGATCTTCCGCCGTTCGCCGAGGCGCCGGCAACCGGGCTACACCTGGCTGGCCTTCGGTGCCGCCGTGTACCTGGTGCTCTGGACCACGCTGACCTGGCTGCTCAGCCTCTACCTCGAGGTCAGCGGCTCGTTCGACACCGTGTACGGCCCGCTCACGGCCTTCATGTCCCTGCTGCTCTGGGCCTACCTCACCTCCATCGCGCTCTTCCTCGGCCTCTCCTTCGCCGCCCAGCTGGAGGCGGTGCGGGCCAAGCGGCCCGGTCCCGTAAAACCCGATCCAGGAGCCTGAATGACTGCCCGACCCGCTGCCCCGGCCCGACGACGGATCCGCCGGGACGCCGACCGCAGATTCGGGATCCGGCTGTTCGGTTCCGCGGCCGTCGCCGCGGTCGCAGCCGTCCTCTTCGGCCTCCTGTTCGTCCTCGTGGAGAGCGGCTGGGGTCCGCTGCGGCGCCTCGACGCGGGCGCGGCCAGGTGGCTGAACCGGACCGCCCTCGACCATCCGGCGTGGACCGGCACCCTGCGCTTCTTCTCCGACGTGGTGTGGGACCCGGTGACCCTGCGCGCGGCGGTCGCGGTGCTCACCCTGTGGCTGGTGCACCGGCGTGCCTGGCGCCTGGCCACGTGGGCGGCCTTCACCGCCGTGGCGGGAGGGCTGACGGGGCTGCTCGTCAAGATGGTCGTCGAGCGGGCGAGGCCGGACCTGCCGGACCCGGTGGCGAACGCCCCCGGCTTCTCCTTCCCCTCCGGCCACGCGATGACGGCCACGACCTCGTTCGCGATCCTGCTGCTCGTTCTCCTGCCCCTGGTGCGCCCCGGCCTCCGCCCCCTGTGCTGGGCCGTCGCGGCCTTCTCCGTACTGGGTGTCGGCTTCACCCGCATCGCGCTGGGCGTCCACTGGTTCAGTGATGTGGTCGGCGGCTGGACGCTCGGGCTCGCCGTGGTGGCGGTGACCGGCTGGTCCTTCGAGGCATGGCGCGCCGACGCGGGCCTCGGCCGGACCGAGATGGCGGAGGGCCTGGAACCGGAACTGGGCGACGACGACCCGGAGTCGGACGACTCCGCCCCTCGCCGTGACTGACCACCTCTCGCTGTCGTGACCACAGGCGCCGAGGACGGGGGCAGGACCCCGGTTGTCGGTGGTGGTTGGGAGACTCGGTGGACACCGCGCACCCAGGAGGATCCAGCTTCATGACCGACAAGCAGCAGGCACAGGCACCCACCGCCGCCGAGCTCCACGAGGTGATGCGCGAACTGCACACCGTGCAGGGGCGGGTACAGGACACCTACCTGCAGCTGTGGTCCGCTCCGGAGACGCACGATGTCGCCTACCAGTTGGAGGAGGCGGCCGGGGACATCCGCCGGGCCTGGGAGGCGCTGGAGAGGATCTCAGGCAGCTTCGCCCGCGTCCATGTCGTTCCTGGAACCGAAAGCCTGTGCGGAGTGCCCTGGGGCGTCTGCCCGGACCACGGCAACACCCTCCGCGCCGACGGTGACAGCTCCTGGTGCACGGTGGAGGGCTGCTCAGGGAGGGATTCCGAGAAGCACGGCTCCTCCGGCAGGGGCACCAGCAGCGGCTGCTCGGAGGCGAAGTACTCGCCGATGGTGCGGGGACGGGAGCGGATGCGGCGGGCGTCGTCCTCCTGGTCCCACCGGTCGATCATCGCGTTGAGCTCGGCGAGCGTGTCGACTTCGGGGACGGGGACCAGGTGGTTGCGGCGGAACCAGCCGATCTGGCCCTCGACTCCGCCCTTCTCGTGGGCGCCGCGGATGCCGGGCTGGCATTAGAAGGCTTCCAGGCCGATCTTCCGTGGGTTCAGGAAATCTGAAGGCTCCGTAGCGCAAACTCAGGGGCTCGAAGGCGGTTCTGCCGCCTTGAAGGGGCGGGTTGCCACAGTGAATGAGAGTGGGCGAAGGGCCTGGAGCCGGCACAGGTGGAGAATGGCCGGTCCATGATCGCGATACGGCGCACTTTGCGCGAAACTGTGGTGTGCCTACTTCCAGATCGCTTGCAGCCTCCGACGAGATACGTGCGTATCTCGTCGATGAGTTGAACCTGGCCTTGCGCCGTCCCGGAATGTATGGGAAGGAGCTGGCCTTCCGCATGCTGATGGATCACTTGCTGTTCGTCGAGTGCCAGCCCGAGGCATTGGTCGACCAGCGGCGCATTTGGAACGATCGCGGCGCCGGGTCCAGCACCGGCCTCGCGGGCATGTTCCGTGACCTGATCCCGGACCGATGTCACGAGTACGTCATTGCCTCGGTGTATGGCGAGTTCGCGCACCACCGTGGCTGGCTCAAGCCTGACCGTGTACTGGACCCTGAGGAATACGCAGTCCTGCAGGGTTCGGTCCGCCAGTGGGCGGGTGAGGACCGTGTGTGGTCGGACGTCGTCGACGAGTTCGGTACCCCGTCCATGCTGTTCGGCGGCAACAACCCCTACTACGGCAAGACCCTCGGCTACCTGACGGAGAACCCGGAGGATCCGATGGTGTCCTTCGATCTCTGGAACGGCAGTGCTCCGAGAGCCGAGCAATCATGGCCCCCTGAGCACGAGGAAACCCTCCTGCTTGCAGTGCGCTTCGGAACAGGGCCCTTCCGCCAGACCTTCACCTTCACCCCGGAGGGCCAGCGACGGCTCCCTGCGGAGTAGAACTCAAGATCAGCGGGTGTTCGGTTCCTGCTCCGCTTCCGATTCGGCCACTGCGCTGGTGTAGCGGAGGCTGGCCTTGGCCCCGAGGGAGAAGACGTGTGCGAGGTGGAGGGGGTCTGCGCCGTTGGCAAGGGCCTCTTCGAGGATGCGGTCCTGCCTCAGTTGGTCGATGCCCACGGGCAATCTCTTGACCAACTTGTCCATCCAGAACGTGCTCACAGCCGTCGCGGTGGTGGCGGTGTTCCTGGTGATCAGCAGATGGGGGTTGGTGCTGTTGGGCCATTGCCGGTGGCGATAGACGAAATACTCGGTGATCGCCTCGGCGGTGTAGTCGTCAAGGGGACGATTCAAGCCCTCGGGGTCGAGTCGCCGTCCCGGCAGGTCCACGTGCTCGACCAGCATTGAGCGAATCTGGCGGGCGGGCAGCGCGTGGATGCCAGACAGGGCCACGGCCACTCGAAGGGCCGGATCCTGCAGTGCGGCGAGTGCGACGGACTCCACCTCGTCCGCAGCGAGTGATGAGGGGATCTTGATCGCCACCTTGCCTCCCTCGATGCCTCGCATCGGGTTGGAGAAGATCAGCCGCTCGGCCTTGAGCGTGCTGAACAGCGAACGCAGGGCACTGGCGTCGTATGCGCGATAGGTCCGGTTGTCGAGCCAGTTGGTGATGTCGTCGCGGGTGGCCTGCCGCAGGGTTGTGTACTTTCCGGCGTACTCGGTCAGGAACGGCAGCACGTTCCTCAGCTTCGTGATGACCGTTGCACGGGCACGGGCACGGGGCCTGCGGCGTGAGGTCCCGTGTCTCAGGATGTCAATCCAGACGTCCAGCTCAGTGCGGACATCTGAGGAAAGGAACGACAGTTGTTCTTCGCACCAGACGTCGAGAGCGTCGGGCCGATCGTCGAGGAGGATCTCGAGTTCCTCGAACACCTCCAAGACGTGGTTGGCCGGAACTGCCGTGTGGGTGAGCTGGGTGATGGTCGAGGCCCGGATTCGTTCCCCGGGCCGGTGAACCGCGCAGAGAATCCGGATGCCCCGTCGTACTGAGCCGAGAGTGCGGGGCGGCCAGCCACGCAGTTCCGCGATTCGGGCGGCCCGGGCACTCAAGGTTGCGGACAGCTGAGGATCGAGCGGTGGGGCCTTGCTGCTGACGCCGCGAAGCTCGCGTGGCGTCTCGAACAGCAACAGTTCCGTCCAGCGTGCCGGAACACAATGCGGCCGCGGTGCCCGTGGCTCTCGGCACACGCTGCGGCTGGGGGCCGCCGCGCGGTCGCAGGGTGCCGATGACGAAGAGCTGGTGTCCTGTGCGAGCGGCTACTGTCAGGTCGACGCGGGTCTTGTTGTCCGGTCCGGCGATCAGGCTGGCCTGGCGACGGCAGAGGCGGCAGATCCCGTCCATCGCGGCGACCTCGCGTGTGCAGACGTCGCAGTAGCTGCTGTTGGCTTTCGAGGTGAAGCCCCAGCATGCTTTGCAGCGGGGGCGATCGATCCAGCCCCATCCAAAGCAGTCCCGGCAGCTGCGGGTGGCCCAGGGACGTGATCGCCGGACGGGCGTGCTCATAGCGGCGGCCCAGAGCGACCCGGTCGGCGCTGGTGCATGATCGGGCTGCCGCCGACGACCTGCTTCTCCGCCGCCAGGGTCGTGGTCTCCTGCCGGACACTGGCCTTCTCCGGGACGAGAAGGTCGGAGGTCGTGCAGTCCAGCACCTCACAGATGATGTCGAGGTCGGCTAGGCGGACGGTCAGCGGCCGTCCGGACCACAGGTGGGACATCTTGCCAGCCGAGATCACCAATCCGGCGTCTGCCAGCATCTGTTGGAGCTCGGACGCCTTCCAGATGTCGCGCTGTGCGGCGACCATCCGCAGGTTCCACTTCATCGGCGTGTTCCTCCGAATCGTGCCGTGGCACGTTGCCCCGCTCGGATCCAGGCGTCTTCGACGTGGGACTTCTCGACGTGCACGTAGATCATGGTCGTGTTGAGCCATTCATGTCCGAGGATCTCTTGGATGGCAACGACGTCCATGCCGTTGCGGTAGAGGTCGGAAGCGGCGAAGTGTCGCAGCACATGCGGCGTGAGCTGGCCGGCCTGGTGAGGAAGATGCCGGGCGACCGCCTCGGAGAGCCCGGTCCTCAGAGCATCGTCGGTCACGGCCCTGCCGGAACCGTCGCCGTATCTGCGTTCCGAGGGAAACAGCGGGGCAAGGGGGTCGTTGACCTTGTCGTCGAACTCCCAGCGCGGCCCCGTCACCCACCATTCCAGCAGGTCACGGGAGCCGTTGATGAGCGGGACGAGCCGTTCTTTCTTGCCACGGCCTTGGCTGCCCTTGCCCTTGCCCTTGAGGAGGACCTTCCCGAACCGCCCCAGGTCCCAGCGAACGTCGCCGATTCGCAGCAGGCACAGTTCCGAGATCCTTGGACCGATGAGGCTGGCCAGCCGCGAGGCGGTGTAGTTCCGGGCGGCCGGAGCGTACTTGCGCGCCTCTTCCATGTCGTACCGCCAGCCGCTGAAGAGCGTTGTGACGTCGGCTTCTGGCGGCGGGATCCGCAGCCTCGCGGAGGTGCCGCCGCGGGGTCAGTTCATTTCGTCCAGCGGGGATTCGACGACGAAGCCGGTGGCCGCGTGGATGGCGGCCTTATGCCGTAGTTCAAGGAACTCGAAGAACACGGCGAAGGCCGCGGCCTGGCGGACTTTGGTGCCCGAGGCTGAGTTGCGACGGTGCCTCCCGAAGTACCGGTCGAGGTCGTGGGCCTCCATCTCCCACAGAGGCCGGCCGAACCATTCGCGCAGGCCAAGAATGGGGCCAACGTCACCGCGGATGGTGTCGTCAAGGACTCCAGCAGAGGCCCGGGCGAGGACGAACTCAGCCAGCAGATCCTGCTCGAAGGCCGTGACCTCCTCCGAAGTCTCCAGCCGAAGCCCCGGCCGCAGATCGCGCACGACGGCCAGTGCCATCCCGTTCCTCCCCTTCAGCTATCCCGCGACTCCGCCATGACAGCTGTGGAGACTTCAGGATTTCTGAGAAACGAGCAGCAATCACCCGATCGTGTCCAGGAGACCAAAGCCCCAGATTAAGCATCCACCGGGCTCGCTGGCGCAGTCGGGGTGCGGTGGGAACCCACGGGAACATGGACATAGTGCGAGCGGAAGGCAGTCCAGCGTTCGGCTTCCACCCGGCGGCGTGAGAGGCCCAGCACCTGGGCGACGGCGGCCCTAAGGTTGTCGTAGCGGACCTTCCCGGTCGGCAC
>NZ_JBHXQO010000064.1:0-34168 GCF_042717135.1 Streptomyces sp. NPDC058620
CGCGGAAGGCGAGTGGTCCGGGGCTTCGTCGTACCGTCAGTGCTCCCGCGATCCCGGCGGCAGAGCCGCGGGCTGGGCGCGGCCCGCGTGCCGGCCGACGCGCTGCCAGGAACCGAGGTTCCCGGTGTGGGTGGTCTGCCCGCCGGTGGCCTGCTGGCTGCTCAGCGGGGTCCGGCTGCCGAACAGTCCGGCGCCGAACCCCGGGTAGGAGAGATTCTCCTCGCCGCTCCGGTCGCCCGGCAGCGCGCGGAACGACCGCCGGTACTCGGAGTACAGCGCGTCGTAGATAGGAGTCGGCGACTTCCCGCCCGATGGGTCCTGCGACGGACGCATGGCAGGAATCTGACTCTGGTGCTGGCGGGAGGGGTCGTATGAGTGCACGTATGTGCCAACGACCTCGCCGCCGGACGGATGCGGGCCCGGCGGAGAAATCCCTGTTCGGCGGGGGTACGAAGGACGTACCGGCATGGTCAGGTACCGGCCAGCGGCATTGCGGCGGCCACCAGGAGACCGTTGACCGCGGCCTTCTCCAGGGCGTCGCGGAGCAGGTCCTCGCGCGGCTGCTGGCCGATCGAGCCGGCCGGGGCCGCGAAGACCAGGACGGTCTGCGCCTTGTTGGCCGCGGTCCGCCAGCCCTCGGTGACCTGGAGCGGCTGGTGGGCCTGCCACCAGGCGACGGGGGTGCCGCCTCCGGAACCCGGCTGGAGCACCGCGTGCAGCTGCCCCATGGCGAGGAGCACCGACCAGCCGGGGAGCACGGCCGGCAGCCTGCTCACGTCGGGGGTGGGCCGGAAGCCCTGCTCCAGCAGCAGCTGGAGGAACTCGTCGCCCCCGCTGCCGTCGGTGCCGGGCCGGGCGATGGGGCCGGTCGGCTCGACCACCAGGGCCGGTCGCAGATCGTCCTCGATCAGGACGAGACCGCTGGTGATGCCGAGGACAGCCTGTTCGGGCATGAGACCCTCCGGGTTCTCCGGCTCGCTGCCGGTGATGGACCGCACCGCCCCCTGGAGCTGGTCCTCCGCTACCTGGACGACCTGCGAGGGGATACAGGTCGCGTGGGCGAACGCGAGCACGGCGGTCTCCTCGCCGACGAACAGCACCGTGCTGGTGCGCTCCTGCTCGGAGTCGCCGGGGGTCCGGCAGGAAGTGCAGTCGTAATTGCCTGGGGCGCTGTCGCCGACGAGCAGCCGGTCGGCTTCGGCATCGCCGATCTCGGCGCGTACGTCCTCGCTTACGTCGAGCATGCGCGGCACGGGTGGCTCCTCGAACTCGGTGCGTTGGCCGGGCTGTTCCCGGCTCATGAAAGGACAACGGAAGACCCACGGCCTGGGTCACGCGCGAAGGGGCACCGAAGTGCGGAAGTCCGCGGGCGGCGGTGCCGGTCCATCCGGACACCGGGTAGTGGCCCACAGCCGGAGCACGGCCGTCGGGGGGACGCAGGGGGCCGACCGGGTGCGGCTCGCCGGTGTGCCGCGTGGGCCAGGTCCCCGTACGGTCCGGTCCGCTTAGCGTGACCCGATGCCGCATCCGCGCTCCAGGCCCGCAGCCCCGCCCCCGTCCGTGCCGGTGGCGGCGGTCCTCCTCTCTCTCGCGCTGCTGTTCGCGGCGTCGCCTGCCGCGCCGGCCGCCCCGCCGCCCCCGGTTCCTTCGCCGGGTGCGCCCGCGAACGGCCCGCCGGGAGGTTTCCGGCCCGGGGGTTACGCCTGCGACGCGAGCAAGGGCCTGTGGGACTGCGTCGCCGCCTGCGAGAGCGGTGGCGACTGGCACGCCAATACGGGCAACGGCTACTACGGCGGGCTCCAGTTCCGGCAGTCGACGTGGGAGGAGCACGGCGGCCGGGACCATGCTCCGCGCGCAGACCTGGCCACCCGTGAGGAACAGATCCAGGTCGCCGAGGAGGTGCTGGGCACCCAGGGCTGGGGCGCCTGGCCGCACTGCGGCGCTCCGTACCGCAGCTACGGCCGGGTGCATACGGTCCGCAAGGGCGAGACGCTCACTTCCATCGCCGCCGACTACGGGATCGAGGGCGGCTGGAGGGCTTTGTACCGCGCCAACGCCGCAAGGATCGGCGAAGATCCGGACCGACTAATTCCGGGAACACTGCTGGTCATCGGCTTGCTGTGACCGATCCGTGACCCGCAGTAGAACTTCTGTGTGAATGCTGTGTGCTGACTGGGCGACAAGTACAGTCCCCAACAGACCAGTCGACCAGGGGGATACGGCGACGCAATGCACATTTCATTTCTGCTTCACAACGCGTACGGCATCGGGGGAACGATCCGTACGACTTTCAATCTGGCCGGTCAGTTGGCCGAGCACCACGACATCGAGATCGTCTCGGTCTTCCGGCACCGTGACGCACCCTCGCTGGGGGCTCCCGCGGGCGTACGGCTGAGGCATCTCGTGGACCTGCGCAGGAAGAGCCCGTCCTACGACGGCGATGCGCCCGAACACGCGAGGCCCGCCGCGGTGTTCCCGCGCGGGGACAGCAGGCACAAGCAGTACAGCAGGCTCACCGACGCCCGGATCGCGGACCATCTGCAGTCGCTGGAGGCCGACGTCGTCGTCGGCACGCGGCCCGGCCTCAACGTCCACATCAGCCGGCAGGCGAGGCGCGGGCCGGTGCGCGTCGCGCAGGAGCACCTGACGCTCGGCAGCCACCCGTACCGGCTGCGCCGCGAGATCGGCCACCGTTACGGGCTGCTCGACGCCGTCACGACCGTGACGGAGGCCGACGCCGAGGACTACCGGACCCGTCTGCGGCTGCCGGGAGTCCGGATCGAGGCCATCGCCAACAGCGTTCCGGCGCCCGCGGGCCCGCCTGCGGCCTGCGAGGAGAAATGGGTCGTCGCGGCGGGACGGCTGCACCGGGTCAAACGGTACGACCTGCTGATCGGGGCCTTCGCCGAGGTGGCGGCAGTCCGGCCGGACTGGCGGCTGCGGATCTACGGCAGCGGCGACGCGACCGGCAACGAGCAGGAGGCGCTGCGCCGGCTCATCGACGAACTCGGCCTCCAGGAACAGGTGTTCCTGATGGGTGCGGTGCACCCGATGGAGACCGAGTGGCCCAAGGGTTCCATCGCGGCGGTGAGTTCGGACCGCGAGTCCTTCGGTATGACCATCGTCGAGGCGATGCGCTGCGGGCTGCCGGTCGTGGCCACCGACTGCCCCTACGGCCCGGCCGAGATCATCGACGACGGCACCGACGGGCGGCTGGTGCCGATAGGGGACAAGGCCGCGCTCACCGCTGCCCTGCTCGGCCTGATGGAGGACGAGGAGCTGCGCCGCCGCATGGGCAGCGCGGCGCTGGCCTCCTCCGCGAGGTTCGACCCGGCGCCCATCGCGGAGCGCCACCTGAGCCTCTACACCGAGCTGGCCGCACGGGGGAGGCGCGGCCGCTCGCAGAGCGCGCTGCGCACCGTACTGCACCGCTCCCGCGGCAGTGTGCTCGACGGGGCGTACGCGCTGCGTTACAAGGCGGCCGACGTGATCCGCAAGGGGAGGGCCGCCTGACGTCCCGCGCCGCCTGACGGCCGTCCTTCCGGCCGGGGAGCCCGGCAGCGGTTGCGGACACTGGTTGTCCGCAACCGCTGCCACACTCTCCCCATGTTGGAGACCTCGGCACGACTGCTGCGCCTGCTCTCGCTGCTGCAGGCCCACCGGGACTGGTCAGGAGCCGATCTGGCGCACCGTCTCGGCGTGACGCCGCGTACCGTCCGCCGCGATGTCGACAAGCTGCGCGAGCTCGGTTATCCGGTCCACGCGCATCCGGGCACGGGCGGCGGCTATCAGCTCGGCGCGGGCGCCCAGCTGCCACCACTTCTCCTGGACGACGAGGAGGCGGTGGCGGTCGCCGTGGGGCTGCGTACGGCCGCGGGCCACGGCGTCGAGGGCATCGGCGAGACCTCGGTCCGGGCGCTCGCCAAGCTCGAACAGGTGCTGCCGGACCGGCTGCGGCGCCGGGTGAGCGCGCTGGGCGCCTTCACCGTGCCCATGCTGAGGGGCCCCGAGGCGTCCACGGTCGATCCCGGTGTACTTACCGAGCTGGCGGGGGCCTGCCGGGACAGCGAGCGGCTGCGGTTCGACTACCGCGACCACGGCGGCTCGGTCTCGCACAGGACCGTCGAGCCGCACCGCCTGGTGTGCACGGAACGCCGCTGGTATCTGGTCGGCTGGGACGCGGACCGCTCCGACTGGCGCACGTTCCGCGCGGACCGGATCACGCTCACGCCGCCGCACGGCCCCCGCTTCGCACCGCGCGACGCCCCTGCTGAGGACCTGGCGGCGTACGTCTCCGAGGGCGTCTCCTCCTCGGTGTACGCGGTGCGGGCGGTCATCCTGCTGAAGGCCCCGCTCGAACAGGCGGCCGAGCGGATCTCGCCCTCCGCAGGGGTGCTGGAGGCGGTCGACGAGCACAGTTCTCTGTTGCGTACGGGGGCCGCCAGCCTGGACGTGCTGGTGATTCACGTGATGCTGTTGGGCTTCGATTTCGAGGTGGTGGAGCCCCAGGAGCTCACCGGCGCCATCAGGACGGCGAGGGACCGTCTCTCCCGGGCGCTGGGCTGAACGGCCCCGGGTGCGAGGCTGTCCGGAGTAGTGCATTCCGGTCGGCTGGGAGGGGTCGGGCGGCTGAAATGCGAGAAATATAAGTCCTACATAAGAAAGCATGAATTTCAGATGGCGTGGATGTTTCCGCGGTGCCTCGCGAGCGGAGAAATAGCAGGTCACCCGGAGATCCGACCCCGGTGGCAATTCTCCGCCGTGTGCGTCGCGTGGACCATTCCCGGTTGTCCGCGCATAAAGCACCGGTAGTTCAGAACTGCCCGTTCGAGTGAAGCTGTTCGATGTAAACGGGTGTGGGGATTCTGTGACACAAGCGTGACCGGCACGGCATGTGGGGATGCGGTGCGGAGCCCCCGTATCCCGCCTTCCGTCACGGTCCGGGGCCGCCTACGGTGGTGGGTATGGCACCTACACCGACTCCCCCCGCACAGCCGGACGACAGTCCGCAGTCGTACGTCGGCCTCGATGCCGCGGCCGCCGAGCGGCAGGCCAGGGCCCGTGGCTGGAAGACCGTCAGGGCACTGCCACCGGGCTCGATCATCACCATGGAGTTCATGAAGGGGCGGATCAACTTCGAGGTCGACCGGTCCGCCGTGACCCGCTGCTGGGTGGGCTGACCGAGCGGCACGAGACGGCACCCGCACAGCGAAGGCCCCGACCGTAGTCGGGGCCTTCGCTGTGCGGGGGAGCG
Organism: Streptomyces sp. NPDC058620; assembly: GCF_042717135.1. Classification (NCBI taxonomy): domain Bacteria; kingdom Bacillati; phylum Actinomycetota; class Actinomycetes; order Kitasatosporales; family Streptomycetaceae; genus Streptomyces; species Streptomyces sp. NPDC058620. The sequence goes on from NZ_JBHXQO010000064.1 coordinate 5,255, forward strand.
GCTGTGCGTACCGTTCCCGCAGTTCAGAGGGGTCGTTCAGCTTCCGCCCATGGGCCGGGCCGGGGTGGTGTTCGCCCGGGGGGCGCGGTCCGCGTGCGGCGGGCGGCGGGGGCCGGCCGGAGTGACCGGGGTCCGCTCGGAGCGCACGGTGTGCGCGCGCGGCCGGGTGCTGAGCGCCGGGTGACCGGCCGGGCCGAGGGACGGGTTCGGGTCCTCGGTGTCCCCGGCGCCGAGCGACTGCGGCAGCAGCACGGGCTGCGGTCCGCCGACGGCGACCGGCACGACCGGCGCGAGGCGCCTGCGCGCGCGCCACTGCTCGCGCACCGCGAAGATCCGTGCCTCGGCGCGGGTGATCACCGGCTCGAACCACGGCAGGCCCAGCATGATCAGCAGACCCGCAGCCCAGCCCAGCAGGACGTCGCTGAGCCAGTGCGTCCCGATGTAGACGGTGGTGAGTCCGACGCCCAGCGAGACCGTCGCCGACAGGGCCGACAGGTAGCGCCTGGCCCGTGGCGTGGTGGCCAGATAGGCGAGGATTCCCCAGGTCACGACGGCGTTCGCGGTGTGTCCGGAAGGAAATATATCGCCGCCCGCGAACATCTCGGCAGAGCCGATCTGTGTCGCGTAGTGCGGCCCGAGCCGCCCGAGGCCGAGCTTGACGGCGCCGACCGTCACGTTGAGCAGCAGCAGTGAGGCGCCGAGGGTGAGCAGCGGACGCAGGGTGTGCTGGCGCCAGGACCGCCAGCCCAGCCAGCAGGCGACCATCACGGCCGTCGGGCCTCGCTGCCCCAGTACGACGTAGTAGTCGAGGAAGGCGTGGAGTTCGGGCCACTGCTGGTACGGCCGGAACAGCATGACCTTCCAGTCGAGGGCCACCAGCCAGGACGAGACCAGCACGGCGACGACGATGGCGAGGTAGAACGCCAAAGTCCCGCCGAAGAGAGCGATGCGGTGAGGACTCATCCGCGGGATCTCTATCTTCGGCGGTTCCGGCTCCCGGTCCAGTCGGGCAAAGATGTCGGTACGCACCCAATCGACGTTACAGCGAGTGAGTGTGAGAGCAGGCCGTCCCGGCCGCTTTGTGATGACGATGTGATGTGGACTTTGTCTCAGCCGGGCCTCAATTCCGAACGCCACGGAGAATCCCGGTGACCTTTCGTCCAATAGGTTCCACGGCCGCCTCGTAAGCGTGTTTGAGCCCTGTGGAAATAGTGCCGAATGGATCTTGTACGAAATTCTCCGGCCATTCGCGGTGCGTGTCCGGGAGGTGGCCGAAGGGTGTCGCGGAGGTGCCACTGGGGTGGCCTCCGCCCCGTGCGGCACCGCTCGTACGCCGTTCCACGGCGTCCGGAGCGAGCGAGCGAAGGGGCCCGGCGGGACGGGTCGGCGTGGCGTACGCCACACTCCACGGCGGACCGGGGTATGAGGTGGACCACGTCTGACCACGCCGAACTCGCGTACGCTGACGGATCACTCGCCCATCGATGCCGGGCCTGGGGATGCCGTACGCGGGGTTCCCGATGGTCTGCCGAGCGTGAGGGACACTCTGGGAGGTACGTACATGTCTGGGACGACCACGGCCGGAAACCGGCTGCGTGAAGCAGGCACCGGCGCCAACCGCTGGGCCGTGCTGGTCGTCCTCTGCCTCAGTCTGCTGCTCGTCGCCCTCGACGCGACGGTGCTCCATGTCGCCGTACCCGCCGTCACCGAGGATCTGCGTCCCAGTGCCGTGGGGCTGCTCTGGATCGTGGACGCCTACCCGCTGGTCTGCGCCTCGCTGCTCATCCTCTTCGGCACGCTCGGTGACCGGATCGGCAGACGGCGGGTCCTGCTGTTCGGTTACGCGCTGTTCGGTGTCGCCTCGGCGGTCGCCGCGATGGCGGACACCCCCGCCGTACTCATAGCGGCCCGCGCCCTGCTCGGCGTCGGCGGCGCGATGATCATGCCGGCGACCCTCTCCATCCTCCGCCAGGTCTTCCCGGACCGTCGTGAGCGGGCCCTGGCCATCGGGGTGTGGACGGCCGTCGCCGCGGTCGGCGCCGCCACCGGGCCGGTGATCGGCGGCTTCCTGGTCGAGCACTTCTGGTGGGGCTCCGTCTTCCTGATCAACATCCCGCTGATGGCGGTCATGCTGCCGCTCGGCCGCCGGCTGCTTCCGGAATCCCGCGGTGCCACCGACGGCCCGTGGGACGTGCTCGGCGCGCTGCTGGCCGCGGCCGGTGTGCTGGGCGTCGTCCTCGGGGTGAAGCGGCTGGGCGGCGGCGAGGGTGTGGTGAGCGTCGCGACGTTCGCCCCCCTGGTGATCGGTGCCGCGCTGCTCTTCCTCTTCGTACGCCGGCAGAAGCGCCGAGCGCATCCTTTGATCGACATAGCGATGTTCTCCCGGCCCGCGTTCAGCACCGCGGTGGGCTGCATCGTCCTCGCCATGCTCGCTCTGGTCGGCCTGGAGCTGATCGCCGTCCAGTACCTCCAGCTGGTCCTGGACCTCAGCCCGCTGGAGACCGGCCTGCGGCTGCTGCCGCTGACCTTCGCCGCGATGGCGGCGGGCGCCACCGGCTCGTACACCCTGCGCCGCGTCGGCCCCCGCCGGATGGTCGGCTGGGGTTTCGTACTGACGGCGGCCGCGGTGCTGCTGCTGACCCTGATGGGGCAGCACGACCGGCCCGTCCTCCTGACCGTCGGCTTCGTGCTGCTCGGCTTCGGGCTGCAGTCCACGCTCTTCGGCGCGTACGAATCGATGCTGAGCGAGGTGCCGGCCGAGCGGGCGGGCGGTGCGGCGGCCATCGGTGAGACGTCCTACCAGCTGGGGGCGGGGATGGGGATCGCGCTGCTCGGCAGCGTCATGAACGCCGCCTACGCTCCGGGCCTCTCCGGGCTGCACGGCCGGGGTGTGCCCGCCGAGGCGGGCACGGCGGCCTCGAACTCCCTGGGCGAGGCGTACCAGGTGGCGGGGCAGCTCGGTGGCCCGATGGGCGCCCTGCTGCGCACCACGGCCCGGCACGCCTTCATGAACGGCCTCCACCTCACACTGCTGGTCAGCGCCGGTCTCCTGCTGCTCGGGGCGGTTGCCGCCCTGCGCCTGCCGAAGGTCATGGACTGCACGCCCGCGGAGTCCTGCGGGCCCCGTGAACCGCGCGCCGCCGAACCCCGGGCGACGAGCGTCGATGAGCGTCCCGAGCCGAAGCTTTCGCTGCCGTCGCGACGCGAACCCGCCGAGGCGACCGGCTCTGGACGAGCGGCACACTGAGCCGTAATGTCGGCACGGACGTCATAACTACCACTGCTAGTTTTCGTTCCGTGCGAGCCGCCGGAGGCGCCCTCATGTCCACCATGCCGCCCTCGAAGCCGTCGAAGCTTCCGCCGTTCGACCCCGCCGACCCGATCGGCATCGACGATCTGCTCGGCCCCGAGGACCTCGCGATCCGTGACACCGTCCGGGCCTGGGCCGCCGACCGTGTGCTGCCGCACATCGCCGAGTGGTACGAGAACGGCGAACTGCCCGGCATCCGCGAGCTCGCCAGGGAGCTGGGCTCGCTCGGCGCCCTCGGCATGTCCATGGAGGGATACGGCTGCGCGGGCGCCACCGCCGTCCAGTACGGGCTGGCCTGTCTGGAACTGGAGGCGGCCGACTCAGGAATCCGCTCTCTCGTCTCCGTGCAGGGCTCCCTCGCCATGTACGCGATCCACCGCTTCGGCTCCGAGGAGCAGAAGCTGCAGTGGCTGCCCGGCATGGCGGCGGGCGAGATCATCGGCTGCTTCGGGCTCACCGAGCCGGACCACGGCTCCGACCCGGCCGGGATGCGCACGTACGCCAGGCGCGACGGCGAGGACTGGGTGCTCGACGGCCGCAAGATGTGGATCACCAACGGCTCGGTCGCCGGGGTCGCCGTCGTCTGGGCGCAGACCGACGAGGGCGCGGGTGGCACCGGAATCCGAGGCTTCGCCGTTCCGACGGACACCCCGGGCTTCTCCGCACCCGAGATCAAGCACAAGTGGTCGCTGCGGGCCTCCGTCACCAGCGAACTGGTCCTCGACGGAGTGCGGCTGCCGGCGGACGCGGTCCTGCCCGGGGTCACCGGTCTGCGGGGCCCGCTCAGCTGCCTCAGCCATGCCCGGTACGGGATCGTCTGGGGGGCGATGGGCGCGGCGCGGGCCAGCTTCGAGTCCGCGGTCGACTACGCGAAGACCCGGGAGCAGTTCGGCAAGCCGATCGGCGGCTTCCAGCTCACGCAGGCCAAGCTCGCGGACATGGCTGTCGAACTGCACAAGGGCATCCTGCTCGCCCACCATCTGGGCCGGCGGATGGACGCGGGCACGCTCCGCCCCGAACAGGTCAGTTTCGGAAAGCTCAACAACGTGCGGGAGGCCATCGAGATCTGCCGCACCTCGCGCACGATCCTCGGCGCCAACGGGATCTCGCTCGAATACCCGGTGATGCGTCACGCGACGAATCTGGAGTCGGTGCTCACCTACGAGGGGACGGTGGAGATGCACCAGCTGGTGCTGGGCAAGGCGCTCACCGGTCTGGACGCCTTCCGGTAGAGCGGTCGGGGCTCTGGCCGGGTCGTCCCGGCGAGCACCCCAGGAGGGTGCTGAAGATCCTGGGGCTCGCCTCGTCCTGATCCAGCCAGGATCTTCAGCACCCTCCTGGCTCAGCTCTGGTTGAAGAAGCCGTCGGCCGGCCGGCCGGCGGCTTCGCCGTTGAGTACCTGGGTGTCGGCAGGGGTCAGCAGGAAGACCCGGGTCGCCACGCGCTCGATCGAGCCGCGCAGTCCGAAGGTCAGCCCCGCGGCGAAGTCCACGACGCGCTTGGCGTCGGTGGGGTCCATGGCCGTGAGATTGACGATCACCGGGACACCGTCCCGGTAGAGCTCGCCGATACCCCGTGCGTCCCGGAAGCTGTCGGGGGTGACGGTCGCGATCCGGCGGCCCTTCTCCTCGGCCGTCTCGGAAGCCACCTGCACGCGCGGGTCGGTCACCCACGCCTGGCCCGTACCGGTCTCAGCACCTTCGGAGTACTCGTCGTCGTAGTACCGCTCGTCGTTGTCCTCTACGAGGCCCAGCCAGGCACTCGCCTTGCGCACCGATCCCATGGACGCCTCCTCTCACCGCGGTTCCTTGGTGTTCCGCATCTCTTTCGTATCCCTATGGTCGTCCATCATGCGGATAGCGCGCCAAGTGGATTGTCGGCGCGCAGGGGATTCGTGACGGTACTGGTGCAGAAGATATGGCGATTCGTCAAGGTTCCTCCTGCATACGGCAGCTGGCAGAAGGAAAATATGATGCTCCGGTCCGTACGGGTGACATGGGGGCGTACGGGTGAACGGATCACTCGATACGATGCACGCCGCGCAGGTGCACGAGCCCGGCGCGGACCATGAACAACTCCCGGGGGACCGTCGTGTTCGGAATCGTCAGGCCCTGTACGCACCGCCTGTCGGAGCGGCTGAAGAAGGAGTGGATGGCGCATCTGTGCGGACTCTGCCTCGCGCTGCGCTCGGATCATGGGCAGTTCGCCCGGGTTGTCACGAACTATGACGGCCTGATCGTCTCGGTCCTGACGGAGGCTCAGGCGGAACGCGACACCGGGCTGCGCCGCACCGCGGGCCCCTGTCCGCTGCGCTCCATGCGCACCGCACCCGTCGCACGCGGTGAGGGTGCGCGGCTCGCCGCCGCGGTCTCGCTCGTGCTGGCCTCCGCGAAGGTGCGCGATCACGTGGCCGACCGGGACGGCCTGTTGGCGCGGCGCCCGGTCGCGGCGGCGGCGCGCCGGGTCGCCGCGGGCTGGGACCGGGCCGGGGCGCGTACGGGAGCAGAGCTCGGCTTCGATACGGCGGTGCTGGTCGACGCGGTGGACCGGCAGACCGGGATCGAGTCGCTCGCCGGCCTCGGAACCCCGCTGCTGACGGTCACCGAGCCCACCGAGACGGCGACCGCCGCGGCCTTCGCGCACACCGCCGTGCTCGCGGGCAGGCCGCAGAACGCGGCGCCGCTCGCCGAGGCCGGCCGGCTCTTCGGGCGGCTCGCGCACCTGCTGGATGCCGTGGAGGACCGGGAAGCCGACGCCGCGTCGGGTGCCTGGAACCCGCTCACCGCGACCGGCACCTCGCTCGCCGAGGCGCGGCGCCTGTGCGACGACGCGTTGCACGGCGTACGGCTGGCGCTGGGCGACGCGGAGTTCACCGACAGCAAGCTCGCGCACGTCCTGCTCGTACACGAACTGCGGCGCTCGGTGGACCGGGCGTTCGGCTCGGCCACCTGCTCGCACCAGCGGGCCGGGGCCCAGGGCGGCGAGCTTCCCGGGGACGCCTTTCCCGGCGCCGTGCTCCTGGACGGCGGGCAGCGGACGGGCCGTCAGCAGCCGGACGGGCGGCCGTCCGGGGCGTTCGGGCCGCCCCCCGGCGCCCCGTACACCCCGACACCCGGCGGGCCGTACGGTCCGCCCTCCCCGCCGCCCCCGCCGCCGCGCGACCGGCGCGGACTGATCGCCGGCTGTCTGGTGTGGACGGGCCTCGCCTGCACCGGCCAGATGTGCTGCGGGTCGTACCAGGGGCCCTGGAGCCGCGAGGAGCGCGGAGGGCTCTGCAGCCAGTGCGACTGCGGCTCCTGCTGCGACGTGTGCAACTGCTGCAGCAGTTGTGGTGGTGACGGCGAGGGCGGCTGCTGCGACTGCGACTGCGGGTGCGACTGCTGAGCCGTCCGGCCGCGGTCACCTGAGCTCGGGCGGCGAGATCTGCGAGGTCTCGATCGCCGAAGCGGTGGTGCCCCACTTCTTCAGGATGCGGTCGTAGGTGCCGTCCGCCTTGATGCTGTTGACGGCGGCCTGGAACGCGGGCGCCAGCGGGGTGTCCTTCTTGAAGGCGAATCCGACGTCGAGCCGCTTGAACTCGTTGAGGAAGCGCAGACCCTCCTGCTGCGTCACCGCGTAGCGCAGCCCGTTGATCGTGGACATCACGACATCGCTGCGGCCCTGCTGGAGCGAGATCCAGATGGCGGCCTGATCGGCGTACGTCCGCACGTCGTACGGCTTCTTGCCCGCTTCGGCGCACCGGTGCCTGTTCTCCTCCAGGGTGACCTCGAAGGTGGTCCCGGCTCCGGTGGCCACGGTGAGTCCACAGAGCTGGGTGAGGTCGGTGACCTTCTTCAGCGGGCTGTCCTCGCGGACCGCGAAGCCCTGGCCGTCATTGATGTACGTCACGAAGTCGATGGTCCTGCGACGCTCGTCGGTGACCCCGAAGTTCCCTGTGCCCACGTCGTACTTTCCGCTGCCGAGAGCGGGCAGGATCGCGTCGAAGGACGCGACCTCGCGCTTCAGCTCCACTCCGAGTGCCCTGGCCACGGCGTCCGCGAAGTCGATGTCGGCGCCGGCCGGTGTCCTGCCGTCCTCCAGATAGAAGGCCCCCGGCGGAGTGCCGACACTGGAGGCGATGCTGAGGGTGCCGGAGGCGCGGACGTCCGGGGGCAGCAGCTTGGCCGCGGCCTCGTTCTTCCGTACCGACGAGACCACATCGGTCGTCGGGATCTTCCCCTTTGCGGCGGCGGGCCGTGCGCCCCCGGCCGGTGCCGGGTCCGCCGATCCGCATGAGGTGAGCGTGAGCGCGGCGACGGTGATCAGCGCGAAGGCGGCGGTGTGCCGGGTTCGGGGCATGGCGGTGCGTCTCCAGGTTCGTCGAGGAAGCCGGCCGCGTTCCGGTGCGGGGGGCAGCGCGGAGCACGGGGCGGGAGATCAGCTGTGCGAGGGGAGGGTGACGCGACGTCGTGTACGTGAAGGCACGCGGGGAGAAACGCTCAGCGGCGCGGAAGGGCGCGAGCGGGTGGAACGGAGACGCAGGGGGTCAGCTCAACAGGAAGAGGACCACACACGACCGAAGTCGATGTGGGAGCGGGTGACCAGCCACTGCTGCGCATACATGGCCCCAGTGGAACAGGCATCTGTGTGTGCGTCAACTGATGTGGGACGCACGACTCACAGTGTGGACAAGCTTGACAACAGGCCGTGCACAGCGCTTGTCTCGGAAGCGGACCGGCGCTGAGGGGCCCGGTCCGCGTCGTGTTGCTGTGCTGTGAAGGCACGCCCCGTGTTCGATCCCGCATCCACGGAGCCTTCTCATGCCCGCGCAGCCGCATGCCCTCGATTCCCCCGTCCCCCTGGCACCCGATCCACCCGGCGAGGGCGACGATCCCGTCGCGCTGCGGATCGTCCCGGTACGCCGGACGGGACAGTGGGCGGCGGCCGCCGCCGTCCTCGTACTCCTCGCCCTGGCCCTGAGCTCGGTCGTCCGTAACGACGCCTTCCAGTGGGAGGTGGTCGGCGCCTACCTCACCACCGACTCGGTCCTGCGCGGACTCGGCCTGACCCTGTGGCTCACCGCGCTCGTCATGGTGCTCGGCTTCGCGCTCGGCACCCTCCTGGCCGTGCTCAGGCTGTCCGGCAACCACGTGCTGAAAGTGGTGAGCTGGGGATACGTCTGGCTGTTCAGGTCCACCCCGATCCTGGTCCAGCTGCTCTTCTGGTTCAACATCGGCGCGCTGTACCCGCAGATCCTCGGCGTCAGCACCGTGAACCTCCTCGGCCCCGTCACCGTCGCCGTCATCGGACTCACGCTGCACGAGGCCGCGTACGCCGCCGAAGTGGTCCGCGGCGGCATCCTCTCCGTCGAGCGCGGTCAGCTGGAGGCCGCCCAGTCGCTCGGCCTCGGGCCGTGGCGCCGCTTCCACCGCATCGTGCTGCCGCAGGCGATGCGCTCCATCGTCCCGCCGGCCGGGAACATGCTGATCGGCACGCTCAAGGGCACCTCGATCGTCAGCATCATCGCCGTGCAGGACCTCCTCCACTCCGTTCAGCTCGTCTACCACCGCACCTACCAGGTCATCCCGCTGCTGCTCGTCGCCACCCTCTGGTACGTCGCCGTCACCTCCCTCCTCAGCATCGGGCAGCACTACGTCGAGCGGCACTACGCGCGGGGCACGGCAGGCACCCGATGAGCGCCCTTCCCACGCTCGTCGTCATCGGCGGGGGACCGCGCGGCACCGGCGTCATCGAGCGCATCGCCGCCAACGCGCCCGAGCTGTACGCCGGCCGGGGCCTCGACATCCACCTCGTCGACCCGTACCCGCCGGGCGGCGGCCGGATCTGGCGGCAGGACCAGTCCCCGCTGCTGCGGATGAACTCCATGGCCGAGGACGTCACGATGTTCACCGACGACACGGTGCGCCAGGACGGCCCCGTACGACCCGGACCAGCGCTGCACACCTGGGCGGCCGACGTCCGCGACGGCCGGATCACCGTCGGCTCGGCACCCGGGATCCTCGAAGAGATCAAGGCGCTGCGGGGGCAGGACTTTCCCAGCCGGCGGCTCCAGAGCGCCTATCTGCGCTGGGTCTACGAACAGGCCGTCGCCGCGCTACCGCCGGGCATCACCGTGCACGAACACCGCGGCCGGGCCCTGCGCGTCAGCGGTCCGCGCGGAGACCGCCAGCAGGTCTGGCTGGAAGGGCGCACCGAGCCCCTCCACGCCGATCTCGTCGTCCTCACCACCGGTCATCTCGACGCCGGACCGGACGCCGGACAACAGCGGTTGGCGTCCTTCGCCGCGCGCCACGGACTCGTCCATCTGCCGCCGGACTTCACCGCCGACAGCGACCTCTCCGTCCTGCCCGCGGGTGACCCGGTCATCGTCCGTGGCTTCGGTCTCGCCTTCATCGACCTGATGGTGCTGCTCACCGAGGGGCGCGGCGGCCGGTACGAGGACGGCGTCTATCTGCCCTCCGGCCGGGAGCCCGTGCTGTACGTCGGATCGCGGCGCGGTGTCCCGTACCACTCCAAGATCGGCTACGGCTGGCAGGGCGAACCGCCCCCGCCGCCACGCTACTTCGGCCCCCGGCAGGCCGATGAGCTGCTACGGAGGAGCGGACCGCCCGACTTCATGCGCGACGTGTGGCCGCTCGTCGAGAAGGAGCTCGGCCATGCCCACTACCACCGGCTGTTCACCGCCCACCCCGAGCGCACCGCCGAGTCATGGGCCGTCTTCGAGGAGAAGTACGACGCCTCGGAGCCCGGCAGCCCCGAACTGGACGTCCTGGTCTCCGCCGCCGTGCCGGACCCGGCCGACCGGCTCGCCCTGACGGCGCTCGACCACCCGCTGGACGGCGTACGCCACTCCTCCCACGACTCCCTTCAGGACGGGCTGCGCGCCTACATCACCGCCGACCTCGAACGCCGCCACGACCCGGGCCACAGCCCCGACCTCGCCGTCTTCCTCGGACTGCTCTCCGTCTACGGGCAGTTGATCCGGCTCGGCGACATAGGCACCTGGTGGCACGGCTACTTCAGCTACCTCGCCTCCGGGCCCCCCGGCCCCCGGCTCCGTCAGCTCCTCGCCCTCTCCCGGGCCGGCGTCGTCCGCTTCCTCGGCGCCTCCCTCACCGTGGAGACCGACGAGGAGCGGGGAGTCTTCCGGGCCGGCGGTTCCACCGTGCCCGGTGAGTGGACGGAGGCCCGTGCCCTGGTCGAGGCCAGGCTCCCCGACCCCTCGGTCCAGTACACCCGCAGCCCCCTGCTCCGGGGTCTGTACGAGGACGGGGCCGCCGCCACCGACTCGGGACTGCTCTCGGTGGACCCGGCCGACGGCCGGATTCTGGACCGTGAGGGACGCCCGCACCCGCGCCGCTTCGCCCTCGGGCCGAACACCACGGCCCGTGCCGGCGGGGCGTTCACCCGGCCGCGCACCGGCGGCCCGGCGTTCGGTCAGAACGACGCCACCGCGCGGACCGTCCTGGCGTTCCTGCGCGACCGCCCGGCCGGGGCCGCCCCGGCACCCGGAGCGCCGCACCCCCTTCCGTACACAAGTCGCCAAAGGAACTCCCATGCCGCTCATCAGTGACCGGTCCCTCGATCCATCCATTGATCCACTCGTCGACAAAGACACCGGCCAGGAGCGCGCCGCAGCGCCCGGAGCCCCGCACGCCATGGTCGAAGTCCGGTCCGTGCACAAGAGCTTCGGTGGCACCGACGTCCTGCGCGGCATCGACCTCTCCGTACGCACGGGGGAGGTGACCGTCGTGCTCGGCCCCTCCGGCTCGGGCAAATCGACCCTGCTGCGCACCATCAACCACTTGGAGAAGGTCGACCGCGGCTGGATCAGCGTCGACGGCACCCTCATCGGCTACCGCAGGGACGGCGACAAGCTCCACGAGCTCCCTGAGCGGGAGGTCCTGCGTCAGCGCACCCGCATCGGCTTCGTCTTCCAGAACTTCAACCTGTTCCCGCACCTCACGGTCCTGGAGAACATCATCGAGGCCCCGGTCGCCGCGCTCCGCCGGCCCCGGAAGGAGGCCGTCGCCGCCGCGAAGGAACTCCTGGCCCGCGTCGGCCTCGCCGATCGGGCGGAGGCGTACCCCACCCAGCTCTCCGGCGGACAGCAGCAGCGGGTCGCCATCGCCCGCGCGCTGGCCGTCGAACCGAAACTGCTGCTCTTCGACGAACCGACCTCGGCGCTCGACCCCGAGCTCGTCGGGGAAGTCCTCGACGTGATCAGGGACCTGGCGCGCGGGGGCACCACGATGATCGTCGTCACGCACGAGATCGGCTTCGCGCGGGAGGTCGCCGACACCGTGGTCTTCATGGACGAGGGACGGATCGTCGAGCAGGGCGCCCCCGCGGACGTGCTCGACCGGCCCGTCCAGGAGCGCACCCGCGCCTTCCTCTCCAAGGTCCTCTGAGGTCCACGGTTCCTCGAGGTCCACGGCCCTTGAGTTCCACGGCCCGCCGAGGAGAGCGACCCCGCCCGCCCGGCCTTCCCGAACGAGATCCGACCCGAGAGGTCCCCCATGTCCGCCAGCAGACCCCTTCATCTGGCCGCCGAGATCGGCGGCCCGCCCCACTACGACGCCGCCCACTACCTGGGGCTCGCCCGCCTCGCCGAACAGGGCGCACTCGACTTCGTCACGCTCGGCGACTCCTTCGCCCGCCCCGGACTCGACGCGCTCGCCGTACTCTCCCGGATCGCGCCCTCCACCGACCGGATCGGCCTCGTGCCGACCGTCACCACCACCCACACCGAGCCCTTCCACGTCTCGTCCGCGGTGGCCACCCTCGACTGGGTCAGCCGGGGCCGGGCCGGCTGGAACGCCGACGTGTCCACGACCGAGGCCGAGGCCCGGCTGTTCGGCCGCCGCCCCGCCGCGCCCGCCACCGAGCTGTGGCAGGAGGCGGGCGAGGTCGCCGACGCCGGGGCCCGGCTGTGGGACAGCTGGGAGGACGACGCCGAGATCCGTGACACCGCGACGGGACGGTTCGTCGACCGGGACAAGCTGCACTACGTCGACTTCGAGGGCCGCACCTTCTCGGTCCGCGGCCCGGCCATCGTGCCCAGGCCGCCCCAGGGCCGGCCCGTCACCGTCATCGACGGCACGAGCGGCCCGGCCCGCGAACCGGCCGCCCGCCACGCGGACGTCGTGTACGCGCGCGCCACCACGCCCGAGCAGGCCGCCGCGATCCGTACCGATGTACGCAGGCGAGCCGCCGCGCACGGCCGTGACCCCGACTCCCTGCGGGTCCTGGTCGCGCTCACCGTCGACCTGGGTGACGCCGAGACCGCGCCCGAACCGGGGCTCACCGGCGGACCGCAGCTCGCCGGAGAGGGCTCCTACTACCGGGGCGGCCCGGTGGACCTCGCCGAACTCATCACCCGGTGGCACCGGGGCGGAGCCGTGGACGGCTTCCACCTCACGCCCATCGCACCCGGGCGCGACCTCGAAAGGATCGTCAACGGCACCGTGGCCCTGCTCCAGCACCGCAGCCTGTTCCGCACCTTCTATCCCGGGGGCACACTCCGCGAACACCTCGGCCTGGCCCGCCCGGCCAGCCGCTACGCCCTCGCGGCGCGGACGGGGGAGGAGGCATGAGCGCGCCGAAGCAGATGCATCTGGCCGCCCACTTCCCGGGCGTCAACAACACCACGGTCTGGGCCGACCCCCGCGCCGGGAGCCAGATCGACTTCTCCTCCTTCGCGCACCTGGCCAGGACCGCCGAACGCGGCACGTTCGACTTCTTCTTCCTCGCCGAAGGGCTCCGGCTGCGGGAACACAACGGCCTGATCCACGACCTGGACGTGGTCGGCAGGCCCGAATCCCTCACCGTGCTGAACGCACTCGCCGCGGTAACCGGCCGGCTCGGTCTCGCCGCCACGGTCAACGCCACCTTCAACGAACCGTACGAACTGGCGCGCCGGCTCGCCTCGCTCGACCACCTCAGCGGCGGCCGGGCCGCCTGGAACGTGGTCACCTCGTCCGACGCCTTCACCGGCGAGAACTTCCGGCGCGGCGGCTACCTCGACCGGGCCGACCGCTACACCAGGGCCGCCGAATTCGTCTTCACCGCACGGGAGTTGTGGGACTCCTGGACACCGGACGGGGTCTCCCGGCCGGTGACGCACAGCGGAACCCACTTCGACGTCGCGGGGGAGTTCACCGTCCCCCGCTCCCCCCAGGGGCACCCCGTCGTCATCCAGGCCGGGGACTCCGCCGAAGGCCGCGAGTTCGCCGCGTCCGCGGCGGACGTCATCTTCACCCGGCACGGCACACTCGAGGCCGGCCGTGCCTTCTACGCGGACGTCAAGGGACGGCTGGCGACCTATGGACGCAGGCCCGAGGACCTGAAGATCATGCCCGGGGTCAGCTTCGTCCTCGGTGACACGGACGCCGAGGCCCAGCGCAACGCCGACGACATCCGCCGCCTCCAGGTCTCCCCGCAGAACGCCATCCTCGCCCTGGAGCAGGTCTGGGGCCGCGACCTCTCCTCGTACGATCCCGACGGGCCCCTTCCCGAGACGGACCCGGTCCCCGACTCCGGGCTGGTCCAGGGCCGGGTCCGGGTCGGCGACCCCCTCGCGGTCGCCGCCCAGTGGCGGGCGCTGTCGGAGGCCAAGGGGCTCTCCATCCGGCAGACCGTCATCGAGACGACCGCCCGGCAGTCCTTCATCGGCTCGCCGGAGACCGTCGCCGCGGGCCTCGCCGAGTTCGTCGCCGCCGACGCGGCCGACGGATTCATCCTCGTACCGCACCTCACCCCGGGCGGCCTCGACGACTTCGTCGACCGGGTCGTGCCGCTGCTCAGGGAGCGCGGGGTCTTCCGCTCCGAGTACACCGGCTCCACCCTGCGGTCGCACCTCGGTCTGGCCGAGCCGGTGTGGAAAGGTTGAACCCATGAGCACGGACGAACAACAGGACCGGCAGGACTGGCAGAGCTGGCACGAAGGGCGCCTCGTCACGGTCGCCGCACCGTACGGTCCGCTGTCCCTGACGGGCACCCACTGGCTCTCCGACTACCCGGACGGTCGAATTCCGGCCGTCCCGGGGCAGTGGCGGGAAGACGGCGAAGAAGTGCTGCTCACGGCCACGCCCGAGGACGGCCTGAGCGTCGACGGCAAGCCCCTGACCGGCGAGATCAGACTCACGGCCGACCGCGGGCCGATCGACGGGTCCCGGGTGACACACGGCGCGCGCCGACTGGTCGTGCTGAGCCGTGAAGGGCTCTGGGCGGTACGGGACTTCGACCCCGGGTCCGGGGCGCGGCAGGCGTTCCGGAGCATCGAGGCCACCCCGTACGACGCCGGCTGGGCGCTGCCCGGCACCTTCCGCCCGTACCCGGCCGACCGCACGGTCCGGGTCGAGAACGCCGATGGGGTCGAGCGGGGCCTGGGACTCGGCGGGGAGATCACCTTCGAGGTGGACGGCGCCGCTCACACGCTCCAGGTCGCGGTCGAACCCGACGGTTCGCTCTGGGCCGTCTTCGCCGACGCGACCAGCGGAAGCAGCAGCTACCGTTTCCGCTTCCTGCGGCCCGCGCCGCCGGCCGCGGACGGCAGAGTGACCGTCGACTTCAACCGCGCGCTGCTGCCGCCCTGCGCCTTCGCCGACCACTTCATCTGCCCCTTCCCGCCGCCCGGCAACACCCTCCCCGTCCCCGTCCCGGCCGGTGAGCGGAACCGGATCGACGCCTGACCGTCCCACCGGTCACACGGACGGTGGACACGGCCGCCCGGCCCCGGCAGCGGACCCGCTGCCGGGGCTCTAGCGCGCCCGCTCGCAGGCGGCCGAAACACGCCCTTGCGCGGCGAGTTGTGTGCCCCGAATACTCCCGAACAGCGCTTGTCAGAGGCACGGAGTATCCGGAGTGCGAACACATCCGGCACACGGACGTCTCACTGACTGCGCCTCACGGGTCCCGCCACCCCACGGGCAGGGGCCCCCGATCCCCCTCGGGAGGAACGAAAAGTGAGGATCAAGCGCACCACCCCCCTCGGTGGCACGGCGAGACGGAGCAGGGCCGTCGCCGTCTCGGCCGGCCTCGTCGCCGTCGCCGCTCTCGCCGTCCCGTCCGCCAGCGCCGACTCCACCGCGACGTTCAGCGCCAACCAGCTCGGCGCGGCGAGTGATGCCGTGCTCGACGCCGATGTGGCGGGCACCGCCTGGAACATCGATCCGGCCACCGGGAGCGTCGTCGTCACCGTGGACAGCACGGTCTCGCAGGCGGAGATCAAGAAGATCAAGGACTCCGCCGGGAACACCGCGGGCGCCCTGCGGATCGAGCGCACCCCGGGCACCTTCAGCAAGCTGATCTCGGGCGGCGACGCGGTCTACGCCTCCGGCTGGCGCTGCTCCCTCGGCTTCAACGTCCGCAGCGGCACCACGTACTACTTCCTGACCGCCGGTCACTGCACCGACGGCGCCGGCACCTGGTGGTCGAACTCCGGACGTACCACCGTCCTCGGCACCACCTCGGGATCCAGCTTCCCGACCAACGACTACGGCATCGTGCGGTACACCAACACCTCGGTCACCAAGTCGGGCACCGTCGGCAACCAGGACATCGTGAGCGCGGCCAACGCCACGGTCGGCATGTCCGTCACCCGCCGCGGCTCCACCACCGGCACCCACAGCGGGTCCGTCACAGGTCTCAACGCCACCGTCAACTACGGAGGCGGGGACATCGTCTCCGGCATGATCCGCACGAACGTGTGCGCCGAGCCCGGTGACTCCGGCGGCCCCCTCTACTCGGGTACGAGGGCGATCGGCCTCACCTCCGGGGGCAGCGGCAACTGCTCGTCCGGCGGTACGACGTTCTTCCAGCCGGTCACCGAGGCACTGAGCGCGTACGGCGTCAGCGTCTACTGACGCACGAGGATCGCAGTCGTTCACCGAGGAGCCCCTGCCCGGACATCCGGGCAGGGGCTCTTGTACGTCACGCGGCTTTTGAGAGGATGTCAGGGCGGCCGACCGCAGCCAGCCACCCACCGCAGGGGGTTCCAGGTCCGTGAAACGCATCGGAGTGACCGGCCACCGCATCATTCCCCAGGAAGCCTACGACCAGGTGCTGGAGGGGCTGAGGGCCGTGCTCGGCGGACTCGACGGTTCCGTGGAGGCCCTCTCCAGTCTGGCCGCCGGGGCGGATCAGCTCTTCGCGGACCTCGCGCTCGCCGGCGGCGCGGAGCTCACCGTGGTGATCCCCAGCGGGGACTACGAGTCGTGCTTCGACGACGACGCCGGACTCGCCGGCTACCGGACGCTCAGGAAGCGGGCGACCCGTGAGGTCGTGCTGGACTTCCCGCACTCCACGGACGAGGCGTACTACGCGGCGGGCGTCTACATCGCCGAGCACTGCGACCGGCTGCTCGCGGTGTGGGACGGCCTGCCGGCCCGCGGTCTCGGCGGTACGGGCGACATCGTGACGTACGCCCGCGGTCTCGGTCTGCCGGTCACCGTGATCTGGCGCGAGGGCGTGCGCCGCGGCTGACGCGCACTCACATCTGGTGGCGGGCCAGCCAGTCGGTGTGCTGGGGGGAGACGATCCGCTCGGTCTCGAAGACGGCGACCGGCCACTGTCGTTCGGTCAGCGTGGTCTCCATCGCGATCTGCATCGACTCCAGATCCTTCTCCACGAGGGAGTGGGCGGAGATCAGCGGATGGTGCCGGCGCATCTCGTTCCATGCCAGACAGGCGGCAGCGGCAGCGGACAGGACCCCCGGCAGTGCGAAGGACCGGGCGAGCCCGAACGTCTGGAACAGGGTGAGGATCAGGGCGAGCGCGGTGAGGGCGGAGATGGTGACCGACCAGACCGTGGTGCCCCGCCTGGAGGTCTCCTGGCGTCTTCGGTACCAGCCGCGCTGTTCGATCAGCCGGTCGCGTACGTACGTCTCCTTGCGCACGGTGAACGCCTTGTCCCGTAACTCCCGCATCGAATCCGTGATCAGCCCACCGGAATCGGCCAGTTGATCCCTGGGGTCGGTCCAGCCGACTTTCCTCAGTTCCTGCAGTCCTTCTTCGAGGCGGTTGGCGAAGACCGCTTCCGGATGCTGGGTGGCGGATTCGAAAGGCGAACCGTGCACGGCATAGCGCCAGCACATCGATTTGATGAACTCGGCCGCCGAACGATTCAGCTGCCAGTGCGACTTCGCCTTGCGCCGCGAGGCGAAGAACGTCGTCATGAGAACGCCGAGATAGGCGAGTACGGCTATGAGGCCGCTGAGCCGCAGGGAGCCGCCGGTGTCCCAGTGCCAGGGCAGGGCGGCCGGTACGGATCCCAGGACCAGCAGGATCAGCTGGCCCCGGGTGGTGTTCACGGCCTCCCGCTGGCGTGCGATGGCGATGGCGTCCGTGTGGTGAAAGAGCGCCGGAAGATCCGCGTTCCTGAAGACCATGCTCTGCAGCGGTCCTGGAATCGCCGTCATGCTCACCCCCGCTATGCGGTTTCAGTGGTCACTCTGCGAATGGAATGGCTGATTCCGTGCTGTCCGGAGCAGTGGGCCGTACTGCCGGGCGCGAAACGAATGAACGCCCTCAACTGCTTGCCGGGGACAAGAGACTAAAGTCGCGCGCCGGACACGGCAATGGCGCGAGCCCCGCCCGGGCCGCTTCCGGGCAGCCCCTGGCCCCCCGCGGCGGGCGAGGTGGTCTCCGTCCCCGGGAAGTGAAGGTGACGAAACCGAAGCGTCGTTGTCATGTGTGCGTCCTGAGTTCGACCTTGTGTGCGTTTCACCGCATGGGAATAGTGAGCGCCCCATCCTCCGCGTACGGACACCCCACACTCGTCCCCGCGCGGCCCCACAGGAGGTCGTACGTTGAAGCATCGACGCATATCCAGGAAGCGCGCGATGACGGCCGGATCGGCCGTCGTCGCCCTGGTCGCAGCCGGAGTCACCCTCCAGACAGCGAACGCCAGTGAGGACACGCCCCGGCCCGCCGTACGCACGCTGACGGCCGGCGCTGCCGGGAAGCTCGCCACCACGCTGGACGAGACCCTGGCCGGCGGCACGGCGGGCGCGTACTACGACGCCGGGACGAAGAGCCTCGTCGTGAACGTCCTCGACCAGGCCGCCGCGGAGCAGGTGCGCACGGCGGGCGGCAAGGCCAGAGTCGTCCAGAACTCGACGGCCGAGCTGTCGTCGGCCCGGCAGACCCTCACCGACCGGGCCACCATCCCCGGCACCTCCTGGGCGGTCGACCCGGTGAGCAACAAGGTGGTCGTCACCGCCGACCGTACGGTGAAGGGAACGGCCTTGGACAAGCTCACGGCCGTGGTCGAGAAGCTCGGCGGCAAGGCCGAACTCAACCGCTCGGCAGGGGAGTTCAAGCCCCTGATCGCGGGCGGCGACGCGATCTGGGGCGGGGGCGGGCGCTGCTCGCTGGGCTTCAACGTGGTCAAGGGCGGCGAGCCGTACTTCCTCACCGCGGGACACTGCACCGAGTCGATCACCAGCTGGTCCGACGCGCAGGGCGGTGCGGAGATCGGCGCGAATGAGGGGTCCAGCTTCCCGGACAACGACTACGGCCTGGTCAAGTACACCTCTGACGTGCCCCACCCCAGCGAGGTCGACCTCTACAACGGTTCCACGCAGCCGATCACCAGGGCGGGCGAGGCGACGGTCGGCATGGCGGTGACCCGGAGCGGCTCCACCACCCAGGTGCACGACGGTGAGGTCACCGCGCTGGACGCCACGGTCAACTACGGCAACGGCGACATCGTCAACGGGCTCATCCAGACGACGGTCTGCGCCGAACCGGGCGACAGCGGCGGCTCGCTCTTCTCGGGCGACACCGCGATCGGTCTGACCTCGGGCGGCAGCGGCGACTGCTCCTCGGGCGGCGAGACGTTCTTCCAGCCGGTCCCCGAGGCGCTGGCCGCGTACGGCGCCGAGATCGGCTGACCAGCCGTACCGGGCCGGGGACATCCGGCCGACGACGGGCCCGCCCGCCTCACACGGAGTGAGGCGGGCGGGCCCTTCGCCTGCGGCCGGAGCCCGCGAATCAGGCGGCGCGGGCCAGTCTGTCGGCGCCCGCCTTCGCCGGTGCCACGCCGAAGATGTCCACGGCGTGGTAGTACGTCCACGCCGTGCCGTTGCATGACGTGAGCGTGGCCCCGGAGTAGGCGGCGCACACGCGCTTGAGGTCCGCGTAGAAGGCGGAGTCGATACGCGCCTTGTTGGCGGAGAAGGTCCCGGCGGCCTTGTAGTTGCGGTAGCCGAAGTCGTGACGGGCGCAGGACTTCTGGAAGGGGAAGCCGAACGGGTTGTCGGGCGAGGTGCTGCAGTAGTCCGTCGACCAGTCGAAGCCGTACGCGGTCCAGGCGCCCTGGTTGTTGCGTGCGGTGTTCCAGGCGTTGTAGCTGGAGGCGCTCGTCTGGGTCCAGGAGCTGAGTACCTGGGGCTTGTCGGCGGGGGCGGCCGAAGCGGACGCGGCAGGGAGCAGGGCGAGCGGGAGCGACAGGGCGACCGCGGCGAGCGAGACGGCGAAACGGCGACGCATGAGCAACCTCCGGCGGATGACAGGGAGTTGGGGATGGCTGTGCTCCTCGTGGGTCGCACGAGGCCACCCCAGAATGACGCCATGTACCTGTCATGCCTAGCTGTCGCGCCGGCTGGACGCCAAGAATTGGGCCGCAGGCCGGACGGCGGTCACGGGAGGACCACCGCCCGTCACGACAACGGGTGGATCAGGGGGCCTTCGACTCCAGGTGGTACGTCGTGTCGACCCAGAAGCCGTTCGTGGCCCTGGCCTTGATCTCCAGTACGTACGCACCGGGGGTCAACGGGGCGAAGCCGCCCCAGATGCCCCATGCGTAGCGCTGGACCAGCCCCGTCCTGAACGGCGCCGTGAATTCCTGCAGGGGCAGCGGAACGCTGTTGAGCGAAGCGGTGGCCTCGGCGACCTCCATGGACTGGGGGACCCTCGAATACAGCCTGGTGTGCTGCATGTTGAGCACAGGGAAGAAGAAGGACCGGTCCGAGGGCACCGCGCAGCGCCGCACCACGCGCCCGCCGTAGGTCCCGGCGAGGAACCAGAGGTCGTCCGGCTGTTTCCAGGCGGCGTGCTCGCCCGTCGTGTCCTGTACCGGACACCGGTCGTCAGGGGCGGAGAGGGCCCACTTCCACCAGCGGCCCGCGAGCCTCCCGCCCTCTTCGTCGCTCAGCTTCCCCGTACTGCCGGCCGACCCCGCACCACTCATGACGCCCCTCCCGCGTGCAGCCCCTGGTCCGGGGCTCTTTTCGAACAAGCGGACAGTACCGGGGTGATCCTCCCTGGCGTTCCGGGCCCCCCGGAGAGCGGTTCGCCGCCCCTGGCGCCTACCCGATGGTCACCGTGCGCGCCCACTCGGGCGGTGAGTCCGGTACGTAGTCGGGATCGTTCTCGTCCCACGAGGCGCCGTTGTGCTGCCGGGGGAACAGACCCACCACCGTCCTGCACGGCGGCTGCGCGCTCGGCCGGCGCGGCTGCCCGTCGGTCAGGACGACGATGACGTCCGGCCGGGGGTTCGCCCGCAGCGCCCTGGCATCCGTCCCCTCGGTCTGCCAGGTGTTTCCGGCCGGCTCGCGCTCTCTACGATGACTCCATGAAAAGCGCGGAATCGACGGAGGCGGAAGCCGGGGGCGGCACGGAAGCCGAGCAGCGGTGGGAGCGGCATACCCAGTGGCCGCTTCTGGTGCTGGCCCTGCTTTTCGCCGTCGCGTACGCCGTGCCGGTCGTGTCCCCCGGCGCCGACGCGCTGACGCTGCGGCTGTGCCGGGGTGTGGAGTGGGTGGTGTGGGGGGCGTTCGCCGGTGACTACGCCGTGCGGCTGGTGCTCACACGCGACCGATGGCGATTCGTACGACGTCATCCGCTCGCTCTGCTCGCCGTACTGCTGCCGATGGTGCAGCCGCTGCGGCTGCTCCGGCTGGTCTCCACCCTGCTGCTGGCCGGGCAGCGGGCCCGGATGGCCTCACAGGTGCAACTGACCACGTACGTCGCGGGGTCGTGTGTGGGTCTGCTGATGTTCGGCTCGCTCGCGGTGCTGGAGGTCGAGAGGGACTCGCCGGAAGGCACCATCAAGTCCCTCGGCGACGCGGTGTGGTGGTCCTTCACCACGATGACGACCGTCGGTTACGGCGACTTCGCCCCGACCACCGGTCTGGGCCGGATGCTCGCGGTCGGCCTGATGCTGTCGGGTATCGCGCTGCTGGGTGTGGTCACGGCGAACATCGCCGCCTGGTTCATCTCCCGCTTCGAGAGCGACAACGCCACGGACCGGCTGCAGACGGAGGCCATCATCGCGCTCACGGCGGAGGTACGGGCGCTGCGCGCGGAGGTCACGGAACTGTCCGCGACGCGGGACCGGGTACCGGCGCCGGGCAGCCCGGCCGATGACGGCGTGACCGTGTCCCGGCAGGTCGTCCGCTCCGGCGAGTGACACCGCCCGGCCACGAGGTCAGGCGGCGGTCGAGCCGCCGGGTGCCGTGCCCGTCGGCGCGGTGTCCGCGGATGCCGCGCCGGCGGCGTCGTCCGGCCTGTGCCGCATGGACAGGAGCAGTGTGAGGACCGTGCCCGCGACCGCCCAGGCGGAGAGCACCAGCAGCGGTCCGGTGATCGCGTTGCCCTTGAAGTAGGCGATCGAGCGGGCCGCCCAGGTGCCCGCCCCCGGTGGCAGCGCGGGGCCGATCGCCCGCCAGAAGTCGGGCAGCATCGGCAGCGGGAAGGCGCCGCCCGCGCTGGGGTTGCCCGCGATCACGATGATCAGGACGGCCAGGCCGATGCCGATGATGCCGGTGAGGGCCTCCAGGGCGAGCGTGGTCATGCCGACCGCGAAGACGATCAGTGCTCCCAGGCCCCACAGCCCCCATACGCTGCCGGGCAGTGCGCCGAGGACCGGTCCGATGATGACCGCGCCGCCGATCCCGCCCGCGACTGAGTACAGCGCCATGGTGGCGGTCCTGATCAGGGCGCGCTGCCGGTTGGCGGGCTTGGTGCCCGCGCTGATCGCGAGGATCGAGGCGCAGAGGTAGCCGCCGACGCACCAGCCCACCACGAGGTAGAAGGACGAGAGCCCGTCGAAGTCGTCCGGGGACGCCGGGGCCACGTCGACGGTCCTGACCGTGCGGCCCCGGGTCGCGTCGACCTTCTCCATGATCCTGGTCAGGGAATCGGCCAGGACGGTGCCGCCGCCGGAGGCGACGAGCACGGTGTCGGTGGTGCCGGTGGGGTCGACGATCAGGGCGCCGTCGATGTCGCGGTTCATGATCTGTTCGCGGGCCTCGGCCGCGTCGGCGACCGGGCGCGGGTCCAGCGGGCCGCCGGGGAGTGCGTCGAGCCGGGTGACGAGCTGCCCCGAGACCTGCTGGGGCGCGACAACGGCGAAGGGGACGTCCGTCGGGTTGGGCTTGTGCAGCGCCCCGACGTAGGACGCGATGAACAGCAGCTGCAGCGCGAGCACGCCCAGGACGAGCAGTGCGGCTCGTGGAGTGACGGCGTTCTTCACCTCGTCGACGAAAGTCATGCCCCCCACGGTCCGGGCGGCCCGGTGTTTACGCAGGTGGGACAAGGCCGAATGGCTGAGGTGCAGGTGGGACGGGTGCCCCCCGCCCGGGTTATCGTACGAGTGTTCGAAATTTGGTCTATGGTGGAGAACGAGGGGGGTGATGAGTACGGATCGGTCCAGGAGGTGCGGATGCCCGGGTTCACGCATCTGCGCACCGTTTCCGGGTTCTCCCTGCGGTACGGGGCCTCGCACCCGGAACGGCTGGCCGAGCGCGCCGCCGAGCGGGGGATGGACGCCCTCGCGCTGACCGACCGCGACACCCTCGCGGGCGCGGTCCGCTTCGCCAAGGCGTGCGGGGAGGCCGAGGTGCGGCCCCTGTTCGGGGTGGACCTCGCGGTGGCGCCGCATACGGCGGACGACGGGCGTGCGCGTCGGCGGACACCGGCGCGCGGGGGCGCCTTTGTCGATGAATCCGCGCCCCGGGTCACTTTTCTCGCCCGGGACGGCGCCCAGGGCTGGGCCGAGCTGTGCCGGCTCGTCACCGCCGCCCACGCCGCTCCGCCCGTCCCGCCCGGCCCGCCCCTCCCGTCCGGCTCACCCGCCCCGTCCGGCCCTCCCGTAAATGCCGGGCAGCCCGTCGTCGGCCGGCCCGAGCTGCCCGCCGAAGGGCTCACCGTCCTGCTCGGCCCCGCCTCCGAGGTGGGCAGGGCGCTCTCCGCGGGCCGGCCCGACCTGGCCGCCGCACTGCTCGCGCCCTGGCGGGAGATCTACGGCGACGACCTGCGCCTCGAAGCCGTCCACCACGGGCGTGAGGGAACCGGCCCCGGATCGCTGCGGCTCGCCGCCCGTACCGTCGGCTTCGCCGCCGAACAGGGGGTACGGGCCGTGCTGACCAACGCCGTCCGGTACGCCGACGCCGGGCAGAGCAGGATCGCCGACGTGCTCGACGCCGCCCGCAGGCTCGTCCCGGTCGACCCGCGCCGCTCGCCTCTCGACAGCGGGGAACGCTGGCTCAAGGGCGCACGTGCGATGGCGGAGACCGCCGAGCGGATCACCGCCGCCGCCGGTCTCGGGCCGGGCGCGGGGGCGGCGCTGCTCGCCGAGACCCGGCGTACCGCCGACGCCTGCCGCGTCGACCCCGCCGGTGACCTCGGTATCGGCGCCGTCCACTTCCCCGAACCGCACCTCGTCGGCGCGGGACCGCGCACCGCCCAGCGGGTGCTGGCCTCCCGGGCCGCCGCGGGCATGGTGCTGCGCGGCCTCGACCGCAGGCGCGACTACTGGGAGCGGATGCACCAGGAGCTGGACATCATCGCCCACCACAACTTCGCCTCGTACTTCCTGACGGTCGCTCAAGTCGTCGATGATGTAAGGGACATGGGTGTCCGAGTCGCCGCCCGTGGCTCCGGGGCGGGTTCCCTGGTCAACCACCTCCTCGGCATCGCGCACGCAGACCCGGTCGAACACGGGCTGCTCATGGAGCGCTTCCTCTCCAAGCGGCGCTTCGTGCTGCCCGACATCGACATCGACGTGGAGTCGGCCCGCCGCCTCGACGTCTACCGCGCGATCATCGGGCGCTTCGGGACCGAGCGGGTCGCGGCCGTCGCCATGCCCGAGACCTACCGGGTGCGCCACGCCATCCGGGACGTCGGGGCCGCGCTCTCCATGGACCCGGCCGAGACCGACCGGCTGGCCAAGGCGTTCCCGCACATCCGGGCCCGTGACGCCCGTGCGGCCATGGAGGAACTGCCCGAGCTGAGGCAGGTCGCGGCGGACAAGGAGAAGTACGGGCGGCTGTGGGAGCTGGTGGAGGGGCTGGACGCCCTGCCGCGCGGTATCGCGATGCACCCGTGCGGGGTACTCCTCTCGGACGCCTCGCTGCTGCGCCGTACCCCGGTCGTGCCCACCAGTGGCGAGAGCTTCCCGATGGCGCAGTTCGACAAGGAGGACGTGGAGGATCTCGGGCTGCTCAAACTCGATGTGCTGGGTGTGCGGATGCAGTCGGCGATGGCGCACGCGGTCACCGAACTGAAGCGGGCCTCGGGGCGGGAACTGGACCTGGACGCCGTACCGCCGGGCGACCCGGAGACCTACCGGCTGATCAGGAGCGCCGAGACGCTGGGCTGCTTCCAGATCGAGTCGCCGGGCCAGCGCGATCTGGTCGGCAGGCTCCAGCCCGCCACCTTCCACGATCTCGTGGTCGACATCTCGCTGTTCCGGCCGGGGCCGGTGGCCGCCGACATGGTGCGGCCGTTCATCGAGGCCAGGCACGGCCGCGCGCCCGTCCGCTATCCGCATCCCGATCTGGAAGGGCCCCTGCGCGAGACGTACGGAGTGGTCGTCTTCCACGAGCAGATCATCGAGATGGTCGCCATCATGACCGGCTGCGGCCGGGGCGAGGCCGACCGGGTGCGGCGTGGGCTCTCCGACCCCGAGTCGCAGGAGCGCATCAAGGTGTGGTTCGCGCAGCGGGCGGCGGCGAGGAACTACGGCATCGAGGTGATTGCCCGCGCCTGGGAGATCATCGAGGCGTTCGGTTCGTACGGCTTCTGCAAGGCCCACGCGGTCGCCTTCGCCGTACCCACCTACCAGTCGGCCTGGCTCAAGGCCCATCACCCGGCGGCCTTCTACGCAGGGCTGCTCACGCACGACCCGGGGATGTATCCCAAGCGGCTGCTGCTCGCGGACGCGCGGCGGCGCGGGGTGCCCGTGCTGCCGCTGGATGTGAACCGGTCGGCGGCCACACATAGAATCGAACTGACGTCTGATAAGAGGGGTGGCACGGAGGTCTGGGGTCTGCGGCTGGCGCTCTCGGACGTCCACGGCATCAGCGAGGCCGAGGTCGCCAGGATCGAGGCCGGGCAGCCCTATGCCTCGCTGCTGGACTTCTGGCAGCGGGCCCGGCCCGGCAGACCGGCCGCCGAACGGCTCGCCAAGGTCGGCGCGTTGGACGCCTTCGGCGCCAACCGACGGGACCTGCTGCTGCATCTCTCCGAGCTCCACCGTGCCCAGCGGGGCTCCGGGCCGGGGGCCCGGGGTGCGCAGCTCCCGCTCGGGGACGGCCGGCGTACCGGCTCCATCGGCCTGCCCGACCTCAGCGAGGCGGAACGCCTCAGTGCCGAACTCGGTGTGCTGAACATGGATGTGTCCCGCCATCTGATGGGGGACCACCACGCGTTCCTGGGGGAGCTGGGCGCGGTGTCCGCGAAGCGGCTGAGGGAGGCGCGGCACGGGGAGACCGTGCTGGTCGCGGGCGCCAAGGCCGCCACCCAGACCCCGCCGGTCCGCTCCGGCCGCCGGGTCATCTTCACCACCCTGGACGACGGTACGGGCCTGGTCGACCTGGCCTTCTTCGACGACAGCCATGCCGCCTGCGCGCACACCGTCTTCCACTCCTGGCTGCTGCTGGTGCGCGGTGTGGTGCAGCGGCGTGGACCGCGGAGCCTGAGCGTGGTGGGCGCGGCGGCCTGGAATCTGGCGGAGCTGGCCGAGCTGCGGCGCACCGGCGGACTCGACGCGGTCGCGTCCAGGCTCGCGGAGGTCTCCTCGAAGGAGGTGGCGGGGGAGGGCGACGCCCCGGACGCGGTTCCCGCCGACAGCGGCCGCCGCATCCAGATGTCCACCGGTTACGAGATGAACCCCTGGTCCGATCTCCAGCCGGCCGGTGAAGGGGCACCCACGGGACGGAAGTTGTGGCACCAGAGTCCGGGGAGCGCGGGATGATCCGGGAACACGGAACGAGCGGCGCGGCGGAGGAGCAGCCGGCGGTCCTGTGCCTGCGCTTCCGGCGGATCGGCGGGGGACTTCCGGACAGCGCCGGTTACGAGGGGCTGATCGCCCTCCTCGGCGCGTTCACCCCGGTCGTCGAGGCCGCACCGCCCGACGTGGCGCTCGCCGATGTGAGCGGTGCGCTGCGCTACTTCGGGCAGGACGTGACCGGTCTGGCCTCGGTGATCCGGGTCCGCGCGCTCGCCCTGCACGGTATGGACTGTGCGATCGGGGCGTCCGTCAATCCGATGCTGGCCAGGATGGCGGCGCGGCAGGCGGCGCCCGGTACGACCTTCGTGGTGCCCGGGGACGGGGTCGCCGCGTTCCTCTCGGCCAGGCCGGCCGCCGCGCTGGACGGGGTCGGGGCGGCCACGGCGCGCACCCTGTGCGGGTACGGCCTGGACTCCGTCGGCCGGATCGCCGCCGCACCGCTCGCCACCCTGCAACGGATCACCGGCGTCCGGACCGGCCGGGATCTGTGGGAGCGGGCGAACGGCATCGACCGTACCCGGGTCGTGCCGAACGCCGCCGCCCGGTCGGTCGCCGCCGAACGGTCCTTCCCCCGCGACGAGCTGGACCCGGAGCAGCACCGCCGTGCGCTTCTCTCGCTCACGGAGGAGCTGGGCGCCCGGCTGCGCACCGAGGGGCAGGTGTGCCGCTCGCTCGCGGTCACCGTGCGCTACGCCGCCCGCACCGGATACGCGACGCTGACCCGCAGCCGTACGCTCCGGGAGCCCACCGCCCACTCGGTGGCGCTCACCGAACTCGCGTACGGGATACAGGACTCGTTCGGGCTCCAGCGGGCCCGGGTGCGGGGGATCGCCCTGCGGGCGGAGGGGCTGCGCGAGGCGGAGCGGGCGGCCCATCAGCTCACCTTCGACCCGGCGGACGAGCGGGCGCGGCGCATCGAGGCGGTGTCGGACCGTCTGCGTGCCAGATTCGGCCCGCAAGCGGTCAAGCCGGGTCGCCTCGCCGCCTGAATCCGCCGTGGCCCGGGGCGCGTTGATGCCGCATCAGTTTTTACCGACGCGTAACTTCCCCAACCACCTTACTCGCGCGTAATTTGACATGAGCACATAACTCTTGTGGTCCGGGCCGCAGGGCGCACAGACATCGCAACTCCCTTGAGCCGCAAGGAGAACACACGATGCTGCCCTGGAATCGTCCGGTGCGCACCCGCCGTGCGCGCCGGACGCTGACCGCGCTGCTCCTGGCCGTCGCAGCCTTCGCCGCCCCCACGGCGACCGCGACCGCCGCCGCCCCCACAGCCGAGACCACCACCACGTCCCGTGGCTGGAACGACTACACCTGCAAGCCCTCCGCAGCCCATCCCCGCCCCGTCGTCCTGGTCCACGGCACGTTCGGGAACTCGGTCGACAACTGGCTCGTCCTCGCGCCCTACCTCGTCAACCGGGGGTACTGCGTCTTCTCCCTCGACTACGGGCAGCTCCCGGGCGTCCCGTTCTTCCACGGACTCGGCCCCATCGACAAGTCGGCCGGACAGCTCGACGTGTTCGTCGACAAGGTGCTCGCCGCCACCGGAGCGCCCAAGGCCGACCTGGTGGGCCACTCCCAGGGCGGCATGATGCCGAACTACTACCTGAAGTTCCTCGGCGGCGCGGCGAAGGTGAACGCTCTCGTCGGTCTCGCCCCCGACAACCACGGCACCACCCTCCTCGGGCTGACCAAGCTGCTGCCGTACTTCCCCGGCGCCGAGGACCTGCTCTCCGCCGCCACCCCCGGCCTCGCCGACCAGGTCGCCGGGTCCGCGTTCATGACCAAGCTCAACGCGGGCGGCGACACCGTGCCAGGGGTCCGCTACACCGTCATCGCGACCCGGTACGACGAGGTCGTGACCCCGTACCGCACGCAGTACCTGGACGGACCGAACGTACGCAACGTCCTCCTCCAGGATCTGTGCGCGGTCGACCTGTCCGAGCACGTGGCGATCGGAACCATCGACCGGATCGCGTTCCACGAGGTGGAGAACGCCCTGGACCCGGCGCACGCCACCCCGACGAACTGCCTGTCGGTGATCGGCTGACCCCGCCGAAGGCGCACCGAGCGCCTTCGGCGGGCCGGTCCGGCGCCGAGGCCGGCGGTCAGCGGCCGTGGCGGGCCGACGTGGCCGACCGGCGGCGTGCCGAGGTGAACAGGGCGGCCGCACCGACCGCGAGCGCCGCTGCGCCGCCGATCGCGAGGTACGAGCTGCTGCTCGAACCCCCGGTCTCGGCGAGCTCCTCGCCCGCCCCGGAGCCGTTGGCCACCGGGGCGTTGGCCGGCTCGGAGGCCACGGCCTCGGGGGTCGCCGTCCCCGGCGTCCCCGTCCCGGCGGCCGGGGACGCCTCGGTGACCTC
>NZ_JBHXQO010000065.1:0-9552 GCF_042717135.1 Streptomyces sp. NPDC058620
GGCTCGGTCCAATGGACCGAGCCCCTTACCGCCCGCCTCCATAACCCCGGTTCAGTGCGCGAGCGGAGTCGCGGAAGGCGTCTCCGGCACGCCCAGCCGTGCCGCGTCCCTCTCCGGCCGCAGGAAACAGACCGCGCATACGCCGGCCACGGCGACGAGCCCCGCCATCAGCAGATACGCCGAGTGGTACCCGGCAGGCACCGTTGCCGCGGCATCCACCATCCGCCCGGTCACGAGCGGCGAAAGAATGCCCGCCAGGGCGTACACGAAGGCCAGCGCGCCCAGCACCACTCCGCGCTGCGCGGAGGGAGTGATCCGGGCGACGGCTGTCTGCGAGACCGTGAGGATCACATTGGTCAGCGCCATGGGACCGACCATCAGCGCGATCTTCACCCCCACCGAATCGATCTCGGCGAACGCCGCGATCGCCACGGCGGCCACGCACATCACCAGACCGCCACCGAGCCCGGAGGACAGCCGCCCGGAGGTCTCCTCGCGGGAGGCCCGGCGTGCGAGCAGACCGTGTCCGAGGAGCACGGCGGCGTTACCGACCGCGGTCGCCGTCACCACCGCGCCGGACTGCCGCAAGCTCAGCCCGGAGACCTCGTGGAGATAATCCGGTGCCCACGTCAGCCCGGCCGACAGCAGCCAGTACGCGGCGAAGGCGCCGAACGCGGCCGTCAGCCAGGTGCCGGAGAGCAGCAGCCTGCGGTACGGAACCGTGGGCGCGTTCCCGGCGGTGGACGCGGACCGGCCGAGCGGAGGGGCGAGCGGTCCCTCCTCGCCCCGCAGCTGCCAGCAGACCGCCCAGAACAGGCCCACCAGCCCCACGGCACCGAAGGCCCACCGCCAGCCCCACACATCGATCACCACGGTCAGCAGGGGCGCCGACAGGGC
The DNA here is from genome assembly GCF_042717135.1 of Streptomyces sp. NPDC058620. NCBI lineage: Bacteria > Bacillati > Actinomycetota > Actinomycetes > Kitasatosporales > Streptomycetaceae > Streptomyces > Streptomyces sp. NPDC058620. The sequence goes on from NZ_JBHXQO010000065.1 coordinate 898, forward strand.
CACCCCGCCGGCCGCGCCGACCATCAGCCCGGCGGTCGGCAGGGTCCGGTCCTTCTGCCCGAACCAGCCGTGCAGATGGTGCACGGCGACCGGGGCGGCGGGGCCCTCGGCCGCGCCGAGCAGTACCCGGGTCGCCACCAGCGTCCCGAATCCGGCGGCGCCGAGCAGCATCGGCAGCTGCGCCACCGACCACAGCAGTGCCATGCCGAGCAGGAGCACGGTGGTGCGGACTCGGCGGGTGAGGAACGAGACCCCGAGCGCGGCCAGGCTGAACAGGGCGAAGAACGACGACTGTGCCGTGCCGAACTCCCCCCGGGTCAGCCCCAGCTCGTCGCGGATCGGCCCGGCGGCCAGTCCCATGACGGTCTTGTCGGCGAAGTTGACCAGCATGAAGGTGAGCAGCAACCAGGTGGTGCCCCAGGCCCCCCGGCGCACGCGGTCCGCTCCGGCGCTCGCTCCGGCGGCCTCGGTGACTCCGGTGCCATGGGCCGCGCTGGTCACGGCCGGCCTCGGAGAGGCGCTCATCCGTCTTCCCCCGGAGCCCCGCCGCAACCGCAGGAGTCGTCCTCCGTGACGCCGACGCTGATCATCCCGGCCGCGCGCCTGCGGCCCTCGGGAGAGCGCGTCAGCTCGGTCTCCAGGTCCGTACCCTCGGCCACCGCGGCCGACTCGGCCGAGGCCCAGTTGAACACTCCCCGGGCCATCGTGGACGTTTCGGCCGCCGCGCGTTCCGCGTACACCCGGGCCCGTATCCGCGCCACGTCCACATCGGCCGGGGCGGCCAGGGCGGCTGTCTCCGCGAGATGGGAGGCGAGCCGCAGTTCGCCCTCCGCCAGCAACTTCGCCGCGCGGTCGGCCAGAACCGTCGCTCCGCCCGCCGCACGTGCGAACTCGGTGGCCACCGCGGCGTCGGGGGCGGGCTTGAGGTGGGCCGGATTCTGGTCGTACCAGCCGCCCCAGAGCCGCCACAGGTTGCGTACGACGAATTCGGGCTCGTCGTAGGCGGGGTGCAGATACGGCTTCTCCAGCAGCTCCTGCGGTACCTGTACCCCGTGCAGCACGGCATCGAGGCGGTGACCCGTGTTCATCAGGGTCCGCGTCTGCTCGCACAGCGACTCCAGGAGTCGCGCCGTGTCGTCGAGTGCCTGGTGGACCCGTTCCTTGCCGACGATCGGCACACCGTGTCCCGGGAGCAGCACTTCGGCGCCGAGTTCCTGCATGGCACGCAGGGCGCGCGCCCAGTCCTCCGGGTAGCGCTGCACCTTCTGGGGGTTGCCGGCGTTGGGGGTGTTCCAGATGAACAGATCGCCCGTGCACAGCGTTTTGAGTTCGGGCACCCACACGTAGGTGCTGTCGTCCGTCTCACCCTTGGCATGCACCAGCTCGAAGGTGAGATCGCCGCGCCCGACGGTCATCCTGTCCCGGTAGGTGGTGTCCGGGTAGCGGTATGTGGAAGGCCAGTCCAGGGACGGAACGCCGAACTGCTTCCGGTTGATCCAGGCGTTGTAGCCGGCTGTGCTGACGTAGCGGTCGAACCGTGCGGTCACCGCCTCGTGAGCGATCACCTCGGGGCGTGCCCGTCCCTCGGCCGTGGCCTGCGCGTCGAACGGGGCCACTCCGAAGACGTGGTCCACGTGGCCGTGCGTGTAGACGACCGTGCTGACGTGCTGCTCGCTGAAGGCCCGCACCGCCCGGTGCAGCGGCTGGGCCGTACGGATGTCCCCGGAGTCGACGAGCACCAGACCGTCACCGGTGTCGAACACCGCCACGTTGGCGAATGCCGGGAGGAAGCCGACCCGCTCGCGCACGGTCACCAGCCCGGCGTTCGAGTAGGCGCCCGAGAGGTGGGCGAGCAGTGAACTCTCACCTCGCCACACCTGGTCGGCATAGCTGAGATAGTCCGTCGGGCTGTGCTCCGTCATACCTACGGCTCCTTCGGCTGTACGGCGTTTTACCAGGAACCCGAGTGTCGGCCCAGGGAGTGGCCTTCAACAGCCGCTCTCGTCACACCGTCGAGGGCTGCGTACTGTGATCCGTCACAAGACCGCCAGGGGTGCAGGGAGCCGCCATGCCGCTGTCCGACGAAGCCCGGGCCCTCGCTCTGCGGTGCGAGCCCAAGGTCAACGAACTGGCCCGCCGTATGGCCCGCGAGTCCTTCGAGGAGCTTCCCGGTTATGCCGGGCTCCCCAGTGAGGTGAAGGACCTGGAGGTCGCCGCGACCGCCCGGTACGGGGTCCGGCTCTTCCTGCGTCGCGCCACCGACCCGCATCCCGGGGTCGGTGGGCTGCGGCTGTTCCGGGAGCGTGCCGCGCAGCGGGCCGAGGAGGGCTTTCCACTGCATCTCCTGCTGCGTTCCCACGCGCTCGGGATGTACGTGCTGTGGCAGGCGCTGCGAGACGCCGCGGAGCCCGGTGAGGAGGGCGCTCTCGCCGAACTCGTCGACCTGCTGCTGCGCTCGCACCACAAACTGATGGGAAGCGTCGCGGAGACGTACCTGGACGAGCGGTCGGCCCTGGAGGCCGAACAGCGCGAACAGCGACGCTCCCTGGTGCGCGGATTCCTCGACGGCGCCCTGGAGCCACGTCAGGACCTGCTGGAGGAGCTGGGGCTCGGCGGACCCGCCCTGGTGCTCGCCGTGGCCCTGGAGACCTTGTCCGATGCCGATGCCGATTCGGGGAGCGGGGACTCGGTGACCGTGCGACGGCGCATGCGGCGCGTCCAGACCGCTCTCGACCAGACCTTCGGAACGGAACTGCTGGCGCTGTTCGACGCGGGCGCCGGCCGGGTCGTCGTACCGCAGGGGGGCGAACCGCCCCACGATCTGGCGCAGCGGCTCACCAGGGCCTGCGGGGCGGACGTCCGGGTCGCGATGGTCCCGGCCGACACCCCGGACGCCGTGCCCGAGGCGTCCCGTACGGCCGTGGAGGTGCTGCGGGTGGCGCGTGCGTGCGGGTTTTCTCCCGGGCTGCACTCCCTGGACGACGTTCTCCTCGAGTACCACCTCTCGCGCCCGGGTCCGAGCAGCCGTCGCATCGCCGCACTGCTGACCCCGGTCGCCGCCCGCCCCGAGCTGCTGCGGACCGTGCGTACGCATCTGGCCCAGCAGCAGGACCGCCGCCGTACCGCGACCGTGCTCGGACTGCACCCGAACACGGTCGACAACCGCCTGGCCCGCTTCACCACGCTGACCGGGCTCGATCCGGCGTCGCCTCGGGGCGCCGCCCTGACCATCGCCGCGCTGCTGCTCCACGACACCGGGGCGGACAGCGCGGCGACGACGAAGGGCGGCGGTATCCGGGAGCGGATCAGCTGAGGCTGCGGCCGTACGCCCGCAGGGTCTGGAGCGCCCGGAGCGTCACGAGTGGGCGGCCCTCCAGGGCCGTTCCCGGCGCCCACTGCCGCCAGGTGACCGGCCAGCCTCCGTCCTCCTGCTGCCCGGCCACCAGATGGTCGAGGGAGCGGTCCAGTTCCTCGTCGGTGAACCAGCCGCGGGCGAGCGATCGGGGAGTACGGGCGAAGTCGTACGGGAAGTGGTGCTCACCCGGTCCGTAACCGGGTGCCACCGGGGACTCCTCACGTAGCTCCGGGTCCAGCACCGCCAGCCCCTGGTCACGTACCAGCCGTCCCAGGCGGTCTGCGGCGGCTTCGGCGCGTGCCCGGTCCGGGACGTCGTCCAGGAAGGCGACAGCCGCCTGGATCTCGTAGGGATGGGACTGCTCGAGCGCGTCGACGGCATCCCAGCAGAAGTCGGTGGCCCGGAACAGCCACGCGTGCCACACCTTATTGCGGTGGAGCAGTCCGACGACGGGGCCGGTGGCGAGCAGCTCGGCGGGAGGGTCGTCCACGACGGGGATGAAGGGGGCGGCCGGGTAGCCGCGCTGCGAGGGGTGGATCGCGGGCAGCGCACCCTGCTTGGTCGACACATCGGTCAGGTAGCGGCAGATGCGCTCCACCCGCATGCCGGTGCACCGGCCGATCGAGTCGAGCACGCTCAGCGCGTGGGCGGTGTGCAGCGGTTGGCTCACGGGACCGCGAAGATCGGGTTCCAGCGCGTGCCCGTAGCCACCGTCCTCGTTCAGATAGGCGGCGAGCGCGGTCTCGACCGCGTCCGCGCTTCCGCCCAGGAACTCCTGGGCGAACCGCCGCTGTTCGAGGACGCGGGCCGTGAGCCAGATGAACTGCTCGGCGCGGGCGAGTGGATGTGCTCCGGTTCCAGCCATGGAACCGACCGTAGAGCGGAAAGCGCTGTCGGCAAGGTCGGGCGGCTCGGCTGCACTCTCAGGAGCGGGATAATGAATGCATGCGGTTGACGATTTTCTGGGAGCGGATGGCGGACCACTTCGGTGAGGCGTACGCGGACTCCTTCGCGCGCGATCACGTGATGTCCGAGCTCGGAGGCCGCACGGTGCAGCAGGCGCTGGCTGCCGGATGGGACGCGAAGGATGTCTGGCGCGGGGTCTGCGCAGCTGTCGGCGTCCCCGCCGAAAAGCGCTGACGGCTTCTCCTGGGCGCACGGCCGTCCCTCGGACGAGCGTCGGCGATATCCCCTGGACGAGCGGCGGCACCGGGCGGTGTTGACGGCACCGGGCCGCTCCCTCCGCCGACGCCCGGGGCGGGCGGCCCAAAGGCACGGCGATGGGTGAGACTTGTCCCGTGGCACCGACAGACGAGACCGCCCAGAACCAGCCGCCCGCTTCCCCGCCCGTCCCGCCGGCCGTGCCACCCGCGCAGCCTGGTGGCAGCGGCCCGGCCCGTATGCCCGCCTGGCTGCCGCGCGCGATGGTGCTCGCGCTCGCGCTCTACGCCTGTTTCCAGCTCGGCAGCTGGGCATTCGACCAGCTCATCGGCCTGTTGACCAACATTCTCATCGCCTTCTTCCTGGCCCTGGCGATCGAACCGGCAGTGAGCCGGATGGCTTCGCGCGGCATGCGCCGCGGCCTGGCCACGTTCCTGGTCTTCATCGCCGTCCTGACGGCCGCGGCCGGCTTCGTGGTGCTGCTCGGCTCGATGCTCGCGGGCCAGATCCTCGACATGGTCGAGGACCTTCCGGAGTACATCGACTCGGTGATCAACTGGGTGAATCGGACCTTCCGCACCGAGCTGTCCAGAGTCGACGTCCAGGACAGCCTGCTGCACTCCGACTGGCTGCAGAAGTACGTCCAGAACAGCGCGACCGGCGTCCTCGACGTCTCGACGACGGTGCTCGGCGGACTGTTCCGGCTGCTGACGATCTTCCTGTTCTCGTTCTACTTCGCGGCCGACGGCCCCCGGCTGCGCCGCACACTGTGTTCCGTGCTGCCGCCCGCGCATCAGGCCGAGGTGCTGCGCGCCTGGGAGATCGCGGTCGACAAGACGGGTGGCTACCTCTACTCGCGCGGACTGATGGCGCTGATCTCCGGCGTCGCGCACTACGTGCTGCTGGTGATCCTGGGCGTGCCCTACGCCCCGGCGCTCGCGGTCTGGGTCGGCCTGGTCTCCCAGTTCATCCCCACCATCGGTACGTATCTGGCGGGCGCCCTGCCGATGCTGATCGCGTTCACCGTCAACCCCTGGTACGCCCTGTGGGTCCTCGGTTTCGTCGTGGTCTACCAGCAGTTCGAGAACTACGTGCTGCAGCCGAAGCTCACCTCCAAGACCGTCGACATCCATCCGGCGGTCGCCTTCGGCTCGGTCGTCGCCGGCACGGCGCTGATGGGTGCGGTGGGGGCGCTGATCGCCATCCCGGCGATCGCCACGCTGCAGGCGTTCCTCGGCGCGTATGTGAAGCGGTACGCGGTGACGGACGACCCGAGGATGCACGGCCGCCGCCGCGGGAGCCGTGGTGGGTCGGTGCGGGGACGGATGCGTCAGGCGCTGCGGAAACCCGGCACCGGGGGGAAGCGGCCGGACGAGATCCAGGGCGACGGCCCGGACACGCACGGCTGAGGCGGGGCCGCCGGGGTCACCGGGCTGAGCGGTACCCGATGCCCCCGGGTCAGCGGTACCCGGTGACGTCTGCGGGAAGGCCGGGGTCCTGGACCTCGGTGAGGTAGCGCCAGGCATCGGGCCTGCTGCCGTCGATGTCGGTGAAGCCGTACGCCTGTGCCAGTTGGCCGCTGGACAGCGACTGGCCGTTCCAGCGGGCCACCTCGGGGTCCTGGGCGAGTGCGGCGACGGCGCGGCCGACGTAGGCGGGGCTCTCGGAGATGGCGAAGTGGGGCGAGTGCGCGATCGCGTCACGCCAGTCGGCCTCGGTGACGCCGTGGGCCTGGAGCATGGCCTCCGACCTGAGCCAGCCCGGGGTGAGCGATACGGCGGTGGCGTGATGGGGCCGCAACTCGTGCGCCAGCGCGAACGCCATCCGGTTCACCGACGTCTTCGCGAGGTCGTAGAAGAACGAGACCCGGTAGTTGTCCGCGTTGTACGCGGTGGTCCCGTCGGTCACCTCGACGACCAGACCGCCGGGCGTCTCGATGAGCAGCGGGATCGCGTAGTGGCTGGTGATGGCGTGGGTGTCGACGGCCAGCCGCAGTGTGTGCAGCCCGTTGTCCAGGGACGATTCCCACACGGACCTGTTCCACTCGATGCGGGCGCCCCAGATGTCGTTCACCAGCAGGTGGAGAGCGCCCTGCTCGCTTCGGATGCGCGCCACCAGCCTGCTGACCTGGGAGGGGACGAGGTGGTCCACCTGTACGGCGATCCCGTGACCGCCCGCCCTGTCCACGAGAGCGGCGGTCTCCTCGATCGTCTCCGGCCGGTTCATCTCGGAGCGCTGGGACCCGCTGGTGCGTCCCGTCACATACACGGTCGCTCCCTCGGCGCCGAGTTCCGTCGCGATGCCTCTGCCCGCACCGCGCGTGGCTCCTGCGACGAGGGCGACCTTTCCTGCCAGAGATGTACCCATACGCCCGGAATCTAGCATGACGTCGCACACTATTGTTTGACTTGCCCGACCTACGCTGTTATAAGCCGCTACTCTCTGCTGGATGGTTGGGCGTGGTGCGCTTGACACCAAAATCGAACATCCATTCTCATGAGATTCCGGCCGGGTTTTCCCGGGCCCGACCGTGGAGTTGTCCACAGGCCGGGAGGACGTCGAGGCCCATTGTCAGTGGCAGGGGTTAGCGTCTTTGACGTGAAGCGATCGACTCAAGCAAATCGGGTGGAACCCATGGCAGGAAACGACCGCGAGAAGGCGTTGGACGCCGCACTCGCACAGATTGAACGGCAATTCGGCAAGGGTGCGGTGATGCGCCTCGGTGAGCGGCCGAACGAGCCCATCGAGGTGATCCCCACCGGCTCGACCGCGCTCGACGTCGCCCTTGGCGTCGGCGGTCTGCCGCGCGGCCGTGTGGTGGAGGTGTACGGGCCGGAGTCCTCCGGTAAGACGACGTTGACGCTGCACGCCGTGGCGAACGCGCAGAAGCTCGGCGGCACGGTGGCCTTCATCGACGCCGAACACGCTCTCGACCCCGAGTACGCGAAGAAGCTCGGTGTCGACATCGACAACCTCATCCTGTCCCAGCCGGACAACGGTGAGCAGGCGCTGGAAATCGTGGACATGCTGATCCGCTCCGGTGCGCTCGACCTGATCGTCATCGACTCCGTCGCGGCCCTGGTGCCGCGTGCCGAGATCGAGGGCGAGATGGGTGACTCGCACGTGGGTCTGCAGGCCCGTCTGATGAGCCAGGCGCTCCGCAAGATCACCAGCGCGCTCAACCAGTCCAAGACCACCGCGATCTTCATCAACCAGCTCCGCGAGAAGATCGGGGTGATGTTCGGCTCCCCCGAGACCACGACCGGTGGCCGGGCGCTGAAGTTCTACGCCTCGGTGCGTCTCGACATCCGACGGATCGAGACGCTCAAGGACGGCACCGACGCCGTGGGCAACCGCACCCGGGTCAAGGTCGTCAAGAACAAGGTCGCGCCGCCGTTCAAGCAGGCCGAGTTCGACATCCTCTACGGCCACGGCATCAGCCGCGAGGGCGGTCTGATCGACATGGGCGTGGACCACGGCTTCGTCCGCAAGGCCGGTGCCTGGTACACGTACGAGGGCGACCAGCTCGGCCAGGGCAAGGAGAACGCCCGCAACTTCCTCAAGGACAATCCTGATCTCGCCAATGAGATCGAGAAGAAGATCCTGGAGAAGCTGGGTATCGGTGTCCGGCCCGAGGTGCCGGCGGTCGAGCCCGCTGCCGCCGATGCGGCAGCCAGTGCCGATGGGGCGGCCGACGCTTCGGCGAAGTCCGTGTCCGCGCCGGTCACCAAGGCCAAGGCCACCAAGGCTGCGGCGGCCAAGAGCTAGGCCGTGACGCGTCGTACGGAGTGGCCGGGCGGAGGCACCGACCCGGGTGCCGGCCCAGAGTTCGCCGCAGGTTCCGCCGATGCGCCCGAGCCGGAGTTCGGTTCAGGGGCGGGGTTCGGGCTCCGGTCCGAGTCCGCCGCGCATGCCGGTGGCCGCCGGGGGAGAGGTCCGGGCGGGGGATTCGGTGAAGGTTCGGGGTCGGGCGGGGGTAACGGCCGACGTTCCCGCACCGGCTCCAGAAGCGGCGGTTCCCCCAACTCGACGAGGGGCGGGAAGGGGGAACCCCAGGTCCCCGGCGAGCAGGCGCGCAACATATGTCAGCCCCTGGACCACCCGAACCCCCGCACCCGCAAACAGCGCGCGGAACCCCA
>NZ_JBHXQO010000065.1:9562-32599 GCF_042717135.1 Streptomyces sp. NPDC058620
ACCGGGCCTCCGGCCCCGCCCGGGACCATCACGGGGCGTAACCCCCTCCTGGCCGCGGCCCGTTCTGGGGTACCCCCAGGACCCGGTCGAGCAGGCGCGCAACATCTGTCTGCGCCTGCTCACCGGGACCCCACGCACCCGCAAGCAGCTCGCGGACGCCCTGCGCAAGCGGGAGATCCCCGACGAGGCGGCCGAAGAGGTGCTGTCGCGGTTCGAGGACGTGGGGCTGATCGACGACGGGGCATTCGCTGAGGCATGGGTGGAATCCCGGCATCACAGCCGGGGGCTGGCTCGCCGGGCCCTCGTCCGTGAGCTGCGCACCAAGGGCGTGGATTCCGTGCTGATCGACGAGGCCGTCGGGCAGCTCGATCCGGAGCAGGAGGAGGAGACGGCCCGCGAGCTGGTGGCCCGCAAGCTCCGCTCCACTCGTGGCCTGGACCGCGACAAGCGCCTGCGCCGCCTCGCCGGCATGCTCGCACGCAAGGGGTACGGGGAGGGCATGGCCCTGCGCGTGGTGAGGCAGGCACTGGCGGAAGAGGGAGAAGACACGGAGGGCTTGGACGAGCCCTTCTGAGCGCGGCGGGCGGGGGCGTGGCGTGGAAGGGTGACCGGGGTGGGGCCTGGAAGGGTGACCGGGGTGGGGCCTGGGTCAGGGACGGGCATGGTGACGGCTGTCCGGTAGAGGGGGGTGGCGTCCGGGATTCGGGCGCTGGGCCGATGCCGGACCGATGCCGGGCTGCTCTGGGCTCGGCGCTCGGTGGTGATCGGGGGCGGTCAGTGGCCCTCGCGCGCGGCCCGTCGGATGGTGGCGTCGAGCAGGGACAGGGCGTCCGCCGCGGTGCGGCCGGGATGCCGGTTCCACGGGCCGATCAGATCGGTCCACCCCTGCGAGCGGAGTTCGGTGATCAGCCAGGCGCCGGCACGGTCCACCGTGTCAAGGGAGCCGTACCCGAGACGGTGTGCCGTGAGCAGTGCGCCGCAGATGCAACGGGCGCCACGGGCATTGCGCAGCCGGTACGGGGTGTTCTGCCAGCCCCACTCGACCAGGATCTGCCGGGCGTAGCCAAGGTGGGTCGATGGCCGTACATCGGGCTGACCGATGCGCCGCCAGCCGTGCAGACGCTCGGGCAGGACCGCGCCCAGTCGCCCGGGAAGCCGCCGCTCACGGGGCGGCGACGTGGGCAGCGCCCGTACCGACTCCTCGATGAGCTGCTCGACGGGTACGGACAACAGGTTCCGCCAGTCGGCCGAGCCCCGGGCCTCGGCCTGGCCGTGGGCGTGGGGCATGGCACGAGCAGGGCTGCCGTCGACGGACCCCGAATGCGACTTCGAATGCGACCTCGAATGCGGCTCCGGTCCAGGCTTCGGGGGCAGCGGTGCTTCGGGGGCGGTGCGCTCCCAGCCCGTGATGATGTCCTGCCAGACCGCTGTGTCGTGGAGGTGGGAGACCTTGGCGTCGAGCTGATCAGGGGTGAGGTGAGCGGTTTTCATCGGCGCGACAACTCCGTACATTTCGGTCCTCTGTGTTGAGGCGAATGTGCGGGGCCCGCGGCGGTTGCTCCACCGGGGTGTGGCGTTCGGGTGTGCCGACGGGGATGTGGGGCCGTGTGAGCGGCCGACCGGGGGAGGGCGTGCGGGGGAGGGCGTGTGGGGGTCAGCCTCCGTACGAAGACGCCGGAATGCTCTGTGCACAGGCACACGTGCACAGAGCATTGTGAGCGGCAGGGCAGAGAAGCCCGGCGATACCGAGATCACGGAGCCGGTGGTCCTCGAAGTGCTCGCCAGCCGCCGCGCAAGCAGATCCTTCAGCACCTCACCCTGAACGGACTGGCGACATCCGCGTGCCTCGCCCGCGCTCGCGCCGAACACCGGGGCCGCCAGCTACCACTCGCGCGAACTGGCCAGGTACGGCTTCTGGGAAGCGGCATCTCCCTGGCCGGCGGGTGCTCAGGCCCAGCCCGGCCGGAGGTGGCCGCAGCCAGGCAGCGACGACCTCCAGGGCGTCAGGGGCTTCCGGTCACACCTCGACCGGGAGCCCCGCCGCACGCCATGCCTGGAATCCACCGATCAGGTCGGTCGCGCGGTGCAGTCCCAACTGGTGCAGGGACGCGACCGCGAGGCTCGACGCGTACCCCTCGTTGCAGATCACCACGACCTGGAGATCGTGGCTCACCGCTTCGGCCGCGCGATGGCTTCCCCACGGATCGAGCCGCCATTCCAGTTCGTTGCGCTCGACGACCAGCGCACCCGGGATCAGCCCGTCCTTCTCCCGCAGGGCCGCATAGCGGATGTCCACGAGCAGCGCTCCGTCCACGGCCGCCGCGGCGGCCTGGAGCGGGCCGATCCGGTCGATTCCGGCCCGGACCCGCTCCAGCCACTCGTCGATGCCCACCGGTTCCGTGGCGACACCGGGGGCGGTGGTCTCGCGGTCGACGCTCACTGCCAGTCCTCCGGACGCTCGATCTGCTCCAGGCGGAGCACCGCGCCCGTCCGGCTGTAGCGGCGGATGCGCGGCAGCGGGGGGTAGTAGGCGTGGACCGACACGGCATGCGTGTCGGCGGATTCGTTCAGCACCTCGTGCACATGGTGCCGGCCGAAAGCCCGGCCCTGACCTGCGGTCAACTGCCGTGTGCGGTCGACGTCCTCGCTCAGCTCCAGGGTCTTCCAGCCGTCGGTGGGCAGCCGGGCGGCCAGCGAGTGCTCCTTGAGCGTGCCCGTAGCGGTGGTGAAGGCGCCGATCGAGTCGGCGTGGTCGTGCCAGCCGGTGCCCGTGCCGGGCGGCCAGCCGATCAGCCACGCCTCGCTGCCGCCCGGGCCGTCGAGCCTGAGCCAGGTGCGGCCCTCGGGATCGAGGGGGAGCGAGGCGACGAGCGCCGCGTCCTGCGCGGTACGGCGGACGAAGGCGAGCAGTTCCGCGGCGTCCGGCGCGGACACGGACGCCGAGGTGTGTGGGGGAAGGGAAAACGACGAGGGGAGTGCAGACACGGGAACCGTCCTGGGAGTTCGCGCTGAAGCCACCGCCGTACGAAGAAGCACGGCGCGGCAGTGAGAGGCGATTCAGCAGGACGGTCGACACACGCAGCCCGCATAGCGGACGAGGTCCATATGGACCCTCCGCCACAGGCGCACATCGGTGTCGGTCATGATCTGGAGTACACCATGTGCGCCTGTGCGGGTCAATTGATGTGGGCGGCGCGCTCGGAGCGCGGTGACGGGTCCTGCCGCTCTCCGCGAGCCGTCTCCGTACCACCGCCGCGAGCCGGCTCGATGTCGCCTCCACGCGCCGCGTCGGCCGCGGCGATGAGCTCGGCGGGCCGGACCCCGCCGAAGGCCGCCACGAGGTGCCCGTCCGGCCTGACCAGCAGCACGGTGTGCGCCGACGCGCCTGGGTAGCTCTCCGCCACCAGGAGCTCACCCTTCACCGGCAGCGCGTCCACGGCCTCGATGAGCCGCGGCATGACGCCCGCGGTGAGCCAGTGCCGCCGGTCCCACACACCGGTCCCCGGCGCGACCAGGACCACCAGCAGATGCCCCAGACCCAGCCGGTCGCGCAGGCGGACGCTCTTGCCGTCGGGCGCGGTGACCCGTACGTCGGCGACCGGCGCACCGGGGGGCGTACCCACGGAGGTGTGCGCCTCGGCGCGCGGAGGCGAAAGGGGCGAATGCGTGTACGAAGGGGGCGCACCCAACGGCCCGCACCCCAGATGACCGTCGGTGAGCAACGTGTCGTGACCGCGTGCGCTGCCCGGTACGAGGGTCCGCAGGCCGCCGCCCCCGCGCAGTATCGGCAGCGACTGGTCGGCGGCGCGGAGCCGTGCGGCGACCGCCGCCCTGCGCTCCGCCTGGTAACTGTCGAGCAGCAGCTCGGAGGCACCGTGGTGCCAGCTCTGCGCGAGCTTCCAGGCCAGGTTCTCGGCGTCCCGCACCCCTTCGTCCAGGCCCTGGGTCCCGAGCGCCCCCAGGAGGTGGGCGGCGTCACCGGCCAGGAAGGCCCGCTTCGACCGCCACCGCCGGGCAAGCCTGTGGTGCAGCGTGTACACCCCGGTGTCCAGGAGTTCGTACGCCGGAGTCTCCCCGCACCAGCCCGCCAGCGTGTCCCGGACCCGGGTGATCAGCGCGTCGGGAGTGACCAGCTCTCCGCGCGGCGGAAGCAGCCAGTCCAGCCGCCAGACACCGTCGGGCAGTGGCCGCGCGGTCACCTCGGGGCCGGCGCTGCGCCATGGCGGTGCCCGGTGCAGGACGGCTTCGCCCGGCCACGGCAGTTCCGCACGCAGCGCGGCGACAGCGTGCCGTTCCACCGCCGTGCGCCCCGGAAACCTGATGTCCAGGAGCTTGCGCACGGTGGACCGGGCACCGTCGCAGCCGACCAGATAGCTCCCGCGCCACCAGGTGGAATCGGGCTCCCTGGTGTGCACGGTGACCCCGTGGGGGTCCTGTTCCAGGGTGTCGATGCGGCTCAGCGGCGCCATCCGCACCAGGCTCTGCGCGGCGACCGCGGCACGCAGACCCCGGGTCAGGGTGTGCTGGGGGAGATGGACCGGGGCAGGCAGGGGACCGGTCTCCGACGCCTCGCCGAGCGGCAGCTCACGTACCAGCTGCTTGCGCCGCATCGAACGCCACCCGGTCCACCGAAGGCCCTCGTCGCGCAGGGTCGTACAGCCGAGCCGCTCCACCAGGGCGGCGGTGTCCTCGCGCAGGACGACGGTCCGGGCGGGCCGCTGCTCGTCCTTCCCGGGACCTTCGTCGAGGACGACGGAGGGGACGCCCTGTGCGGCGAGGGCGAGCGACAGCACCAGACCGACGGGTCCGGCGCCGACGACGATCACCGGGTCCACGGCGCACACCCTCCGGCCCGTACGGTCGTAGGGGAAGTGGGGGCGGAGGCTCGGGGCGCGATCACAGAACGTATGCAACCTACTGCCGGTGCTTGCGTCAAGTGACAGAGACCCGTGGCGGGGGGCACGGCAGATGCGCCGGTCCCCCCGCGGGCGGATTATTGCCGGACCGTCAGGAGCCTGAGCCGTCAGCGACCTTGAGCGGGGGAGCGTCGATGATTTCGAGGCCGCCGCCGGGGGCGGCGCCGACCACCGCGCCCGTGCTCTTCTTCGCCCGCCGCAGCCTGCGCTCGAGCCAGCTCGCGAACGACGTCAGCGCGAAGTTCACCACGATGTAGATCAGGGCGACGACGGTGAAGCACGCGATGGTGTTCGCACCGTAGTTCGCGGCCATCGGGCGGACCGAGGCGAGGAGCTCGGGGAAGGTCAGGACTGCACCGCCGAGCGCGGTGTCCTTCACGATGACGACGATCTGGCTGACGATCGCGGGCAGCATGGCGGTGACCGACTGCGGCAGCAGCACGTACCGCATGGTCTGGCCCTTGCGCATGCCGATCGCCTTGGCGGCGTCCGTCTGTCCCTGCGGGAGGGACAGGATCCCGGCCCGCACGATCTCGGCCAGCACCGAGGCGTTGTACAGCACCAGACCCGTGACGACTGCGTACAGGGGACGCACATCACTGCTGAGGGTGGTGAACTCCGAGTACGCGGCGTTCGCCGTGATCATCAGGATCAGCACGGGGATGGCGCGGAAGAACTCCACGACGACGCCGGACGGCATCCGCACCGACCGGTGTTCGGAGAGCCGGCCGATACCGAACAGTGCTCCGAGGGGCAGAGCGATGAGCAGGGCGAAGAACGCGGCCTTGAGCGTGTTCTGGAGGCCCGGCCAGAGGTACGTCTCCCAGGGTTGGGAGCTCGTGAAGAACGGCTCCCACTTGACCCAGTCGAGCTGATGCTTCGAGTTCAGGCCGTCGTAGACCCACCACACCACGGCGGCGAGAGCGACCAGGAAGACGACCGAGTACAGGACGTTGCGCCGCTTGGCGCGGGGCCCCGGTGCGTCGAAGAGGACGGATGTCATCGCTTCACCGCCACCTTCTTGCTCACCCAGCCGAGGACGAGCCCCGTCGGGAGGGTGAGACAGATGAATCCGAACGCGAAGACCGCCGAGATCAGGATGAGCTGAGCCTCTGCTTCGATCATGGTCTTCATCAGGGACGCTGCCTCGACGACACCGATCGCCGCGGCCACGGTGGTGTTCTTGGTCAGCGCGATCAGTACGTTGGCCAGGGGATTGACGACCGAGCGGAAGGCCTGCGGGAGGATGATCAGCCGCAGTACCTGGGTGAAGCTCAGTCCGAGTGCGCGGGCGGCCTCGGCCTGGCCCGTGGGCACTGTGTTGATGCCCGAACGCAGCGCCTCGCAGACGAAGGCGGCGGTGTAGAGGGAGAGCGAAAGTACCGCGAGCCGGAAGTTGATGACCGTGAAGTCTTCGGACCCGAAGGTGACTTGCAGCGTCTGGAAAAGACCCAGCGACGAGAAGACGATGATCACGGTCAGCGGGATGTTCCGGACGATGTTCACGTAGGCGGTACCGAAACCGCGCATCAGGGGGACCGGGCCGACCCGCATACCGGCCAGCAGCGTTCCCCATATGAGGGCACCGAGGGCGGAGTAGACGGTGAGCTTCACCGTTACCCAGAAGGCCCCCAGTAGGTCGTAGGGCTCAAGAAAGTCGAACACGATCTCCCGTGCTTCCGCGTGTGGGGAGGGCTCGGTGCGCCGCCTGAGCGGCGGCGCACCTCATCGGCCCAGCTGCTGGACCGCGAACGGCCTTACTTGACGATGTTGCCGATCTTCGGCGCGGGCTCGTTCTTGTAGTTGGCCGGGCCGAAGTTGTCCGTGACGGCCTTGTCCCACGCACCGTCGGAGACCATCTTGGTCAGCGCGGCGTCGATCTTCTTCTTGAGGTCGGCGTCGCCCTTCTTCAGGCCGATGCCGTAGTTCTCGTTGCTCATCTTGAAGCCGGCCAGCTTGAACTTGCCCTGGAACTGCTCCTGCGCGGCGAAGCCGGCCAGGATGGAGTCGTCGGTGGTCAGCGCGTCAATGACCTTGTTCTCCAGGCCGGTCAGGCACTCCGAGTAGCCGCCGTACTCCTGGAGCTGGGCCTTGGGGGCCAGCTTCTCCTTGACGTTCGACGCGGAGGTCGAGCCGGTGACGGAGCAGAGCTTCTTCGAGTTCAGGTCCTCCGGGGACTTGATCGAGTCGTCATCGGCGCGCACCAGGATGTCCTGGTGAGCCAGCAGGTACGGGCCGGCGAAGTCGACCTTCTGCAGGCGCTCGTCGTTGATCGAGTAGGAGGCGGCGATGAACTTGACGTCGCCGCGGTCGATCGCGGTCTCGCGGTCGGCGCTCTTGGTCTCCTTGAAGACGATGTCGCCGGCCTCGTAGCCGAGCTCCTTGGCGACGTACGTGGCCACGTCGACATCGAAGCCGGTGTACTTGCCGTCCGGGGTCTTCAGGCCGATGCCGGGCTGGTCGATCTTGATGCCGATGGTGATCTTCTCGCCGCCGGAACCCGACTTGCCCTCTTTGTCCTCGGAACCGCACGCGGTGGCGGTGAGGGCGAGCGCGAGCACGGCGGCCGAGGCGGCGGTGACCTTACGAAGCTGCATGGTGGAATTCCCTAGGTTGACGCGATGTGCGAGAGGTGAGTGATCAGCTGATCCGGGACTCAGTGGTGAAGGATCTTCGACAGGAAGTCCTTGGCCCGGTCACTGCGCGGGTTGCTGAAGAACTGGTCGGGCGCTGCCTCTTCGACGATCTTTCCGTCCGCCATGAAGACGACGCGATTGGCAGCCGACCGCGCGAAGCCCATCTCGTGGGTGACGACGACCATGGTCATGCCGTCCCGGGCGAGCTGCTGCATGACCTCCAGCACCTCGTTGATCATCTCCGGGTCGAGCGCCGATGTGGGCTCGTCGAAGAGCATGACCTTCGGGTCCATCGCCAGCGCCCGTGCGATGGCCACGCGTTGCTGCTGACCACCCGAGAGCTGGGAGGGGTACTTGTCCGCCTGTGAGGCGACGCCCACCCGGTCGAGCAGCGAGCGGGCCTTCTCCGTGGCGGCCTGCTTGTCCGTCTTGCGGACCTTGAGCTGGCCCAGCATCACGTTCTCGAGCACCGTCTTGTGCGCGAAGAGATTGAACGACTGGAAGACCATGCCCACGTCGGCGCGCAGGCGGGCGAGTTCCTTGCCCTCCTGCGGGAGCGGCTTGCCGTCGATCGATATCGCGCCCGAGTCGATCGTCTCCAAGCGGTTGATGGTGCGGCACAGCGTGGACTTTCCGGACCCCGAAGGCCCGATCACGACCACGACCTCGCCACGGGCGATGGTCAGGTCGATGTCCTGGAGCACATGCAGCGCGCCGAAGTGCTTGTTGACGTTGCTCAGTACGACAAGGTCGTCTCCCGCAGTCGCGGCATCCTCGGCGGCCTTGGTCACTGAAACTCCGCTCATCGGCTTAATGCTCCGTCCTCCTCGGTTGGCAAGGACACTAGTGACGCAGTGCGATCAGCGTCATTACATCTGAGCGGAAATTGAGCATAACGATCCGGCCGCAACCGGACACACCGCGTGAACAGGACGTCCTCGACGCTGCCGGGGCGTACCGGGTGGGTAACGGAAACCCTGCTGTAACCGGCAAGGTCTTGACTGACGCACCGGTCATCGGCGTGGATGCCCTGGTAGGGGATGACGTGAAACGGCGCCGGACGGAGAACCTCGTCGGGCGGAACATCGCACGTCGTCGGAGAAATCGTGTAAGCCGTCCCGGAATGCCGGGCGCCGGAAGGAGGGTCAATGAGGCTGCTGCTCGTCGAGGACGACGACCATGTCGCCGCGGCCCTGTCCGCCGTGCTCGCCCGGCACGGTTTCCAGGTCGTGCACGCCCGCAACGGCGAGGAGGCCCTGCGGGCCCTGCTGCCCGCCGACAAGGAGCCCTTCGGCGTCGTGCTGCTCGACCTCGGCCTGCCCGACCAGGACGGTTACGAGGTGTGCGGCAAGATCCGCAAGCGCTCCTCGATTCCGGTGATCATGGTGACTGCGCGTGCCGACGTCCGGTCGCGGATTCACGGGCTCAACCTCGGGGCGGACGACTACGTCGTCAAGCCCTACGACACCGGCGAACTGCTCGCCCGCATCCATGCGGTCGCGCGGCGCAAGACGGCCGGTGACGAGACCGCACCGGCGCCGGCCGGCGGTCTGCTCCTGGGCCCCGTCCGGATCGAGCTGCCGACCCGCCGGGTCAGCGTCGACGGCGAAGAGGTCCAGCTCACCCGCAAGGAGTTCGACCTGCTGGCGCTGCTCGCCCAGCGGCCCGGAGTCGTCTTCCGGCGCGAGCAGATCATCAGCGAGGTGTGGCGCACGAGCTGGGAGGGGACGGGCCGCACGCTGGAGGTGCACGTGGCGTCGCTGCGTTCCAAGCTGAGGCTGCCCGCGCTGATCGAGACCGTGCGGGGCGTCGGCTACCGGCTCGTCTCGCCGTCCGCGTAAGGGCGTACGTTCCCCGTGCACACCCGTCTGCTTCCGCTGCTCATCATCCTCATGGCGGCCGTACTGCTCGCCCTGGGCGTCCCGCTCGCCGGGCGGGTGGCCGCCGCCGAGCAGCAGCGTCTCGTGGTGGACCGGATCGACGACACGGCACGCTTCGCCGCGCTCGCCCAGTTCGTCAGCGTCTCCCTTCCCGGCAACGAGGAGCGTCAGCGCATCCTCCAGGCCGAGCTCGACGCGTACGACTCCGTGTACGGGATCAGGGCGGGCGTCTTCTACCGGGACGACCAGGCCCTGGCTAAGGCCCCTTCCTCCTGGATGGTGCCGACCGAGGGCGAGGGCCGCGAGGCGTTCCGTGAGGCCCTGCTGGGGCGGCGCTCCCACGATCCGGGCCAGGTCTGGCCCTGGCAGACCGGCCGGGTCGTCGTGGCCTCGCCCGTCGTGCGGGACGGAGATGTCGTCGCCGTCGTCGTCATCGACTCACCCACCGGCGAGATGCGGTCCAGGACCCTGCGGGGCTGGGTGCTGATCGGTCTCGGCGAGGCGCTGGCCCTGCTCGTCGCGGTCGGGGCGGCGTTCCGGCTCACGGGCTGGGTGCTGCTGCCCGTGCGCATCCTGGACGCGGCCACGCACGACATCGCGAGCGGCCGGATGAGGTCGCGGGTCGCCGCGTCCGGCGGGCCTCCGGAACTCCGGCGCCTGGCTCGTTCGTTCAACGAGATGGCGGACAACGTCGAGGACGTTCTGGAGCAGCAGCGCGCCTTCGTCGCCGACGCCTCGCACCAGTTGCGCAACCCGCTGGCCGCGCTGCTGCTGCGGATCGAGCTCCTCTCCCTCGAACTCCCCGAGGGCAACGAGGAGATCGCCGCGGTGCGTACGGAGGGCAAGCGGCTCGCCCAGGTCCTGGACGACCTGCTCGACCTGGCGCTCGCCGAGCATGCCGCAGCCGACCTCCAGCTCACGGACATCGGGGCCCTGACGGCCGAGCGCGTCGCGGCATGGCGCCCGCTGGCCGAGGAGGAGGGGGTGCGACTCGTACAGGACGGGCTGTCGGCCGCCACCGGCTGGGCGGACCCGATCGCGCTCTCCAGCGCGCTCGACGCAGTCATCGACAACGCCCTCAAGTTCACGCCGCCGGACGAGGAGGTACGGGTCACCGTCGCGTCCACGGGTGACAGCGTCACCGTGCGGGTCGCCGACCACGGGCCGGGGCTGACCGGTCAGGAGCTGGAGCGCGTCGGCGACCGCTTCTGGCGCAGCAACCGGCACCAGAACGTCAAGGGCTCCGGGCTGGGACTCTCGATCTCGCGTGCGCTGCTCACCGCGGGCCGGGGCTCGATCTCGTACGCCCGGAACGAGCCCCACGGGCTGAGGGTGACGGTGACCGTGCCGCGCCACGCTCCGGAGGCGTGAGCCGAACGGCCTGCGCGGGACAGCGGGCGCTTCGCGGCGGCGGGACCGGTTGCGTGACGGGCGGCAGGGCCCGGCCCGGGCTGACCGTGCTACGGCTTGACCGACCGGTAGTAGCGCCGCGCTCCTTCGTGCAGCGGCAGCGGGTCGGTGTAGATGGCCGTCCGCATGTCCACCACCTGCGCCGAGTGCACCTCACGTCCGATGCGGTCGCGGCTGTCGATCACGGTCCGGGTGAACGCCTCGGTCATCGCGGGGTCCGTACGGTCCGTGGTGACCAGCAGGTTCGCGACCGCGACCGTCGGCACCGCCTGCCCCTGCTGCGCGTTGAGATAGGCGTCGGCCGGCATCACGGCCGAGCGGTAGTAGCGCGTCGACCCGCCCACTGCCTGGAGCCGGGCGATCAGCGGGTCCTCCAGCGGCACCAGCCGGATGGGCAGCCGCTCCGACAGCTCCTGCACGGCATTGGTCGGCAGACCGCCGGACCAGAAGAAGGCGTCGAGCGTGCCGTTCGCCAGCCGGTCCGGCATCGTGTCGATGCCGACCGGCACCGGGGTGACGCTCTTCGCCGGATCAAGGTCCGCGGCGCTCATCAGCCGGTCGGCCACGAGCCGCACGCCTGATCCCGGCTGCCCCACACCGACCCGCTTCCCCCGCAGGTCGGCGACCTCCTGCACGTCCGAGTCGCGCGGCACGATCAGCTGTACGTAGTCGTCGTACAGCCGGGCACAGGCACGCAGGCGCTGAGCACCCGGCCGGCCGTTCTGCATGAAGTTCGCCACGGCGTCGGCGGTGGCGATGGTGAAGTCCGCCTTCCCCGTCGCCACCCGCTCGATGTTCTGCTGCGAGCCCTCGCTGGTCTGCAGCTGGATGGACACCGCGGGCATGTCCTTGGCGAGCGCTCCTTCGAGCCGCTCGCCGTAGCGCTGGTAGACCCCGTTGCGCACCCCTGTGGAGAACGTCAGCGTCCCCGTGGGCGAGGAATCACCCAGGGGGAGCACCCACCACAGGAGCAGCCCCAGGACGACCGTGACGGCCGCACCCCCCTGAAGGGTGCGTCGTCGGTCGAATCGGGACAGTACGGAGGGCATGGCGCGATCCTGCCAGCCACTCCCCGTAATGGCCAGGCCCAGGCTTCGGGGGTGGCTCACGGGGCGGCGGGGTCCGGCGGCGGGACCTGGCGCCGGGAGTGCGGCGGCAAGGGGCATACCCGGTACCGCCTACCCTTGTCGCATGAGCAGCGGCAACCGGAGCGAAGCAGTGGACGTCAAGAAAAGCTACGAGGTACGCACTTACGGGTGCCAGATGAACGTCCACGACTCGGAACGGCTGTCGGGGCTCCTGGAGGACGCCGGATACGTCCGTGCGCCCGCGGACGCCGACGGTGACGCCGATGTCGTCGTCTTCAACACCTGCGCGGTGCGGGAGAACGCCGACAACAAGCTCTACGGCAACCTCGGCCGGCTCGCGCCGATGAAGACCAAGCGCCCCGGGATGCAGATCGCGGTCGGTGGCTGTCTCGCGCAGAAGGACCGCGACACCATCGTCAAGCGGGCCCCCTGGGTGGACGTCGTCTTCGGTACGCACAACATCGGCAAGCTCCCGGTACTGCTGGAGCGCGCCCGCGTCCAGGAGGAGGCGCAGATCGAGATCGCCGAGTCCCTGGAAGCGT
This sequence comes from Streptomyces sp. NPDC058620, assembly GCF_042717135.1. NCBI lineage: Bacteria > Bacillati > Actinomycetota > Actinomycetes > Kitasatosporales > Streptomycetaceae > Streptomyces > Streptomyces sp. NPDC058620. The sequence continues at coordinate 22,035 of NZ_JBHXQO010000065.1, forward strand.
TCCCCTCCACGCTTCCCACCCGCCGTGAGTCCGCCTACGCCGCGTGGGTGTCGATCTCCGTCGGCTGCAACAACACGTGCACCTTCTGCATCGTCCCGGCGCTGCGCGGCAAGGAGAAGGACCGCCGGACCGGCGACATCCTCGCCGAGATCGAGGCGCTCGTCTCCGAGGGCGTCTCCGAGGTGACCCTGCTCGGCCAGAACGTGAACGCGTACGGCTCCGACATCGGCGACCGGGAGGCGTTCTCCAAGCTGCTGCGTGCCTGCGGCGCCATCGAGGGCCTGGAGCGCGTCCGTTTCACGTCCCCGCACCCGCGTGACTTCACCGACGACGTGATCGCCGCGATGGCCGAGACGCCGAACGTGATGCCACAGCTCCACATGCCGATGCAGTCGGGCTCGGACACCGTCCTCAAGGCGATGCGCCGCTCGTACCGGCAGGAGCGTTTCCTCGGCATCATCGAGAAGGTGCGCGCCGCCATGCCGGACGCCGCCATCTCGACCGACATCATCGTGGGCTTCCCCGGTGAGACCGAGGAGGACTTCGAGCAGACCATGCACGCGGTCCGCGAGGCGCGCTTCGCGAACGCCTTCACCTTCCAGTACTCCAAGCGCCCCGGGACGCCCGCCGCCGACATGGAGGGCCAGATCCCCAAGGAGGTCGTCCAGGAGCGGTACATGCGCCTGTCGGCCCTCCAGGAGGAGATCTCCTGGGAGGAGAACAAGAAGCAGGTCGGCCGCACCCTTGAGGTCATGGTCGCGGAGGGCGAGGGCCGCAAGGACGGTTCCACGCACCGCCTCTCCGGCCGCGCACCCGACAACCGCCTGGTCCACTTCACCAAGCCCGCGCAGGCGGTGCGCCCGGGCGACGTGGTGACGGTCGACATCACCTACGCGGCTCCGCACCACCTGCTCGCCGAGGGTGTCCCTCTCGGCGTACGCCGGACGCGTTCCGGCGACGCCTGGGAGGCGCGCACCGCCGCTGCCGCCGCCAAGCCCGCCGGCGTGATGCTGGGCCTGCCGGGCATCGGCGCCCCCGCCCCGCTGCCCGCCGCTTCCGCTCCCGGCTGCGGCTGACGCCGGTCGCGGTCCCGGAGACCCTCGCAGTACGCGGAGGTCTCCACCGGACGCGGAGATCTTCGCAGCACGTGGCGACCTGCGCAGTACGCTGACCGGCATGCTTGTCGCTGCCGCCGTCTGCCCCTGCCCGCCGCTCCTGGTTCCCGAGGTCGCCGCCGGAGCGGCGTCCGAGCTCGACGACGCACGGACCGCGTGCAAAGACGCTCTGGGCGTCCTCGCCGCGGCCCGTCCCGATCTGCTGCTCGTCGTCGGGCCCGCCGAAGTCGGCCGGGCCGGGCCATACCCCGCCGGGTCGACCGGCTCCTTCGAAGGGTTCGGCGTCGGCCTCTCCGTACGGCTCGGCGTCCCGCCCGGCGACGCCGCTCCGGCGGGGCGCGGGCTCCCGGCCTCCCTGGCCGTCGGAGCGTGGCTGCTGGACCGGGCGCGGTGGTCCGGCGCCGCGGTCGAGGGTCTCGGTGTCGAGGAGCGGCTTCCTGCCGACAGCTGCGCTCTGGCGGGCAAGGAACTGGCGGCCAGGGCCGACCGCGTCGCCCTGCTGGTGATGGGCGACGGAAGCGCCTGCCGCACGGTGAAGGCACCCGGCTACCTGGACGAGCGGGCCGTGGACTTCGACACGGCCGTGACCCGCGCGCTGGGTGACGCGGATCTTCCCGTTCTGAGCTCGCTCGACGCGTCGCTGGCGTACGCACTCAGGGCGGCCGGCCGTGCGCCCTGGCAGGTGCTCGCAGGTGCCGCGGAGGGTGCGGGCCTGGAGGGCCGGCTGCTGTACGCGGACGCCCCGTACGGCGTCGGCTACACCGTCGCCGCGTGGTCATGACAGTCTGACCGGCCCACACGAGCCGGCGTACGAACTCGCCACACGCAAGCAGGGCCCGCATACGCTCCGGGCCCTGCTTGTGTGCTCGGTTCCGTCGAGGTCAGGCAGTCGGCGGCCTCGTGCCGCCCTCGTCCTTGTGGCCCAGCCGGTCCACGGCGCCCTTGGCCTTCTGCGTGCCGGACGCGATCTTGTCGCTGTACTTGCCCTTGGTCTTCTGATCGACCGTTCGCGCGGCCTTGTCGAGACCCTGCTCGATCTTGCCCCCGTGCTGGTGCGCGAGGTCGCCGACCTTGTCCTTGGCCGGAGCGAGCTTGGCCTTCAGGTTGTCCAGGAAACCCATGGGTCACCTTTCGTGCAGTGGGGACTGTGCTCGGGCGTGCTCTGCAGCTCCATTATCCGCTCCCTCGCCGACGGACCGATACGGATGAGAGCTGCGAGGCAATACGTGTACTGCATATTTGTACAACATTTTACTCATGCGTGCGCTGCCCCATGATGGCTCCCCGATGGTTTCCCCGCGCAGAGCTCCGCACACTCGGCTCGTTCGGGAAGTGCCCCGGTGTTTGGGAGACTGGGGCGGTGAGAAGACCAGCTCCCACCCCCCGCGTCATCACCGTCGTAGGCCCCACCGCAGCCGGAAAGTCCGATCTGGGAGTATTTCTCGCCCAACAGCTCGGTGGCGAAGTGGTCAACGCGGACTCCATGCAGCTCTACCGCGGGATGGACATCGGCACGGCGAAGCTGACGCTCCCCGAGCGCGGCGACATCCCGCACCGGCTCCTCGACATCTGGGACGTCACCGAGGCGGCCAGCGTGGCCGAGTACCAGCGGCTGGCCCGGGCGGAGATCGACCGGCTGCTGGCCGAAGGCCGCACCCCCGTCCTGGTGGGCGGTTCCGGGCTCTACGTGAAGGGCGCCATCGACGCCCTGGAGTTCCCCGGCACGGACCCCGAGGTGCGCGCCCGGCTGGAACAGGACCTGGGCCGGGACGGCTCCGGCGCCCTGCACACCCGGCTCGCCGCCGCGGACCCGGAGGCGGCCCGCGCCATCCTGCCGAGCAACGGACGCCGCATCGTGCGTGCCCTGGAAGTAATCGAGATCACGGGCAAACCCTTCACGGCCAACCTTCCCGGTGACGAGGCGGTCTACGACGCCCTGCAGATCGGCGTGGACGTCGGCCGCCCCGAACTCGACGAGCGGATCACCGTCCGCGTCGACCGGATGTGGGAGGCCGGACTCGTCGACGAGGTGCGCGCCCTGGAGGCCCAGGGCCTGCGTGAGGGACGCACCGCCTCCCGCGCGCTCGGCTACCAGCAGGTGCTCGCGGCGCTCGCGGGCGAGTGCACCGAGGACGAGGCACGCACCGAGACCGTGCGCGCCACCAAACGATTCGCGCGCCGCCAGGACTCCTGGTTCCGCCGCGACCCGCGCGTCCACTGGCTGAATGGTGCCGTCGATCAGCGTGCGGAACTCCCGCACCTGGCGCTGGCGTTGGTCGAACGAGCGGTTACAGCCTGATCACGTGATGGCATCGGGAAGCTCTGCACGTCATTTCGGTGCCCGGGAGCGTGCCATCATCGAGCATCGATCGACCAGTGGAGTCCGAGTTGGGAGGGCGCGTGGCGATGGAGGCCGGCCCTCGCGACACAGACCAAGACGCACCGGATACGCAGCACGAGGCGGGACGCTTGAGCCCCGACGGGCCCGACGAGCACGACGTGACCCCCGAGGTCGAGGTCGAGCTGCGCCCCGCTCGCCGACTGCGCATCTGGCAGCTCGCACCGATCATCATGCTTGCCGCGGTCGGCTCGCTGATGTTCGCCTTCCCGCTCGCCTTCGAGTTCGGCGACGGCGGTGCGATCGTCGCGATGCTGGGCCTGCTCATCAGCTGCTGCGCCGCGGGCTGGGGCATGATGGCCGCCCGTCGCGTCGGCCACACCTGGCCCGGCCTGCCCGCAAGGGGTTCGGGCGAGCGTGCCGACTGGCGAGTGATCGCCCTGTACGTCGCCGTGTGCACCGGACTCGTCGCGCTCGCCGTCTGGCGCGTGGCCCGGCTCCGCTGACACGGCGCCCCCTCCGCGCGGTCCGCCTTGGCGGGCTGTCGGTGCGGCCTCGTACAGTTGCTCCGTGAGCACTTCGCAGATCGCCTTCCTCAAGGGTCACGGCACCGAGAACGACTTCGTGATCGTTCCCGATCCGGACAACGACCTCGACCTGCCCGCCCCGGTCGTCGCCCGGCTGTGCGACCGCCGGGCCGGTATCGGCGGGGACGGTCTGCTGCACGTCGTACGGTCCGCCGCGCACCCGGAGGCGCAGGCCATGGCGGCCGAGGCCGAGTGGTTCATGGACTACCGCAACGCGGACGGCTCGATCGCCGAGATGTGCGGCAACGGCGTCCGGGTCTTCGCCCACCACCTGCAGCGGGCCGGACTCGTCGAGCAGGGCGACCTGGCCGTCGCGACCCGCGGCGGCGTCAAGCGGGTGCACATCGCCAAGGGCGGCAGCATCACCGTCTCCATGGGGCAGCGCCTCCTCCCGGAGGAGCACGTCACGGTCACGGTGGACGGCCGCAGCTGGCCCGCCCGCAACGTGAACATGGGCAATCCGCACGCCGTCGCGTTCGTCGACGACCTGGCACACGCCGGCAGCCTGTACTCCGCGCCGGAGTACACCCCCGCCACCGTCTACCCCGACGGCGTCAACATCGAATTCGTCGTGGCCCGCGGACCTCGCCATGTCGCGATGCGCGTGCATGAGCGCGGCTCCGGCGAGACACGCTCCTGCGGTACGGGAGCCTGCGCCGTGGCCGTAGCCGCCGCCCGAAGGGACGGCGCCGACCCCGCGCTCACCGGCAGCCCCGTGACGTACACGGTGGATCTGCCCGGCGGCACGCTGGTGATCACGGAGCACCCGGACGGCGCGATCGACATGACGGGACCCGCCGTGATCGTCGCCGAAGGATTCATCGACCCGGCCTGGCTCGAAACAGTGATCGGCTAGAGCTTCGCTCGAATGGGTGATCCGTTTCACGCCGGGCGAGAGCCGGACTGCGCCACGTGGTGGGGTCGGTAGCATCAAGCACCGGCCCGGGGACGCATCCGCGCCTTCTCACCGCCGGTCGACGTTGCCGGAGGTGCCCCATGAGTGCAGAGGCCACCAACCCAGGTGCTCCCCTTCGCAGGCGGGGCCGTGCCCGGATCGATCTCCGCAGGATCGGCCGCGTGGCGCTGCTCGGTCCGGCCTCCCGCGGCCGCCTGCCCGATGCCATCGGCCATGTCGCGGACGCCCACAGGGCCCACCATCCGGACGCCGACCTCGCCATCCTGCGCAAGGCGTACGTCCTGGCGGAGTCCTCGCACCGCGGCCAGATGCGCAAGAGCGGTGAGCCGTACATCACGCACCCTCTCGCGGTGACCCTGATCCTTGCCGAACTGGGCGCCGAAACCACGACGTTGACGGCCTCCCTCCTCCACGACACGGTGGAGGACACCGAGGTGACGCTCGATCAGGTGCGGGAGGAGTTCGGCGAAGAGGTCTGCTACCTCGTCGACGGAGTCACCAAACTCGAGAAGGTCGACTACGGCGCGGCGGCCGAGCCCGAGACCTTCCGCAAGATGCTCGTCGCCACCGGGAACGACGTCCGGGTGATGTCGATCAAGCTCGCCGACCGGCTGCACAACATGCGCACCCTCGGCGTGATGCGCCCCGAGAAGCAGGCCAGGATCGCCAAGGTCACCCGTGACGTCCTCATCCCCCTCGCCGAACGTCTCGGGGTTCAGGCGCTCAAGACGGAGCTGGAAGACCTCGCCTTCGCGATCCTGCGCCCGGAGGAGTACGAACACACCCGGGCTCTGATCGCCGGCTCCGGCGGCGCCGAGGACCCCCTCACCGAGATCGCCGAGCGAGTCAGGACGACGCTCCGGGAAGCTGACATCTCCGCCGAGGTCCTGATCAGGCCCCGCCACTTCGTGTCCGTGCACCGCGTCAGAATCAAACGCGGCGAACTCCGCGGAACCGACTTCGGACGCCTGCTGGTCCTCGTCGCCGAGGACGCCGACTGCTACGCGGTCCTCGGTGAACTGCACACCTGCTTCACGCCCGTGATCTCTGAGTTCAAGGACTTCATCGCCGCCCCCAAGTTCAACCTGTACCAGTCGCTGCACACCGCCGTCGTCGGCCAGGACGGCGCCGTCGCCGAAGTCCTCATCCGTACGCACCAGATGCACAAGGTCGCCGAAGCGGGCGTCATCGCACTCGGGAACCCGTACACCCCGGACAGCACCGCGGTCCAGCCATTCGAACCGGCGGACGGGGAACGCGCCGACCCGACCCGGCCCGGCTGGCTCTCCCGGCTCCTCGACTGGCAGGAGTCCGCCCCCGACCCCGACACCTTCTGGACGACACTCCACGCCGATCTCGCCCAGGACCGGGAGATCACCGTCTTCTGTACCGACGGCGGGACGCTGGGCCTGCCCGCGGGCGCCAGCTGCGTCGACGCCGCGTACGCGCAGTACGGAGACGAGGCGCACGGCTGTATCGGAGCGCGCGTCAACGGCCGGCTCGCCACGCTCAGCACCGTACTGAGCGACGGCGACACCGTGCAGCCGCTGCTCAGCCAGGACGCGACGTCCGGACCCTCTCCCGACTGGCTCGACCACGCGCGTACCGCCGCCGCCCGGATCGCCATCACGGGCTGGCTCGACGCCCATCCGGAGGGCGAGCAGGCGCTCGGGGGCCAGCCCGACACCCCCAGGCCGCAGCCGCAGCAGCCCACGGACGACACGTCGACCGGCCGGAGCAAACAGGGGGCGCGCGTCGTGAGCGTCGCCGTGGACGGACCGGGAACAGCGGTACGCCTCGCGGGCTGCTGCACCCCGGTGCCCCCCGACGAGGTCACCGGCTTCACCGTGCGCGGCGGCGCCGTCACCGTGCACCGCCAGGAGTGTCCGGCGGTGGCCCGTATGCAGGCCGCGGGACGGCCACCGGTCGCCGCCCGCTGGAACGACGACGGCGACCGGCGGGACACGGGGGAGTGCCGCGTCACCCTGGTCGCCGAATCCTTCGGACGGCCCCGGCTCCTCGCCGACCTCACCGAAGCCATCGCGACGGCCGACGCCGCCATCGTCTCCGCCACCGTGGAACCCCCCAGCGAGCAGCGAGTCAGGCACACCTACACCCTGCAGATCCCCGACGCCGCCGGGCTGCCCGGACTCATGCGCGCCATGCGGGACGTGCCCGGTGTGTACGACGTGAGCCGCGCCCAGCACCAGGCGGTCACCACCTGACGCCCCTGGCACCCGGACGATCTCGTTCGGGTGGTGCGGCGCGCGGCACCCCGACGGAGCGGGCGGCCGCTGGTAGCCGTAGTCCATGCCGCACATCTCCCGTCGACTGCGCGCCGCCCTGCTGGCCACCGCCTCGGCCACCCTCGTCGCCGCCACCCTCCCCGCGCCCGAGCCGCTCGGCATCGGAGACCGCCTCTTCCCCCAGCTCGGCAACCCCGGATACGACGTCCTCTCGTACGACATCGCGTTCACGTACCACGGGAACAACACCAAGCCCCTGGACGCCGTCACCACGATCGAAGCCCGGACCACCGGCCCGCTGGAGCGCATCAACCTCGACTTCGCACGGGGCAAGGTCAGCGCCGTCGACGTGAACGGTCTGGCTTCCGACTTCGGAACGAAGGGCGAGGACCTGGTCGTCCAGGCACCCGCCGCACTCCCTGCCGGAGTGCCCCTGCGCATCACCGTCCGGCACACCAGCGATCCGAACGGCAGCCGCGCCGACGGCGGTTGGCTGCGCACCGCCGACGGCCTGGCCATGGCCAACCAGGCCGACGCAGCGCACCGCGTGTTCCCGGGCAACGACCACCCGGCGGACAAGGCGTACTTCACCTTCCGGATCACCGCCCCCGAGAAGCTGACAGCCGTGGCCAACGGTCTGCCCGTCGGCGCCGAGCGCCGTGGCGCCACGACCACCTGGACCTACCGCACCGAGCACCCCATGGCCACGGAGCTCGCCCAGGTGTCCATCGGCCGCTCCGCGGTCCTGCACCGCACCGGACCGGACGGACTGCCCCTGCGCGACGTCGTGCCGGCCGCGGACCGGGCGAAGCTGGAGCCGTGGCTGAAGAAGACTCCGGACCAGATGACCTGGATGGAGCGCCAGGTCGGCCGGTACCCGTTCGAGACGTACGGGCTGCTCGTGGCCGACACGGAGACCGGCTTCGAGCTGGAGACCCAGACGCTCTCGCTCTTCGAACGGTCCCTGTTCACCGAGCCCGGCTACCCCGAGTGGTACGTCGACTCGATCATGGTGCACGAACTCGCCCACCAGTGGTTCGGCAACAGCGTCTCCCCGAAGTCGTGGTCCGACCTGTGGCTCAACGAAGGACACGCCAGCTGGTACGAGGCCCGGTACGCCGAGGAGCACGCCAAGCAGTCGCTCGAACGCCGGATGCGCCTGGCGTACACCCGCTCCGACACCTGGCGGGCCGCCGGAGGCCCCCCGGCCCATCCCGACGCCCCCGAGCCGGGCCGCAAGATCAGCCTCTTCAGGCCCGTGGTGTACGACGGGAGCGCCCTCGTCCTCTACGCCCTGCGGCAGGAGATCGGCACGGCCGCGTTCGACCGGCTGGAGCGGACCTGGGTGCGGCGCCACAGGGACGAGTCCGCGACCACGGCGGACTTCACGGGGCTCGCCTCACAGATCGCCGGACGCGACCTGAGCGCGTTCTTCCAGGCATGGCTGTACGGCGAGAAGACACCGCCGATGCCCGGGCACCCGGACTGGCGCAGCGAGAAGCCCCAGGCTCGGTGAGCCGTGTGCGGGCCGGGGGGACAGAGGCGGAAACACCGGTAAACCCGAGTGACGGGCCCGGCGGCGCCATGCCACTATCAACGGGTCGGCGCGGCGGCCGGACCGGGAACCCCAGTGGGGAATCATCCGGCGAGGTCACGCGTTGTGACTGACGTAAGTGAATTTCATCGACGTAAGGATCCAATGACCTCCTCTTCTTCCTTTCCCCAGGACGCGCAGAAGGCGCAGAGCGCTACGGAGAATGTCACCGAAAGCCTCACCGAGGGCCTTCGGGCCGACGCCCTGATGGAAGAGGACGTCGCCTGGAGCCACGAGATCGACGGAGAGCGGGACGGCGATCAGCTCGACCGCTCGGAGCGTGCCGCGCTGCGGCGTGTGGCAGGTCTCTCCACCGAGCTGGAGGACGTCACCGAGGTCGAGTACCGGCAGTTGCGCCTGGAGCGCGTCGTGCTGGTCGGCGTCTGGACCTCCGGCACCGTGCACGACGCGGAGATCTCACTCGCGGAGCTTGCGGCGCTGGCCGAGACGGCCGGTGCCCAGGTGCTCGACGCCGTGTTCCAGCGGCGCGACAAGCCCGACCCGGCGACCTACATCGGTTCCGGCAAGGCGCTTGAGCTGCGCGACATCGTTCTCGAAACCGGGGCCGACACCGTCGTCTGCGACGGTGAGCTGAGCCCCGGCCAGCTGATCCACCTGGAAGACGTCGTCAAGGTCAAGGTGGTCGACCGCACCGCCCTGATCCTGGACATCTTCGCCCAGCACGCCAAGTCCCGAGAGGGCAAGGCGCAGGTGTCGCTGGCACAGATGCAGTACATGCTGCCGCGACTGCGCGGCTGGGGTCAGTCGCTCTCCCGGCAGATGGGCGGCGGCGGTTCCAGCGGTGGTGGCGGAATGGCCACCCGCGGTCCCGGTGAGACCAAGATCGAGACGGACCGGCGCCGTATCCGCGAGAAGATGGCGAAGATGCGCCGGGAGATCGCGGAGATGAAGACCGGCCGCGAGATCAAGCGCCAGGAGCGCAAGCGCAACAAGGTGCCCTCCGTCGCGATCGCCGGATACACCAACGCGGGCAAGTCCTCCCTGCTCAACCGGCTGACCGGTGCGGGCGTCCTCGTGGAGAACTCGCTGTTCGCCACCCTCGACCCGACTGTGCGCCGGGCCGAGACGCCGAGCGGTCGGATCTACACCCTGGCCGACACCGTCGGGTTCGTACGGCATCTGCCGCACCACCTCGTCGAGGCGTTCCGCTCCACCATGGAGGAGGTCGGCGAGTCCGACCTGATCCTCCATGTGGTGGACGGCTCCCACCCGGTGCCGGAGGAGCAGCTCGCCGCGGTGCGTGAGGTGATCCGCGAAGTGGGTGCGCTCGACGTACCCGAGATCGTGGTGATCAACAAGGCGGATGCGGCCGACCCGGTCGTGCTGCAGCGGCTGCTGCGCATCGAGAAGCACGCGATCGCCGTATCGGCGCGGACCGGCGCCGGTATCGACGAACTGCTCGCGCTGATCGATTCGGAACTGCCGCGGCCGTCCGTCGAGATCGAGGCGCTCGTGCCGTACATCCAGGGTGGTCTGGTCTCCCGGGTGCACGCCGAGGGTGAGGTCCTTTCCGAGGAGCACACCCCGGAGGGCACGCTGATCAAGGCTCGTGTCCATGCGGAACTGGCCGCGGACCTCTCGACGTTCGTTCCCGTGACCGGCTGACGGTCCAGCACAGCGGTACTGAACGACCCGAAGGCCCGGTAACCCTCTCCGAGAGGGGGACTGGGCCTTCGGCATGCCGCCCCCGGGAACCCGATGGCTTTCATGAACGGCGAGCGGCCCCCTGTCCGGCAACTGCCGGACAG
>NZ_JBHXQO010000066.1:0-31044 GCF_042717135.1 Streptomyces sp. NPDC058620
TCATGCCCTGGCCCCGGTCCACTACGACGGCGCACCCGCGAACTGGAACCGTGCCCCGACCCAGTGGGGTACCGATCTGCCGAACTGGGCCTGAATGGGAGCAAGAGGCACGGCCGAGCCGTTGTGGCTTTTGGTCTTGAAGAAGACTTCCGGGCCTTCCACGCAGAATTCATCCGCCGGCTCCCCAACGAAAGCTCCCTCCGCACCACCGCCAAGCCGTGGTTCATCCACCAACTCCGCATAGTCGCGCACACCATCGAGGCAGTCGCAGACCCAACGGCGGCACACGGGCCGACGGAGCAGGGACACTGAAGTCAGCTTCATCGGAGCCGATTACTAGGCCGTTTCTTTCGGATCAGTTAGTGGACCGGGCCTGAGGTGAGAGGGACGGGCTAGTACTCCAGCCGTAGATCGTGATCTTCAGTGGGCGGCTGAGCGCTCGAGTTGGCGAGCTGTGCCTTCCTACTGGCGGGGCAGGGCCTGCAGGTGCCCTTCAGGCAGGCACCTGCAGCGCCACATCGACGCTTGACCTGAACCAAACTTGAGGTTCTACGTTCCTTCCAGAGCCGCAGGAACCGACCAGCGGTGCCTTTTCAAGGAGGTTCGCCATGACCGAGCGCACAGCCCCCATCGAGATCCCCGACCGCTACCACTACGCCGTGATCCCGCACATCATGGTCGACGATGCCGCCGCGGCGATCGATTTCTACCAGCGGGCGTTCGGCGCGCGTGAGGACTTCAGGATCGACGCTCCGGGCGGCGGGATTCTGCACGCCGAGATCACCATCGGACGGTCGGCCCTGATGCTGGGCGACGCCAGCGTGGACGAGGCGGAGGCCGGCTCCTTCGCCGCGCCGACCTCGCTCGGCGGAGGCACGTCCGTCACGCTGCATGTCTTCGTGCCGGACGTCGACAGCCTGGCGAAGCGCGCAGAGGCCGCCGGCGCCGAGATCCTCCAGCCGCCCAAGGACATGTTCCACGGTGACCGGACCGTCATCCTCAAGGACCCTTCGGGTCACATGTGGGTATTTCTGACCCACTTGGAAGACGTCTCGGAGGAGGAGCTTCAGCGCCGCCTGGCTGCCGCCGGGTGACCGGTCGCCGGGCGCGCGGTGACCGGACCGAACACCGAGCGCCGTACCTGTCGGAACTCGCCGACTGAAGCGCTCAGTCATGCCTGGGCGGCTTGCCGCCGATAGTGGCTGGCCTGGGATCGGGCCTGGTGACGGCGTCGCCAGTGGGACCAGCTGAGCCGGTGGTCCGCGTCGTGCACGGGCTGAACCACGAGCGTGATGAACAGGTGCTGGATCTCATTGCAGGTGAGTGGGATCAGCTCGCCTGGCCCGGGGCGGCGGGCGTGTTCGTCGGCGCGGACGACGGCGAGGAAGGCGTGGGCCAGCATGGCGAGGGTGACCCAGCGAGACCAGGAGGCATAGCGGCGGACCTGGTGCTCGTCCAGTCCGGCCAGGCCCTTGCCGGACTGGAAGGTCTCCTCCACCCGCCATCTTGATCCGGCGACTCTCACCAGCGTGGCCAGCGGGGCCGGGGCAGGTGAGTAACAGCGGTAGTAGGCGAGTTCGCCGGTCGTGCGGTTGCGGCGGATCAGCAGCTGACGGCTGCCATGGGCAGGGTCGGCCAGGTCGACGGCGGCCCATTCGTAGAAGCGATGCCCCTTGGCTCCGGCACCGGCGGACAGCTTCTGCCAGGCCCGATGGGGGATCTTCCAGGCCAGCGTGTCCGCGCGGAACTTCCCCGCCCCGGTGACCACTTCGGCCGAGCATGCCACCGCGAGCACGTAGCCGGCGCCGCGTTCCTCCAGCGCGGCCCTCAGTTTCGGGTTGCCGCCGTAGACCTCGTCGCCCGCGACCCACGAGGCGTGGTGGCCGGAGTCCAGGAACCGGGTGATCATGCGGGTGGCCAGTTCCGGTTTGGTCGCGAAGACGGCGTCCTCGCCCAGTCCGGCATCCCGGCACCGGTCGGGGTCACAGGTCCAGGAGCGCGGCACGTACAGTTCCCGGTCCACTGCCGCGTGCCCGCGACGGCCGGCGTAGACCAGGTAGACGGCGACCTGAGCGTTCTCGATCCTGCCCGCGGTGCCGGTGTACTGGCGCTGGACACCGACTGTGTGCGCACCCTTCTTCACGTCGCCAGTCTCATCCACGACAAGTACGGCCATGTTGTCGTGGAGGTGCTCCACCACGTAGTCGCGCACATCATCGCGTACCCGGTCGGCGTCCCATTTGGCCCGGCCAAGCAGGTGCTGCATCCCGTCCGGGGTGGCCTCCCCTGCCCACTCGGCGATGGTCCAGCAGTTCTTGCGCGGCAGGTCCGACAGCAGCCCGAGCACCAACTGCCGCACCCGACGCCGGGGTTCGACCCGCGCGAACCGGCACGCTATCCGGCCTGTCAGGCGCTCGAACGCCTCCTGCCAGCGGGCAGGGTCCACGCTGTGACCTGCGGCCACCACATGATCTTCAGTCTTCACACACCGATGATCAGCGGTTGCCTCACCCGTCTCCGCACCGCCCCCCAGCGGCAAGATCACGATCTACGGCTGGAGTACTAGGGCCGGAATTAACGGGGGAACCTCTTAGCGGCTCCGGGCGTCTGGTCATGAGAAAGCGATCACGGGGCGTATACGGGGGTAGTGGGTATGGCGATCACACTGGCCGAGGAGATCATGCTGCTGTCTCTGGACGATGAGTCCGGGTCGGCGAAGCAGCGGCAGGCCGCTGGGTGGGCGGTGTCGGGAGGGATCCTGCTCGAACTGGTTCTGGCCGGGCGGGTGTCCGTTGCAGGCAAGCACCTCGAACTGACCGACACGGCGCCGACCGGGGACCAGTTGCTCGACAGCCGGACGGCACTGATCGAGACGTGGCTGCGCGGTCGCAAGAAGCGACGGGTGACGGAGTGGCTGACGAAGGACCAAGCCAAGGCCGTCGGTGCGGCTCTGGAGAGCTTGTGCAGGCGCGGAGTGGTCGTGAAGGAGAAGCACAAGGCACTCGGCGTGTTCCCGATACGGCGCTATCCCGAGGCCGATGGCGCCGTCGAGGCTGAGTTGCGGGAACGGCTCCGCGCCGTCGTACTGGGCGGCGTCGAGCCAGACACACGGACGGCGGGCCTGATCGCGTTGATCCACTCCGCCAAGCTGCACCGCCTGGCCTTTCCGGACAGCCCGCGCAAGCAGGTCGCCGCGAGGATGGGGGAGGTGGCCGCCGGGCAATGGGCGGCCGAGAGCGTCCGTGCTGCCATCCGCGACATGCAGGCGGCGATGGTCGCGGTCACCGTGGTCACGGCCGCCACGGCCGGGAGTTAGACCATTTCTTTCGGATCATCGGGCGGACCAGATGAAGATGCCTGCGATGTGGAGTCCGGCGAGGTAGATGGTCGCGGTCTTCTCGTAGCGGGTGGCGATGCCGCGCCATTGCTTCAAGCGGTTGATGCACCGCTCGACGGTGTTGCGCTGTTTGTATGCCTCGCGGTCGAAGGCGGGTGGTCTGCCGCCTCGGTTACCTCGCCGTAGGCGGTGGGCCCGCTGGTTGGCCGGGACGGGGATGACCGCGCGGATACCGCGCTTGCGCAGGTGCTCGCGGATGGTGCGTGAGGAATAGGCCTTGTCGGCCAGGACCACATCGGGCCGGGTGCGGGGCCGCCCCCGCTGGCGGGGAACCCGCAGTCGGGCCATCACGTCTCCGAAGGCGGGCGCGTCACCGGCCTGCCCGGCGGTCAGAACGTAGACCAGGGGCCGGCAACGGGCGTCGGCTGCGAGGTGGATCTTCGTACTCAGACCGCCGCGGGACCGGCCGATGGCATGGTCGTCCGGTTCGCCAGTTGGGGCCCCTTTTTTCGGGCGCCAGCCGCGTGCTGGTGTGCGCGCACGATGGTGGAGTCCACCGAGACAGCCCAGCCGAGGTCGTCGTCGGCATCGGCCTCCGCGACCAGCGCGGTGAACACCCGCTCCCAGGTGCCGTCGATGGCCCACATCCGCAGCCGGTTGTAGACGCCTCGCCAGTTGCCGAACTCTCGGGGAGATGAGCCCACTGCAACCCCGTCTGGAACTTGAAGGCGATCGCGTCGATCACCTCACGGTGATCCCGCCACCGGCCGCCCCGCCGCGGCGTCCGATCTGGCAGCAACGGCTCGATTCGCGCCCACTGCGCGTCAGTCAACGACACACACGAACAACGACCAGCGGGGCTGGTGGGAACGGCACCGCCGTCAGTCGGTCGGCCCAGTGCGGAGCCGCTGCACGTCCCGCACGAGCGTGTACGAAGCGCTGAGGAAGATCACAACTCCAGCCACGAGCCAGAGAACCGACGCGCCAGAGCGGTACTCACGAACGCCCGCAACGACCAGCATCACGCTGGCAAGGACGCCGAAGGCCGAGATCAGAGCGCTGATGCGGTGAGTCACACGGACATCATCATCAACGACGACGTCGGCCAGCAGAAGTGATCCAAACGAAGTGCCCTAGGCTCCGGTCATGACCAGCAACCCCGGATTCACCTGCTCGTGCTGCGGCAGCCACCACGTCGAGCTGCCGATGAACTACTCGGCCGAGGCCCCCTACGTCTGGGAACCGAGTCTCGCGGACTCTACGGACTGCTTGCTCTCGTCGGATCAGTGCGTGATCCGGGCACAGCACTACTTCGTCAAGGGTCTGGTCGAGATACCGATCACCGGCAGTGACGAGGTGTTCTCCTGGGCCGCATGGGTCTCCCTCAGCCGGGACAATTTTGCCCGGTCCGCGGACGTTTGGGACACCCCGGGACGTGAAACCGAGGAGCCGTACTTCGGGTGGCTGTCCACCGACCTCTTCCTTTACACGCCCAGCACCATCAACTTGAAGACCCACGTCCACACCCGCCCCATCGGACAGCGTCCCTTCATCGAGCTGGAGCCGACCGACCACCCTCTCGCAGTCGAGCAGCGAACCGGCATCACGATGGAGCGCGTCCGTGAAATCGCCGAAGCCGTTCTCCACCCCACCGACAGCGAATCCAAGTGACGTCGATCAGGGAAATGAGCGAGCGTGAGTACTTCGCCTGCGTCGGCCGGCGTCCCGGCATGTTCGTCGGCACAGCCTCGTCGTTCCATCAGCTGACCGCCTTCCTCACCGGCTACGACCAACACGCAATGCGCCACGGCGGACAGGGGCTCACAGGCTGGCACGAGTGGCTCATCGCCCGCCGCGGCCGCAACTGCAACCATGCCTGGCCCGGACAGGTTCTGCATATCGCGCTCACAGAGGGCTGGAACAACATCGCCCACCTGCCGCCCGAGGACGAGAAGCACGGGACAAAGATCCTGTTCCAGCTTCTCGACGAGTTCGCCGCCGAACGCGAGGCAAGCCCTGGCGCTCAGAACTCAGATTGAGCGAGACGCCGACCGCGCCTCCGTCTGAACCACCGCTGTTCACAGCCCCGACGTGGTTCGCTTTCAGCGAGACGGGCCACGTGCGACAGCCCGGTCGTAAGTGGCATGGGTCGTATCACCGTTGCGCGGTCGCGCTGGAGCTGAGGAGCCCCTTAGACAGGGCGCTGGTGCGGGCGTGCGGCCAGGAGCAGCCGGTGTAGACCGGGCCGAGTTCCTCCACCACCATGAAGGACGGTGTCAATGTCGCGGGCCTGCACGGCTCGGATGTTGGCGATGGAGCCGAAGCCGTCGTCAGCGTGCATAGCGGCCTCGTCAGTGCAGGGTGAGAGGTGGCGTTCGTTGCTGGCCGGTTCAATCCGCCTTAGTGCCGTGGGTGTTGTCTGTTCCGGTTGCGGTGGTGTCGGCTCGCATGTCCTCAGGGCATGTCCCAGGGCTTTCGTCTTCCTTCTCGGTGGTGCGGCGGTGGTAGGGGTGGGTGGAGTCCATCCTGCGGGCGAGGTGGAGGGGGGTGGGTTTGCTCTGGCGGACGTCCGAGGTGATGCCCTGGTTGGTCAGGACCGCGGCGACGGCTCCGATGAGGTTGCAGTCCGCGTTGATGCTCTGTCCGATGACGGTGAACCGGGTGGCGGTGTGGGCGTAGCCGTTCTTGTTCTGGCGATCGCTGTCGAATCGCGTTTCGTCCTTGCCGAAGCGGCCCGAGGGGCTGGCGGCGTAGGTGCGAGGGACGTTGACGAGGAGGAAGTCGGGGTAGAGGTGGGTGCCGCCGTCGTGGGCGAGTTGGAAGAGGCTGTTGGTGGTGTCGGTGGCGCGCCAGGTGCCGCCGCTGGTGCGCATGTGGGCGCCGGTGGGGCGGCCGATGCGTTCCAGGTCGCCGATGACGCGGACTGTGGCCAAGGGGCGTTGGGCGCGGGGGAGGCTGTGACCGGGCAGCCAGGATGCCGGCCGGGGCAGAGCGGCGGGTGGGTCCTGGCCGAGTGCTTCGTCGGTGAGGCCCGCCCAGATGTATTCGGCGGCGTCTCCGTCGACGTAGAGCACTGTTGGCGCCTGCTCAGGCAGTTGTGTACGCGCGGCGACGAGGGCCTGCTCGACGATCTGCGCGGCGGCGCTGGCCTGCGGGCTTTCGTCTCCGACGGTGTCGTAGGGGGTTACGTCCCAGGGCAGGTCGGTGGCGTGCAGGGCGGTGGTAGCCGGTCCGTGGGCCGCCCAGTGCCCCGCCTGTGGGCTGTAGGCCCAGATCTGCCAGGAGGCGTCGGGGCCGCCGGTGGGGCGCATGGCGGTGAGTGTGACGGTGAGGGGAGCCGGGGTGCTGGCGCGGCGTCTGCCGTAGGCGCGACGCCGGGCGTGGCGGCGGACGTGGACGCCGATATGCCACCACGGTTCGAGCGGCAGCCTGCCGAACGCTGAACCGAGACGGTGGTCGGTGGCGCCGACACCGGTGAGGACCTCTCGCAGCACGTTCGCAGTTGAGCTGTCGAGGCCGCTCTGTCGGGATGCGACCTTCTTGGCGCGGTACTTCTCGTTGTACGGCTTGCCGTCCTTGGTGTGGGTGGGGACCGGCGGAGGGGCCTGCTTGACGTACTGGGAGGTCACCCCGAGGCGCGCGAGGGCTTGCTTGGAGGGCCACTTGCCGTCCTGCGCTTCGGCCGTGTCGCGGGCTGCGATGGTGGGGTACCAGCGGTCGGGGTCCCAGTCGGTTTCGCAGATGGCCGCGATGCGGACGCCATCGCCGGTGTAGGGGGCGAGCATTTCTTCCAGGTCCCGCTGGCGCTCCACACTTGTCCGCGGTCCATGACTGAGGGCCCCGGCCTTGTCGTGAAGGAAGACGACCTTGATACGTCCGCCGGCCGCCTCTGTCTCGCTGCTGTCGGCGACCTGGCCGAGCCCCCAATGGGCGGCCATCGCGGCCTTCACCCGCGCGCGGACTTCATCGGTGCTCCACACCATGGCGACGAGGAGGGTGTCGACGCCGGCTGTGTCCAGGGCGACGGGGATCCGGTCGACGCTGATGGGGCCGGCGACGCGCGAGCTTTCGGTGGGCGGCACCTTGATTCCGGGGACCTCGAGGAAGAGAGGGGTGCGGTCCCGGTACTTCTCGCATCTGGTGTCGATGAGTTCTTCCAGGCGGCGGAAGAACTCCATGCCGTGGCCGCGGCCCAGCCCGGGGGTGCGGGTGCTGGCTGGTGCAACGGCCCAGACCGGGCCTGGGGCGGTGCCAGCGAGGGCGTCATCGGCGAGGTGCTCGGGGAAGGGCGGGACATTCGCGCTCAAGCGGGGCAGGGCGGCCAGGCGGCGGCTCGCGGCGACTGCCGGTACGTTCAGGCGGCGCGCCCACGGCGGGCCGTCGGTGGTGGCGGCGACGACGAGTGGTTGGTCGGGGTTGGCCAGCAGGACAGTGCTGACACCTTTCCAGGAGGTGGCGAGGAGGGTGGTGGTGGCGTTCACGGTCAGTGCGTGGCGGCGCGAGTACCCGCTGGCGGCGGTGCCGATGACGATGCGGGGGAGCAGATGCCGGACGAGGCCGGCACGGTCGGGTTCGCTGGGCAGTGCGTTTCTCGTCGCGGCGAGTCGGCCGTCGGTGCACAAGGCGAAGCGGACCGGTGCGCCGTTGTTCCTCGGCCAGTCGAGGGCAGCCAACTCCTCCGCGAGGCGCCAGCGGGCGAGTTCGCCCGGCCACCAGCCGCGTGACCGCCGACCGGCGCGGGGCGGCGGTGGCACAGCTGCCGGGCGGGGCTCGGCCTGGGCGACGAGTTCGGCCAGCTGTTCGCCGATCTGCTGCCCCGCTGGTCCGGGTACCACCGCTTCGGACCAGTAGCGGAACACGTCGAGTCGGTCGTCGGAGCTGACCGGTGCGGCGCAAAGGAGTTCATAGTGGCCGTCATTCCACTGCCATCGCGCCCAGGTTCCTGTGGCCGCGCGGAGGACTGCCTCCAGCGCGCGATAGGGCGGCTGTACGTCCAGACCCGTGCCAATGTTGCGGGCGTATGCGCGGGACAGCTCCGCGGCGAGGTCCGCGGCGGGTGCGGCGGGCCTGTAGGAGAACACATCACCCAGATCGGTCGGGGCAGTTCGGAACTGCAGCACACGGCACTGCTTGCGGGTACTGCTGTCGAGCGGGCGGCTCATACGCGTTCTCCCAGGTGGGTGCGGAAGCCCGCATGCAGAGCGGGGATCAGGTGCGGGGCTTGGGCGTACTCGGCGATCTCCTCGGCGGTGTAGCCGTAGCAGCCGCCGAGCTGTCCGAGCTGGTGATCTTTCGAGTACTGCTCGAACAGCCCGCGGATCATGGTGGGCAGGTCGATGCCCCAGATGGCGTCGTGGAAGGCGCCGTCGATGAAGTGGAGTTCGACGTGGGTCTGGCCGCGGCGTCCGCGCCCTCCGAGCTGGATGGTCTGTCCCAGCAGAGTGGCAACCAGCTCCTGCTTCAACTCGTCGGGGAGGCCGGAGAGGCGCTTGGGCGCGTTCAGGTTGAGGCGCAGGTGTGCTTCGGCTGTCTTTCGGGCCTGGGCGAGGACAGCGGAGGGGTCTCGGCCGGGAACCACGTCACGCCAGGCCCGGGCGGCGATACTCGCAGCCAGGACGGCGGGCTCGTCGGCGGGCATGACCGGCCTGGTGCCCAGGCCGATGAGAGTGAAGGCCGATTCGGCGATGCCGTTGAGCACCGTGAGGACATTCAGACCACGTTCAGTGCGCGGCAGCGGTGAAATCAGTACTTCGCCGTCGAGTTCGGCCAGTTTGGCGAAGCGGTCCCGGGTGAGCAGACCGATCGCCTCGCATACCGGCGGCAGAGTGGAATCAGGCTTGTCGGCGGTGGCGACGTAGATCCGCAGCCGGCGCCCGTGGGAGAGCGCTGCGTCGTACAGGGCCTGAGCGAACAGACGCGCCTGCCGGTATGAATTGACGGCGATCAAAGCCCGTGCCCGGTGCGCAGTACGGGGATCTGCGCCTAGCCGGGCGAGGTCGCGCAGGAGACTCGGAGCGTATCCGGCGGCCAGCGCGATGACCCGCTGGTCACGTTCGCTGTAGGGCGTGCTACCTACCGCGAGCAGCTTCCCGTCGGCGACGGGCGTGCTGTTGTAGATGGTCAGCCCCCCACGGTGGGTGTCGGGCATGGCCCAGTCGGGGCGGGCGAGCAGGTGGGTGCGCGCTGCTCCGGGCATGAAGCCGGTGGCAGACATGCCCAGGACGGTGCGTTGGAGGCCGCTCAGAGCAAGGGCGACGATGTCGCCAAGGTACTGCGTCTCCGTGTGCGGGTCGGCGCGCAACACCTCCATCCGAAGGCTCGCGTGAGCACTGGAGTCATCCAGACCCTCGAAGCGGAAGCCTCCCAGCTGGCGTCCCAGCGGACCGAACGGCACAACGGTGCCGACACCCCCGTGGCCCACCGCATCGGCGAGCACAGAAGCCGCCTCGATGCCGTGCCCGGTAAGCTCGCCGGCCCGGTCCGTCAGCTCGAACATGGTATGGGCGAGTGCCGTGAGCCAGGCCTTCATCATCAGTCCGTGCAGCACTCCCGCGGTGACCTCGGCATGCGTGACGACCGGACTTGGTCCTGGCCCGTCTGCCCCGCGCTGCGCCGGGACCGGTGCGTCCACGGGCGACTTGTCCTCGGTGGGGGCAGCCGCCGCGACGGCAGCAGAGAGGACGGCTCTCAGCTCGTCCTTGAGGAGGGCCAGCTGCCACTCACCGCCCTCGTCGATCGTGAGCATTCGCTCCAGCAGTCCCGGCACGGCACGCAACCGCTCGGGCAGGACCACCGCCGAGGGGCGGTCGACCGGGCGGGTGGCCACGCGAGGCAGCAGGGCCTGCAGCAGGTCGGCCTGCTCATCGGTGGCCTCCGAGCCGGCCGCGACACCGATCAGGTTCTCCAGCAGGTGGCGGTCCCAGCGGTGAGGCTGGTACCAGCGCTTCCGGTCCTGCAGGATCTGCCGGGTCCGGCGTGGATCCTGTCCGCGGGCCATCGCCCGCGCTTGGCCCACCTCGGTGCACACCTCCTCGCCGGCCACCAAGTCGAGCAGTTGCTCGGCCAGGAAGACGGCGCGGGTCAAAGGCCGGCGCACGGCCACTGCCAGTCTGGGAGGCGCCAGATGCAGACTGTCGCGAATCTGCCGCAGCACAGTCCCGGGGCTAGACCGCGAAGCGAGTTCCAGAGTGCCGCTCGCTTCGAACGCCCGGGACTGGGAGGCATCCACCTCGTCGATGACCACGTAAGGCGCCAGGCGCAGCAGGAACTCCCGCACGCTGATCGTGTTACGGAGCTCCCCGTCCACCTCCACCGGAATCTTGATCATCCCGGACTGGAAGCAGGCATGGGTAGTGACGATGATCCGGGCCGTAGTCGCAGCCTCGACCTGGGAGAACTTTCCACACGCCGACACGAACGGGCACAGAGCGCGCTCCGGACGACCGACAGCGTCCGACGCAGTGACCGTGCACGGCTCCTTGCCACCCGTGAAGGCATCACGCCCGTCGAGCTGGTCCCGCACAGCGCACCCGTAGGCGGAGTGGTCGAGAAGGAAGGCCATGTCTGCCGGCGCCTGCGCGAGGGACACACCCAGGCCGTCCAACTTCGCAGCAGATCGCAGCGCGAAGTCGTAGCGGCTGCTGGGCGCGATGAAGGGCGTGGCCTTCCCCTCGATACCGAGCGCCCGGAGCTCCGTCCCCAGCGTGGCAGCCTCCCCGTAGACATCACCGTTGTCGCTCACCACCAACAGGGTGGTGCGTCCAAGGGCCGCCTGCTGGACCGCCAAGGCGCGGCCGAAGACGTTCTTGCCCACTCCCGGGGGCGCGCTCAGGAGGTGGATACGTCCCGGAGGCAGGACGACCGCGTCGCGTGGTTGCTGACCGCCTCCCATGGTCCCGCCCAGCAGCAGCGCGATCTGCCGCTCGCGGAACGCAGGCCCCTCCAGGAACTGGTCGGTATCCCGGCTCTGCCAGCCCAGCTCGTCGGCATCGATCACCAACTCCATCGCAGGTGCAGTCACCACCCGAGGCGGCGTGTGAACCCCCTGCTCATCAGGGAAAGCGAGCTGGACACGACCGCGCGACGTCGGCGCGGACCAGCCTGCCCCGCTCGCAGTACGCAACTGCCGGTCCCGCCGGGCCGGCAGGAGAAGACGATCAGCAACCCCCGCCGGATCCTGACCATGGATCGGCGCAACCTCAACGGCACGCCCCCGCTCGCTGCGCCCAAGCGTGTAGAGGGCGAGCAGCGGGTCATCCATCTCGGCGCTGTGGAACACAGCATGAACGGTCCGCTCGACGTGGTGCAGCAGTGCCTCCCCGCGATGCCGAGCACCCAGCAGCGCACCGATCCGCTTCTTGTCGACGTCTGGCCACTGCTCCCAGCCCGCCACAACGCGCGGGGCGTGACCGGTGAGCAGGGCGTGGGCGTCCACTACGCGTACCACCTGCCGCCCGTCATGGAAGCGGGCGGGGAGCAGGTACTCGGCCAGAGCGAAGGCCGCTGCCAGCGTTTTGCTCATCCCTTTCTCACCTCGGCCAGCAGGTCGGTCTCGGTCAACACACGCGCCGCGGTTCCCTGCACGCCCCGGCGCAGGACAGGCAGGTAGGTGCGCAGGTGCTCAGGGACGACGAAACACAGGTCGCCTAGCTCGTCCGGGTTCTCGCGCAGCTGCTGAGCCAGCCCGTACGGATCCGCCCAAGTTTTGACGTCGATGCGCCATTTCCGGGAGCGGCCCGGGAGGGTGACGTGCAGGTCGTAGGCGTCGCCGAACGGCCACAGACGGACTTCCGCCTCCATGGCAACCAACCGGTCCCGCAGCTCAACCTCCAGCAGCCCTGGCAACGTGACCCAAAGCCACAGGGCGTACGGCAGCGCCACATGGCCCTCCACGGGACGCAGTTCCGGCACCGCGCGCAACTCGCCGCGCGGGATCAAGGTCCAACCGTCGGTCCCGGGTTCGGCTCGGTAGCGAGCCCCCAGCGTGCTGTGGCGTTCATCCTCGCACTCCAGGTCGACCGTGCCGTTCAAGCGGTACGTGGCCCGCATGGTCCACCGGCACAAGGGGCACGCGGCCCAAAGACCACCGAACTGCCGCGTTGGGGAGATGGCGGTGTACGCGCCCAACTCGGTCAATGCCACGTTCCGAGAGACCTCGCGGCGAGACAGAACGGGGGTGCAGACCATGGCCTCTCGCCCCCGTGTATACGCCTCGAAACCAGCGGCGTGCAGCGCGCGGAAGACGGCGTGCTGCACCGTCTCGCCGCAGATCCGTGTCAGCCCGGCGCTCTCCGGCAGCATGCCCACCGCCCGCAGCAGGCTGTGGAGATGGCGGATGTCGGCCCCAATTCCCGGCGCTTGATGACCATGCTCAGACGCCTCCACTGCGATTCGGTTCAACGCCGAACTGGGTACGCCGTTCTCATCGAGTAGCTGCAGCTCGCCGAGCGCGGACTCCTTCGGCCTGCGGGGCAGGAGGTCCGCCACGCGACCGCCGAGAAGCCGTTTCACGAAGACCGGGTACTGCGGCGCTGGATCGGAGACACCGAAGGACCGTACATAGCGGCCATGGCACTCCATGAGTAGCCGGGCACGCGCTGTGGCTTCTCCCTCGCTGCTGCTCAACGCCAGTGCCGCGACAACGCAGGCATCCAACGCCCCGCGCTGGTCTGCATCGAGCTCTTGGACGGCTGCTGCTGTCGCGACCAACACAGACACCTGCGGCCTCCCCGCTTTCATTAACTCCCGCACGAGGTGCCCAACCCCCGGGCCTGGATCAGAGCACTGGATATCGGGGAATCTCACTCGATCCAGCGAACCGGCACTATCCGGCGACCTGTGCCAGCGAACCGCCGCGTCTTCTCCTACTGACCTGAGGGGACGTCCCGGATAGGGCCTATGGAGCCCGCATTGCACCTTGCGTTACAGGTCCGCGCACGTCAGGCAGGGCTGACCACCCAACAGCGCGAGACCCCGGGAACGACGCCCCGGGGTGTCGCTGTGCATTTCGCTGACCGTTCTGCTCAACGATTGGCCTGGGCCGGTGTCACACCCACTCCATGCCCAGCATCCGCGGAGCGGCGGCGTCGCGCGGCTGCGTATGCCGCTCGCGACGGCTCCGCTATATCGAGCGGACTGCACTTTGTACCTGACGGACGTCGGCTACATCAACCGCGAGGATCGGGTGATCGCGTTGGCGGAGCCGGACATCCAGCGGCGCAGTATTCGCACGGCATCGTCAGACGCCGCCGTAGTGGCTCCGCATCACCTCCGCCCCTGGTCATGTTCATGGGCGGCAGAGTGCACACGTCGACGGTTTACCGTCTCGGGCTGATTGGACGGTCCGCCTGGCGGGCGCTGCGGTAAAGATTTGGTGATCGCCTCCCGCCCGGCGGGAAGGACCCCGGATCGCGCTTTGCTGCAGGTCAGCACCGGGGTTCCATGGGCCGATGATCAGCCAAACGAAGATCCGTCCGGGAGACGGGCGCTATCTCTTCCGCGGCGTGATGGTCGGCGACGGCCACCGCGGGGCGGGCACGTCGCTGCGCGCCGCCCAGGACGAAGCCGGTGTCCCGCCCGGGATCTGGAAGGGCCAGGGTCTGGCCGCGGTCGGTCTTAAGGCCGGGGACGTGGTGACCGAGCGGCAGGCCGAACTGCTCCTGAGGGAAGGCCGGCACCCGGACGCCGACCGGATCGAGTGCGAGCGCCTGGAGGCGGGCGACGATCCGGCCTATGCCCGGCGGGCGACCGTGCTGGGCAGGCCCATCGAGCACAACCGCTCACCCGAGACCGACAAGGCCAAGGAGCGGATCCCCTGGCTCGGCATGCACCTGGTGTTCCGGCCCCCGCCGACGGCCCACATCGCGTGGGCGCTGATGGGTCACGAGAACCGCCTGGTGCTGGAGCTGTGCCAGGACATCGCCCGGGACAAGACGTGGAGTGGCTGGAGGACGCGGTCGCACAGATCCGCTGGAAGGGCGGCGGCAAGTACCGGGCCGGTGTCCGGGACGGGCTGATCGTCGCGGTCTTCCGGCACTACGAGTCCCGAGCCGCAGACTCCAAGCCCCTTCTCCACGATCATGCGATGGTCTCGATCCGTGCCCGGCGCCCCGACGAGAAGGGCACGTGGGGCAACCTGTCGGCGGACACGATGCTGACCCACATCGTCGCGGCCGACACCCTCTACGTACTGACCTTCATGGAGGAGGTGTCCGCCCGGCTCGGGTGGGCGTGGGAACCGCGCGAGGTGACACCGGGCCGCCGGCCCGTCATGGAGATCGCGGGCATCGACCAGCGGCTCATCGGCTGGCAGTCGACCCGCCGCCAGCAGATCGAGGACGCCATGTCCGTCCTGACCGCCACGTACGAGGAGAAGCACGGGCACGCGCCGGGGGAGCGGGCCGCCCACGCACTGGGCTGCCAGGCCGCCGACCGTACCCGCCCGCCCAAGCGCACCGAGCTGCTGTCGCTGACCGAGCTGCGCAAGCGGTGGCGCACCTCAGCGGTCCGGGCCTTCGGCGCCGACGTCGTCGACCGGCTCGCACAGCGGGCGAGGGCGGCGGCCGCAGCGGTGTGGGCGCGGGTACGGCCTGTGGTCGACATCGCCCTGGCGGCCGTCGACGTCGTCGCGGTGACGTATGTGATGCACGGCGCTTTCAAGGACCACCACCTCCTCGCCGAAGCCCGCCGCTACCTCTCCTACGTCCTGCGCGGCCGACCCCACCAGAAGGGCCTGGACGAACGAATCGTGCAAACGGTCGTCGACGACTACACCCGGCCCGTCGGCCGGGGCAGGTCGATGACCGCCGACCTGTCCGCCCTGTACCCGCGCGACACCGAGGACCAGGCCGTGCTGCGCCCGCTGACCCGCAAGCGCACCGCGCCCCCGTACGTTCGGGCCCGCCTCACCGCCGGTGCCCTGGCCGCCCGGGTCAACGCGGCGCGACGTGCGAAGCGCCTGGGCTCCCGCACCCGGCCGTACGCCGTCGCCGTGCCCGCCGCCTCGAGGTCGCACCCGCGGCCGCTCCACACCGGACCGAAGACCGACCACCTCCTGGACCCGGAGACCGGCGTCGACACGGTGGAGCAGACCCGCCAGACCATGGAAGCCGCCGCCGCGCAGTTGGCCGCCACGATCCAGGACAGCCGACGGGCACGTGAAGCCGCCCACGGCCTGCGTCCACAGCCCGCCCCGGCGCCGGCCCCGGCGCCGCACACCCAGCAGCCCGGCATCCAGCACACGCCGGGCCGACCCACAGGAGGAGTCGCGTGAGCACCCCGGAAGAACTGCCCGACCCCCAGGACGCCCTCACCCGCGCCCACGCGGCCCGCGCGAAGATGGCCGCCGCGCTCGACGAGGACCAGGAGCCCGAGCCCGATGAGCCCGCGGGGTGGCAGCCGGTCTGGAAGCGGCCCCGGACACCGAAGACGAAGGCCGCGAAGAAGCTTCAGCTGCACAAGCAGCGCCGTCGGCTCCAGGACGCCGGGAAGCGCCGCCTTGCGGCCGGGGAGTCGCGCCGGCCCCGGCCCCGGCCCCGGCAGAACCGGATCGGCAACGCCGCCGCGCGCCGCGATGCCCGCGCCCTGTCCCGGGTGCGGCACTCCAGCGCCTGGCTGTGGTGACGATGCCGGGCATCGTCCACCGAGTGGAGCGCGATGTTCTGCATCCAGTGGCGATGCACGACATCGGATGGAGTCCAGTCCACCCGGTGGGCTCCACTCGGTGGGCTCCACCGGGTGGGCTCCACTCGGTGGGCTCCACCGGGTGGGCTCCACTCTGGTGCGCCGGATGACGATGGACGCCACCGTGCGGCGCACCGCGATGGTGCGCCACCGCACCGGTGCGCCGCACCCGATGTCCCCCACCGCACCCGATGCGCACCGCCCGGATCGCGTGCACCGGCGGCCCGCCCCCTTGTCCGGCTCCGAGCGGGTGGCCGGCTACCCCTTGTCCACGTCCGGGCGGGCGCACGTCTCTCCTTGACCACGTTGGCTACCGGAGTATTTCCCCTTGCCGGAGCCGGTCCCGACGCTGATCAGGTCGCGGTCAAGGGGGGCTGTGATATTGGGCCCGTCGTCGTGCGCTGTGTGCCCGGTGCGGTGCGGTGACGCGCCCCGGACACGAGGTGCGGTGCGGGCGGTGGCGTGGCGTGGTGCGGTGGTCTCGATGCGCGCCGCACCGCACCACTGCGGACCCGGAGGTGCGGCTACGCAGTGGTGTGGTGCGCCGGGTGCGCCTCCATCGCCTCCTCCATCCCCGCGGCCTCCAGCTGGCGCAGGACGTCGGCGACGTCGCCGTGGTCCCCGGTGAGGATGTTCTCGGTGAACCGGACGATGGTCGCGGCGACGCCCGGCGCATTGGCCAGACACTCGCCGTGGCAGAGCAGCTCCAGCAGGAGCCGGCCGAGCGCGGCGGCCAGGAAGGAGTGCGCGCACGGCTCCCCGTCGCGGTCGTCCACGGCGGTGATGGGGATGAAGATGCGCGCGGCGACGTCCAGGAGCAGCCGGTGCAGCTCCTGGCCCGTGTCGTCGGCGACCGCGCAGGCGGTGTCGATGTCGTCGGCCTGTAACGCCCGGATGTAGGCGAAGGCGGCGGCGATGTCTTCCGGCTCCATCGGGGCGAGTGGCGCGGTGGCGGTGTTCTCGGGCATGACAGCTCCTCAGCGACGGGCCGCACCGCTGATCGCGGCGGCCTCAAGAGGAGCCTCCAATTGCGGCCCTGTGGACAGAGGCCGCGGACTGACGGCGTACGGCCCGGCGGGCACACCGCGGTGTGACTGGACGCGCTTGGTGGCGGCTGGCCACGTAGTTGGCGGGCCTGGCTTCGACGATCACTTGAGCAGCGGTTCTGTCCGCGATACCCAATCTTGCGCGTTTCAGCCCCTACGCACCCTCATACGGTTTCCCCTACGTTTTCCCCTACGCTGCCCGACCCGTCATCGCGCCGCGTTTGTGCAAATCAGACCCCTTGACCAGCTAGATTCCGCGACCTCGACGACCCTTAAATCAACACTCTTAAGTCAGTAGGGAGTGGTAGGAGTGGTGATCGGGTTCGGGGCGGCGGGGCGCGCGCCGGCCTTCCGGCCGGAAGGCGGTCGGGCGTACGGGAAGGGTGGGGAGTCACGGTGGGTGGGACGAAGGTGTGTCCGTTCGGGTCGACGGAGAAGACCCGGACGATGATCCTGACCGCGCTGGGTGTGGTGAAGGTCGCGACCGCGGCGCAGTTGCGGCGGCTGATGGCGCCGGGCCACGCGACCAATCAGACGATCCTGAACGGGGCGAAGGACCTCGCCGCCCACGGCCTGGTCGTCTCCCTGGGATCGGCGAAGAGCGTCAACGCGAACGGCAACCGGGTTACGGAGAAGCTGTGGAACCTCACCCCGGCCGGCCTCGAGGCCGCAGGCGTGGTCCTGGAGCGTGAGGTCCGGGACATGGGCAGCACCGCGAAGGCATCCGTGGCGTCGGGGGCCCCGCACGCCCGGAAGGTGACCGACACAATCACCGCGTTCATCCAGCCCGTTCCCGTCCCGACGAAGCCGGTCGTCCGGAAGAACCAGCCGGCTCCCCTCCCGGCCGCCGCGCCGCCCCTCCCACCGCCGGGCATCGGCACGATCGACGCGTGGGAGACCGAAGTCGTCCTGCCCGTCGGCGGATCCTTCGTCAACCCTGTGAAGGGCAGCCTGCGCGCCGACGCCGTCCTCACCGCCCCGGAGGCCGGCCTGCCGATGCTGTGCGTGGAGGTCGACAACGGCACCGAGGACCGACCCCGCCTCGCCGCGAAACTCGGCAAGTACGTCCGCTTCTACCAGCGCACCGTCCACGCCCCCGGCCGGAGCGAAATCCCCTTGTGGACCACCCTCTACGAGAAAAGCGACCGCGAGGGGTACCCGCCCCTGGCGATCGTCTTCACCGCCGACGTCGGCGCGACGGCGATGATGAACCGCATGACGGCCGTCCGCGACCTGACCCGCCACTGCTGGCGGGGCGAGTGGAACGGCGACGACATGTACGGCGGCACGTCCAAGGACGGCTACCGCGACCACAGCCGCGCCCTGCCGGTCATCGTCACCACCCTCGCCCGCCTCCAACAGCACGGCCCGCTGGGCCCCATCTGGTGGCGATACGGCCACTCCGACTGGGAAACCCTCAAGACGGCCCTGGACAACCCCGACGACGTCCGCGCCTACCGTGTCCGGGACGAGGAACGCCGGCGGACAGAAGAGGCAGAGAGGGAGCGGGAGCGCCTCGCGTACAAGGAGAAGCGGCGGCGCCGGGAGGCAGCGACCTGGCCGTGCCCGACCTGCGGCCGCAAGACCTACCCCGACGACGGGGCCGAAGCTCCCCACGGGGACTGCCGCGTCTGCCTCAGCATCAAGGAACGGGAACGCCGCGAGGCTGAGGAACGAGCTGAACAGGAAGCCGCGGCGAAGCAGGCCGGCTTCTTCGGGTTCCTCCACGGACGGAAGAACGAGTAGCGGAGCTCCCCGCCCGGCGGGACGGCCCGTAAAGTCGCGGCGCCGCCGTACGGGAGGGAACAACCCGATCCCGGCTGTACGCCGGTGCCAGGCCATAGACCGGTCTCATGAGACACAGCAGAGAAGAGACCGCGCCCCAGGATCTGCCGGGCGACCTGTGGCACGCCCTGGCCCAGCTCCAGCACACCCACCTCGAACCGGTGGGCCGCGTCGGGCCCCTCGCCCGCCCGGCACGGCTGCTGTCCTTCACCGCGGCCGCCGACACCATCCTCGCGGCCCGGGTGCAGCTGACCGGCGCGGAGACGATGCACCAAGTCAACGAGACGCTCCGCGCGATGACCGGCGACCTCCCCCATGCTCACTTCACCGGCCCGGGTGTCGCCCTGGAGCTCACGCTCAGCAGACGCCAGGAGCTCCCGATCCACGCGGCGCACACTGCCGGGCTCACCCGGCTCTTCCGACACGCCGCTGGCACCATCGGCGCCCGCAGCACGCCCGGAGGCGGCCGGTGCTTCCACTGCGACGGGACCGGGCGCGCCCGCCCCCTGTGGGAGCCGTCGGGGCAGGCTTGAGCGGCTCCATGAGGAACGCTGGGCCTCACGCCGCTTCTGGACGTCGTGGGGCACAGCCGGTGACGGCCACCTCAAGTTGTTACGGCCGGTCCTCGGTCAGCAGCCCGCGCCCGGGAAGCCGTCCGGGCCGCGTGCCCCGCGCGTCTCGGTCTACCAGGCGCACCTCCAGGTAGCAGCGCAGCCGGACGCCGGGTTGTCCCGGATCCCGGGTCGTACACCCGCTACCGCGGTGGCAGGGCCTTCTATCGACGCCAGGTGATGACTTTCTCGCGCACCAGCAGCGGCTTGTCGTCTGGTCCTTTGACGTGCTCGTTAATCCAGATAGGGCGGTGGGCTTGTAGGCGTGGGTGCCATTGACGTCGCCAGTGTCCCCGGACGACCCAGCGGTGAGACCACTCGACCTCTTGGGTCTCCTCGTTGGTCCCGCCCTTTTCTGTCTTGCGTCGCAGGGTGACGATTGCCACGGGAGCAGCGGGTAGCTGTCCTGCCCGTTGGAGCCGCCTCCGTTGAGGGCGGTCCGCTTCCAGCTCGCCAACGGCAGCCAGCGGCTGCTGCATCAGTGTCCACATGGCGCGTGCGTACCGGCACAGGACAGCAGACTCAGGGCGCATGGCGCCGATTTCTACCGACTGAGCCATCTCGAGAGGGCGACCTGCGGGCATGAACATCCCGTTTCCCACCGCGCCTGCGACCGCTGGCCGTGCCAGAACTAACCACCGTGGCCCGCAAGGTGGTCGACGAGTACGACGTCCCAGAACTGGAGCAGATTCTCGCGTCGCTGGGCATGACCGGAGTCGACGGCGAATTCAAGAACCTGATCTTCGCAGCCAATGGCCCCAAACCTGACATCGTACTGCGCGACGCCGTCAGCAATCGCCTGGAAATCGTCCGCAACGCCGAATACTGCCTGACCTACACCCGGCCTCTCGACGCCGCCGGCCTGTCGTGGGCCGCCCTCGTCGACTGGTGGCAGCGGACGCATCCCGGCGGAACCAGCGACCAGCTCTCTGTCTCCCAGGCCCTGTGTGCACGGCTTGCGGAGTCACTCGCGTCCCCACCGGAGGAGGTCCTGTTCCACACCTACGCGGCGTTGTACTTCCGCGAGGGAGGACATGCGCTGCCCGCCCTGATCCCACAGGTGTACCTCCATTACGACCCCTACACGGCCAAGCACCGTGCCGAGCCGGGCCCTCTCGCTCGGCAGCGCATGGACTTCCTCCTGCTGCTGCCGAACAGGGTGCGCGTCGTCCTGGAGGTCGATGGCCAACAGCACTACTCAGCCGACGGCAAAGCGAGCCCGCAGCTCTACGCCCAGATGGTGTCGGAGGACCGGCAGCTGAGCCTTTCTGGCTACGACGTCTACCGCTTCGGCGGCCACGAGCTGGACCGGAACAACGGCCGGCGCATCGTCGCAGCCTTCTTCCGGGAGCTCTTCCAGCGCTACGACATCCCCCTGCCGCCCTCAGTCACCAGTTGATAGCCGACAACACAGTCAGGTCGTGGAGGAAGTTGCTCGGTCGACAGCTGCGCCCAGGTGCCCGGCTCCTGCTGCCGCTAACGCCCCTTGCCCTATGTCGTCGCCCTCGAACCGCACAAGTCGGCTGTGCGGCCGACAGCCGCCAGGCCACACAGCCGAACTGATCCTGAAGTCACCGCACCACCGGACGGGACGGACAGGCCCATCCGACGACGACAAACCCACCTCAGGCCCTCGCACTGGAGGCCACGCTCGGCAGACGGCAGGAGCTCCCGCTCCACGAGGCCCACGCTGTAGGCCTCACCCGGCTCTTCCGCCACGCCGTCGGCACCATCGGTGCCCGCAGCACGCCGGGAGACGGCCGGTGCTTTCACTGCGACGGAACCGGGCTCACCCGCCCGCTGTCGGAGCTGGCGGCCGGCACGCCTGAGCCGGGGCCACCGGAGACCTTGCCCATTGAAGCCGGCAGAACGGTTGGGCAGTCTGGTGTACATATGCCGCTATGCCAAAAAGCTTGTTCGAGCGC
Source organism: Streptomyces sp. NPDC058620 (assembly GCF_042717135.1). Lineage (NCBI taxonomy): Bacteria > Bacillati > Actinomycetota > Actinomycetes > Kitasatosporales > Streptomycetaceae > Streptomyces > Streptomyces sp. NPDC058620. Next base: position 21,386 of record NZ_JBHXQO010000066.1, read on the forward strand.
GTTCGCAAGGTCTCCGACGAGGTCACAGATCCGCGCTTCCGGTTCGTCCGTGACCACCACATCCACCAGGCCACCCGCCAGCTGATGGACGAAATCTTCGTCACGTTTCATGGCGCAGACCGCAGCTTCGTCCGTGAGTTCCAGACCACCGGCTTCTCTCCTCGAGTGTTGGAGCTAGCCCTGTTCGCGGCGCTCCATGAGCAGGGGCACGTCCTCGAGCACACCGGCGGCGCGCCGGACTTTCTTATCGGGGGATCTGATCCAGTGGCCATTGAGGCCACCACCAGCAACCCCGCCCAAGGTGTGTCGCTCGAAGCCGCTTTTGAGCAGCTGCCACGGGAGCAGCATCCTCTCGTCCCGGCAGACCTGGACGATGCCGAAGCCGAGTTCGTGTTCCAGACCGCCAAGGCGCTGGGCCGCAAGATCGAGAAGCGGTCCGCCCAAGGACACGCCTACTGGCAAGCTCCTCATGTACAGGGCCGCCCGTTCGTGATCGCCCTGGAATCGTTCCACCATCTGAGTGCTCTGTTCCACACCGTCAGCCCGCTGGCCAACTACCTATACGGCTGCCGCGATGTGGCCACGCGCGATGCTGAGGGCGCTCTTGTTCTGAGCAGTGAGAAGGTCACTGAGCACTGGCGCGGCGACAGTAGGATTCCCAGCGGCCTGTTCGCTCGGCCTGAAGCCGCACACCTGTCGGCCGTGATCTTCTCCAACAGCGCCACAGCCTCGAAGTTCCACCGCATAGGCACCGAGCGGGGTTACGGGCCGCAGGACGTCGCCCTGCTGCGTTATGGCAGTCTGCCCGACCCGGACCCCAACGCGGACCGTCCCCTTAACCATGCCTATGTCGTGGGGGACTACGGTCCTGAAGAACGGGAGACCTTCAGCGAGGGCTTCCACATCCTGCACAACCCATGGTCGCGCATACCGATCGCCGACGGCGTCTTCCCGGGCTTCACCGAACACCGCCTGCAGGACGACGGGCTAATCCTGACGACCACCAGCCGACCCGACTACTTCACCTCAAGCACCATCGTCTTCCACGAACCAGACGCCCACCCCAGGGCGCGCGGCTACGCAGAGCGTTACCAAGACGCTGCTGCTGGCTGACGCCGTGCCGGTCACTCGGCGGAAGTGTGGCGAGGTCACCAACGAGGATCGCAGGCGCGTTCAGTCGGTTGCGCGTCGGCCTGGGGCGCCCGCGCCCGGCCCCGTCAGCGCGACGACGAGCGTGCTACGCGTAGGGAGTGCGGGGTCGGTCGTGTGGTCGGAAGGACGCCAGCCACGATCAGGCGCGGGACTTCTGTTGCGCTACGGGCGTGCCTGATGATCCAGATGCTGTCTTCGATGTCGCGGTATCCGGCGGAGTGATCGCTGGCATCGCCGACAAGCAGCAAGGCGAGGGGCGGCCCGGTCGCGGTGTAATTGGCGACCTGAGCGAGGTAGTCCCGCTCGATAGTCTCGCGGGTCTTCCACCGCGTGGTGCGCCACTTGATCTCGGCGACGAAGCGGCTCGCAGGATCAGGCGTGTAGATGACATCCGCACGCCCGCCGGCGACGTCCCACTTCTCCCGCGTCACGGTGCCCGGTGGAAAGAGGGGACTGATGTGCTGGTAGAAGTCGTCCTGGAGGTGTTTCTCGTTCCAGGCTGCGACGGTGCCGTCGGTGTTCTTGCGCGCTGGCCCAAGGTAGGCGGTGCGCTCACCGTAGAGGTTGGCCTGGGCGTCGAACCTGTCGTAGAGGAAACGCAGGTAGTGCTCCAGCAGGGGGGTGAAGTAGTGGTTGTCTCGCGGCTTCCAGGCTGGGCTGGTCTTCAGAATGTCGAGCAGGGTCTCCAGGTGGGTGTCCACGCGGGCGTTGCCGGTGGGCGTGTAGTCCTTGGCGAGTTGGTGCGCGAGGTTCTCGAGCCGATCGAGCTGGTGAGGGTCGAGGTCGTCGCGTAGCCCGGTGGCGTCAGACCGGAAGAGTGCGGCAAGTGCGGGACGGCCCTCCAGGGCTTTTCCCGACACCGCCTCCTGCTTTGCCGTTTCACCAGCCGACTGCTGGCGTCGGTGGTGTACGGCGTCGCGCAGCGTCTGGGCGTCGGGGTGGTCGGTGAACTGGGGGTCGTGGGCGAGGGCTTGCTCGAGCTGGTGCAGCAGGCCTTGGCTGCGCACGAACGGCGCTTCCACGGCTGGGCTGATCAGTGCCGTGAGGCCCGTGGAGTCATTGGCGGGGGCGTGGATGCTGCGGCTGGCGAGGTAGATCTCCAGGAGGTCGTTCAGGGCATTGGCGGGGTTGTACCAGCTGGGCTGGTCCAGGTGTGCCTGTGCTGCGTTGAGGGTGGTGACGAGTTTCGCCCAGGCGCTTTGGGTCAGACTCCGGGCGCTGAGCCAGTCGAGCTGGTGCAGGCGGCCGGTCCAGGCGGCGAGGTGAGCGGCTGTGGTGTCCAGCTGGTCGGCTGCCTTGGTGAGCCGTTGCCGGGCGCTGCTGTCATCCGTCTGGTTCTGTTCAAGGTCGGCGAAGGCGAGGACGGCTTCGATGGCGGCGGCGTGGGCGCGGGCGTCCAGGCGTGCCTCGTGGGTGCGGTCGAGCTCGGTGAACCGCATCAGGGCTCGGTGCAGTTGTTCGCCGGAGGTGGTTCGGTCGGCGGCCTCCAGAGCGGCTCGCTCGTCAGCCAGGGCAAGTTCGAAGCTCGCGTCGGCTCGGGTGGCCGGGTTCAGGTCGGGCTGATTCTCCAGGGCGTTGAGGATGTCGAGGAGGCGGTCGGTGTCGGCGAAGTGGTCGCGGGCGATGCCGATCAGGATCGGCAGACGGTCCAGGGCGTCGGCAGGTTCGGTGCCGGTGATCTCGGTGAGCAGGGCGAGCAGCCGGTGCGGGGAGCCTCCCGCTACCGCCAGGCGCAGCAGGCCGGCGATCGCTGGCTGGGCGAGGGCGGCGTCGCAGTCGCCGGCGAGCGCGTCCTCTGCGAGCGTGGCCAGATCTCGTACGATTCGGCTGCCCAGGCGGGCGGCCAGCCCAGGCCGGGTGCACACGACGTCGAGCGCGTCGGCGAGGACCCAGGCCGAGTGAGGTTGGCGCAGGCCCTGAGCCGCGGCCGCAAGTAGGGGCGCAGCCTGCTCGGCCGGGATGGTGTCGATGCCGTGGGCCAGCGCATTGAGGAGGTAGGGCAGTTGTGGCCCGGCGGCCATCGTGTCCACCTGAGCCACGACGGCGTCTGCTCCGCCGAGGTCCTCCAGGCCGGGTCCGGCGTCTAGTTCTTCGTCGCTCGCCCGGCTGGCCCACTCTTGGAGGGCCTGGTCCACGTTCGTGGCCACTGTCCTCTCCTCTCTGATGGGCCGCGCCGGAAGCGAGCAGCTTAGAACAGGTGTTCGCTGTCGCTGGTGATGATGTGGTCCTCGGGTAGCAGGCCTTCGACCAGCTCCGGTTGGGCAGTGGTGAAGACGACCTGGAGTTCGGGCAGTTCCCGCGTCAGGGTCTGCAGCTCGCCGATCAGCCTACGGGCGGCGTCGGCCGTCATCTCTTCGGCGGCGACGGAGTCGATGAGCAGAAGCCCGGGGTGGGAGTCGATGTGCCGGGCGGCGCCGGCCCGCAGCAGGGCGATGACGGTGGCGACGCGCATGCGCAGACGGTCGCCGCGGCTGAGCTTTTTGAAGGGGTGCTTGATGCCTTCTTTGACGGGGTTGACGTTTCCATTGCGTTTGAGCGTGACGGAGTTCAGGTGCTGCACGCCGAACTGGCTGGAGAGGTTGACGATCTCGGAGTCCATCGTCGGGAAGAGGTAGTCCGCGGAAGCCTTCACCGTCGCTTCCACCAGTTGGTGCACCGCGCTGAGGACGTCGGGGATGGTGGAGACGGTCGGTATGGACGGGGGCGCGGTGCCGGTCGCGGCCAGCCGGCCCTTCAGCTCTGCAGCCATCAGTTCTAGTTCGCGAAGCCGTACATGGGCGGGGGAAGCGGCGAGGGCGCTGCTCACTGCCTCGGTGGCCTGCTGGTGCGCTGTGACGGCGGCGTCCGCGGCGGCCTGTACGGCGAGGTGCTGGGCGGCTGCGGCGGCCTCGGCTTCCTGGGCGGTCGCGATGTCGGTGGTGAGCTGCTCCAGCACGGCCTCGGCGATGTCCTCGGCGATCTCGGGCAGCGGGCGTGTGCACACCGCGCAGGTGGCCCGGTCCCGTTCTGCTGCTCGGCGCTCGTCACCGACCGGCTCTTCGCAGCGCGGGCAGCAACTGGGATTGAGACGTCCGAGCACCCGGCGGGCCTGCCAGGTCTCCTGAGCGTCGAGCTGCGCCTGTTCGGCGCCCACCCGCGCGGCGGTAGCATCCGCCAGGCTCTGCGCGGCATCGTTCATGCTCATGCGGAGTCGGTGCAGTTCCTGTGCCGCTTGGTCTGCCCGCTGCAGCAGTGGAGCGATGTCGGCCTCGGGAGCACTGCTCAGCTCCTGGATCCCCTGCTGCAGCAGGTCCAGCTGGGCCTGCCACTGGGCGCGCTCGGCCGACCGCGCGTGCAGATCTCCCTCCGCCCGGCGTTGCGCCTGCCGCGTGGTCTTTGCCTTGCCCTTCACCGCGACGGACAGCTGGGCGTGGGCACTGCTGTAGGGGATGTCGACGAACAGTTCCAGCAGCTTGGCGGGCAGCCCGGGCGCACTGACGTCACCCAGGAGTAGTTCGTCACCGCCAGCGTTGAGGTAGCACGCCCCGAAGTAGGCGGGCCATCCGTGAAGCTGGGGCGCTCCCTCTCCGTCGGCGCCGCCGGTGGCGCTCCACAGGCTGGTGCGTTCCATCCGCAGGGTATCCAGGAAGAAGGAGCCGATCACGCGCTCGACATCGTCGGTCCCGGAGCCCTTGGCGACCAGGCGCAAGGGGTTGTCGTCCGCGGCCGCCAGCAAGGCCTGGACGGTATCGGCGGTCAAGATGTCGACGCTGACGGGGGGAAGAAGACCAGGGGTCTGCTCCAGAGCGATCCGAGTGGGTTTGCCAGCCACCACGAGGTCCAGACGCAGCGTGCGTACCCAGGATTGGACGCCTGGTGGCAGATCGCGCGGGGCGCCGCGCAGCGGCCAGACCAAGAACTCCAGCAGGCTGGTCTTACCAGCACTGTTCTCCGGGTGCACGATGGCCCAGATTCCGGGCTCGAAGGGCCGGTCGATGGTGAACGGCTCGCCGTCGTGCTTGATCCCGTCGACTCGCAGACGCAGGATGCGCAGGCGCCGGTCGGCAGGGGCTGGCGTTGTCAGCGCGATGTTGGCTTCGGCAAGGGCACGCTCGACCTGGTGCTTGGCGACCTCCAACCGGGCGGCGGCCTGGGTCAGAATGCCGTCGGCGGTGGGCACAACCGGTGGCGTAGCCACGGGATCCTGTTTGGTCACGACGCCTCCTGTCCGTCGGCTGGTGCACTGGCCTGCGGGGGTGCCGCGATGGCCCGCAGCGCCCGCAGCCTTGCCCGCGCCTGATCAGTGATTGGGGTGATGTACGACCCGATGGGCGTGTCGGCGTAGTCCCGCAACAGATACTGGCGCTTCTTCAGCTGTGTCCCTCCTAGCCCGTCAACCAACGCCACCACCTGCTTGGTCCGCTCCACGTACCAGGCCAGCGCCGGGGCCTCTACGACGATGTTCACGGCAAGCGTGCGGCCCGCCTGCAACAGGTAGTAGCGGTGCTCGACCACCTTCCGCTCCCGCAAGACCTGCGTCTTTTTCAGCAAGCCCCGTTCGACCAGTACCGCGAGGGCGTCGTCGAGCTCCTCGAAGGCACCAAAGCGATGCCGCAGCATCGGAAACCGACGCAGGTCCGGCTCTTGGGAGGAGAGGATGTCCTCGGCGAGATCGAGCAGCGCCGGCTCCTCCGGAGCCTTCTCGTACTCCGTCATCAGCTCATAAGCCAGATAGTCGGGGTAGCGCACCCAGAAATCGAGCTTCTGCAGCCGCACCTGCGCGCGGACCACACCCACGCACTCGGCCGGCACCTCACCGTCCACGCCGGGTCGCGGTTCATGAGCCGCCGCATTGATCAGCAAGAGCATGCGTACCGCGTCCTGCCACCGGCTCGCCCGCCGGATTCGCAACTCGCTCGTCAATTCATTCCCCCCAAGGCCCGTTGCCCCTGCCACCCGGCGACCCGCACATGCAAAGCACGCACCCTCAGGGCCCCCTAGCAAGGGTTGGCCACGAGCTTCCCTCGCCTCGTCACCTTCTGCACACGCAGAGTAAGACGCCGCACGATCTTTCGTCGACAGTCCAGACAGCACGGATCAGCCCCGCCGAGGAAACCGTCGCGGAGTCCCTCGTCTGTGGGCCACGGCGTGCTGGCCGGCGCGGGCACCAGATGCAGCCATAATGCCCGCGAATCATGCCCAGTCCATGCCGAGCTTGGCGAGGGCGGCGAGCTGATCGGCGGTGAGCTTGTTGCGCCTCGCACGGGTGTTGGAGATCCATACGCCCAGCTTGACGATTATCGGTTCCGTCTCGCCGTCGACCGTGATCGGCTCACCGTGCCCGCGCGGCACCGGCCGGTCCGAGCCTTCCCGCTCCACCCACTGCGTGAGGGCTACCAGGCCACGCTGGAACGCCTTCTGCGCCTTGCTCGGGCTCTTCGTCGCGGACGTCGTCGCTGGGGCGGGAGAGGGAGCCTCAGCGCCCTTGATGCCCAGCGCGGACAGCCGTTCCTGCTGCTCGGTCGACAGCTGCGCCCAGGTGCCGGGCTCCTGCTGCCGCCACCGCCACTTGCCTACGTCGTCGCCCTCGAAGATGACGCCTGGCTCGATGGCGGGCAGGCTGCCGTCGGCGTCGACCAGGTCGGCGAGGACGCGGTAGTGCCGTTGCCAGTCCAGGGGCCACGGGCAGTTCCAGTCCGGGTCGATCGCCGTCAGCTGCTGCGCGCGCTCCGCCGCCCGCTCCGGGTCCTTGCCCAGACCGCCCTTTCGGCGAAGATTGGCCATGTGCTGGCCAACCGGCACCATCGCCTTGCCCTCGCCCCACACCGTGTCCTGACGCGGCGCGAGGTGCCCTGTGGCCCGCCGGTAGGACCGGAGCGCGGCGAGCTTGTTCTCCCACGCCTCCTCGCCGGGCTCCCACACCATCCCGGCTTCCGGGGCGTCCAGCAGCGTCTTGCGCCGCTCTTCGAGCTCCCCGGCCCGCAACGCCTTCCGCTGCTGATGCACCCATCGCCCAAGCGGGAAGTCCTTCGTGACGCCGACCTCGACCTCGACGTCATAGGGCACGGCGTAGAGGCCCGTGATTTCGTTTTCTGCCCGCCACCGGATGAGGGCCTGGTAGCCCTCCAGCCACACCAGCGACTCCGGCCGGTACACCCGGGTGCGCAGGAACGCCGCGATGGTCGCCGCGTCGCGCGGGCTGGAGAAGTGCAGCAGGGCCGCTTCGGCGGCGGCCTGCGTGTCGTCGTGCTCCTGGTCCTCGCCCTCGCCGCCGGCCCCGACGATCTGCCCGTTCTCATCGCGCCGGACGTGTACCTTGCGCTGCCCGCTGGTGAGGGCGCGGGATGCGAGCTGCTCGACCAGTCGTTCGTCATGCGAACGCAGGCCCTGGAGGACAGCTACAAGGGGGCGGAAGCTGGCACTGGCCACCATGTCGGTGGGGTCCTCATTGGGCTCCAGGAACACCGGCACGATGATCCTGGCGACCTTGGTGGAGCCGTCCTTGTTGAGCCGGAGCGCCCGGCCGATGTTCTGCACGATCTCCACCTGCGAGCCGCGGGTGTCCGCGAAGCAGACCGCCTCGACTCCCCGCTCGCCGGTGATGTCGACGCCCTCACCGAGCACGCGAACGCTGGCGAGGAAGGCGCGGTGGACCCGGTGCCCGGTCGCGTCGATGCCGTTGGCGAACTGGCGCAGGACCTCGCGCCGTTCGGAGACGAGGTGGTCGCCGCACAGCCACGCGGACCACACCCGGTCCGGCGGGACGTGGCGGCCGGCCTCCAGCTCGTAGAACTCCGCGTCGATCGACGACTTCGGCAGCTTGTCGGCGGCGGCCAGGTCGTCGTCGGAGGCGTCGTTGACGTACAGCTCGGCAGTGGTCTCGGGCAGCTTCTCCGCGAACGCGGCGGCCTCCTCCACCTTCTGGTGGAACGTCATGACCGTACGCAGGTTGTACGCCGCCGCGTGCTCCAAAAGTGCGGTTTGCAACAGGGCCAGGCGCCGGCCGCGCCGCGCCTCCTCCGACTCCCCGAGGACCGGCGAGGGATCGCGGATCTCCAGCACGTCGATCTCGAACCCGGCAAGGATCTCCCGCTCGATCGCCTCCGAGAGCCCGAGCTCCGCGAGCCACGCCCCGTACGTGCCCTCCGGGTCATCTGCCATGGTCGCGATCTCCGCCTCCTGGCCGTCCGCGCTCTTCTGCGGGCGGGCCGCGGCGAGGATGCGCGGGGTCGCGGTCAGGTAGAGCCGGAAGTCTGCCGGGATCCGCTGGTTGTCGTGGATCGCCGCCCACGGACGCCCAAGATCACCCGCGGTGCCGTGGGCCTCATCCACGATCGCGAGGTCGAACGGGGCCATCTGCTGCCCGTACAGGCGCTCTCCGCCTGCCAGAGCGGCCTCAAGCGGCCCGCGAACCTTCCGCTGGTCCACGGGTGCGTCGATGTCCTCGCGGTCCACCAGGGAGGCGTACGTGGCGAGCACGACCACGGCTCCCTGCCCGGCCCACAGGGCGAGTTGGATCGGGTTGGTGGTGGTGCGTACGCCCAGCTCGCTCAGCACCGGGTCGTTCTCCAGCGAACACACCGCGACCATCGGGGCCCGGTGACCCACCAGGCGCCACGCCTGGGCGGTCTGTGCGAGCAGGTCTAGGGTCGGGACGGTGACGAGGATCCGGCCGTCCGTGAAGGACTCCAGCGCGCACGCGGCGGCCGTGATCGTCTTGCCCGAACCGGTCGCTGACACAATCGTGCCCCGGGCACCCTGCGGGGGAACAGATGACCTTGCAGGGAATCCCACCCACTTCCGGAACGCCGACAGTTGGTCGATCTGATGTTCCTTCAGAGTAATTCTCTGCACTCCCGGAACCCTCCCTCTATCTCTCAAAAAGGTGAACTCTGTATTTATGAGTTCTACTTAGAATTCTTCCCAGCCCAATACAAGGCAGTGTCGACATCGCGCGCAGTCCAACCGTCTGCTCGGCCTCCGCTGTGTTTGAGGAGGGTGTCGAGGATGTCCATGTAGCGGCCATAGCGGCCCGAGCGGTCCGTGAGTGTGAGCCCGAGGAAGTCGATGGCGCGTTGGACATGCTGGTCGTAGACGGCCATCCGGGTGGGAGCTGCCGAGGTCAGGATGGCCGACGCGAGAGCGTCACCCTTGACGAACCCAGGCAGTTCCGAGATGGCGCCGCGCCCCGCCTGAGCCGCCTTGCCGCGAGAGAGACCGAGGTCTTGGACCGACGCGACGGCCTGCTCGGTGATGGCTCGTACCTGGCTGTCGGGCAGAGACATGAGAGCCGTTACCCAAGGCGTCTGCGCGGAGAGCCGTTTCCATACGACCAGGGCCGCGATGTCTGTCTTACCGAGACTGCCAGCACGATCGACGCGCTGCGCAACATCCCAGAAGACCTCGTCATAGTGAGGTGAAACAGATGCCAGATGCGACACCGCGGGTGATTGTCACTGGGGTGCTGCGGTAGTTGTCATCGGGGGTGGGGTGTCGTTCGTGCTGGTCGGGGGTGGGTTGGCTCCTGG
>NZ_JBHXQO010000067.1:0-30757 GCF_042717135.1 Streptomyces sp. NPDC058620
CCCTCGGTTCGCACCGCGGGGAGCGGGGAACCGCCCGGCGCCGTGCGCGTTCCCGTACGGGGCTGTCACCTGCGGTTCTGTCCACCGCGACCCGGCCGGGAGGGCGATCTGTGACAGTTATCACCGCCCAGGTGTGATCTGCGATTTAGGGTCCTGCGGAGCACGGAGATAACCTGCGGGATGGACATGCCGCGTACCCGGACACCGTGTGCGCCTCCCTTGTGACAGCGCAGTCACGTTGCCCTCGCGGCACTGCCCACGCAGAAGAACGAACCGCGAGATCACTAAAAGGGACGGACGCGCGTGGACCTGTTCGAGTACCAGGCGAGGGACCTCTTCGCCAAGCACGGTGTACCGGTGCTGGCCGGTGAAGTCATTGACACGCCTGAGGCAGCCCGCGAGGCGACCGAGCGGCTGGGCGGCAAGTCCGTCGTCAAGGCGCAGGTGAAGGTCGGTGGCCGAGGCAAGGCCGGCGGCGTCAAGCTGGCCGCCACCCCCGACGAGGCGGTCGCCCGTGCGACCGACATCCTCGGCATGGACATCAAGGGCCACACGGTCCACAAGGTGATGATCGCCGAGACCGCGCCGGAGATCCTGGAGGAGTACTACGTCTCGTACCTCCTCGACCGCACCAACCGCACCTTCCTGGCCATGGCCTCGGTGCAGGGCGGCATGGACATCGAGGAGGTCGCGGAGAAGACCCCCGAGGCCCTCGCGAAGGTCCCGGTCGACTCCAACTCCGGAGTGACGATCGAGAAGGCCCGCGAGATCGTCGCCCAGGCGAAGTTCCCGGCCGAGGTGGCCGAGAAGGTCGCCGAGGTTCTGGTGACGCTGTGGGACACCTTCGTCGCCGAGGACGCGCTCCTCGTCGAGGTGAACCCGCTCGCCAAGGTCGCCTCCGGCGACATCCTGGCGCTGGACGGCAAGGTCTCGCTCGACGAGAACGCCGACTTCCGCCAGCCCGGGCACGAGGCGCTCGAGGACAAGGACGCAGCCAACCCGCTCGAGGCTGCCGCCAAGGCCAAGAACCTCAACTACGTCAAGCTCGACGGCGAGGTCGGCATCATCGGTAACGGTGCCGGTCTGGTCATGTCGACCCTGGACGTCGTCGCGTACGCCGGTGAGAAGCACGGCAACGTGAAGCCCGCCAACTTCCTCGACATCGGTGGCGGCGCTTCCGCAGAGGTCATGGCGAACGGCCTGGAGATCATCCTCGGCGACGCGGACGTCAAGTCCGTCTTCGTCAACGTCTTCGGTGGCATCACCGCCTGTGACGAGGTCGCCAACGGCATCGTTCAGGCTCTGGCGCTGCTCGAGTCCAAGGGCGAGAAGGTCGAGAAGCCGCTGGTCGTGCGTCTCGACGGCAACAACGCGGAACTGGGTCGCAAGATCCTTTCCGACGCCAACCACCCGCTCGTGCAGCGTGTGGACACCATGGACGGCGCGGCCGACAAGGCCGCCGAGCTCGCCGCGGCTGCGAAGTAAGGGACGAGGGACTCCAACACCATGGCTATCTTCCTCACCAAGGACAGCAAGGTCATCGTCCAGGGGATGACCGGCGCCACGGGCATGAAGCACACCAAGCTCATGCTGGCTGACGGCACCAACATCGTCGGCGGCGTGAACCCGCGCAAGGCCGGCACGTCCGTCGACTTCGACGGCACCGAGGTTCCGGTCTTCGGTTCCGTCAAGGAAGCGATGGAGAAGACGGGCGCCGACGTGTCCGTCCTCTTCGTGCCGCCGGCCTTCGCGAAGGCCGCCGTCGTCGAGGCGATCGACGCCGAGATCCCGCTGGCCGTCGTGATCACCGAGGGCATCGCCGTTCACGACTCGGCCGCCTTCTGGGCGTACGCGGGCGAGAAGGGCAACAAGACCCGGATCATCGGTCCGAACTGCCCCGGCCTGATCACCCCCGGTCAGTCCAACGCCGGCATCATCCCGGGCGACATCACCAAGCCCGGCCGCATCGGTCTCGTGTCCAAGTCCGGCACGCTGACCTACCAGATGATGTACGAGCTCCGTGACATCGGCTTCTCGTCCGCCGTCGGCATCGGTGGCGACCCGATCATCGGCACGACGCACATCGACGCCCTCGCGGCGTTCGAGGCCGACCCGGACACCGACCTCATCGTGATGATCGGCGAGATCGGCGGCGACGCCGAGGAGCGTGCGGCCGACTTCATCGCGAAGAACGTCACGAAGCCGGTCGTCGGTTACGTCGCGGGCTTCACCGCCCCCGAGGGCAAGACGATGGGCCACGCCGGCGCCATCGTCTCCGGTTCCTCCGGCACCGCCGCGGGGAAGAAGGAGGCCCTCGAGGCCGCGGGCGTGAAGGTCGGCAAGACGCCGACCGAGACCGCCAAGCTGGCGCGCGAGATCCTCGGCGCCTGATCGCCGCGGCGCGGCGGACCGTCGCCGCGCCACCGCGTCACCGCACGGACGGTGCGGGCCCGCACCCTGAACCAGGGTGCGGGCCCGCGCCGTTTTCGTACGCGATCCGTGGCGGACGCCGTCACGGAATCCGCGGGACCAGCCGCTCCGGACCGTGCGCGAGCTCCTCACGCAGCGCCTTCTGCAGCTTCACGTCCTGCGGGGTGAGCTTCGGCGGGCCTCCTCGGGGCGGCACGCCGCCGACCCGTTCGGCGGGCGCCAGCGGCTGTTCGTACTGGGTGGGCGCCGTGTGCAGCGTGAGGGCCGTCGCGCCGACGAGGACCGCGACGAAGGCGATGGCCGCCCGCGTCCACAGCCTGGCCTTGCGTTCGCCGGCCGTGCGGACGGTGCGGGCCGGAGCCGGAGCGGGCACGTGTTCGGCGAGGGCGAGCGCACCGAGCCGGTCGTGCAGCAGCGCCGACTGATCGTCGGGGGACGAGGTGTCCGCCAGCTCCGGTAGCCGCTCGGCGACCGCGGCCCTCGCCGTCATCAGCCGGCCCGCTGCCGCCGGAGTGCTCGCCTCGGTCTCGGCGGCGGTCTCCGGAAGGTCCAGCCCCACCCCGTCGTAGAGCAACAGAGTGCGGCGGTACGCCGGGGGCAGGTCGAGCAGCGCGTCGAACAGGGCCCGGCGCCCCGGCTCGGTCGGTGGTGAGTCAGGGCGCCGGTGGGCGCGGCGCAGACGGTGCCAGGGCGACATCGCGTACTCGTACGCGGCGGCCCGCACCCAGCCGGCCGGGTCGCGGTCCACGGCGACCTCGGGCCAGCGCTGCCAGGCCAGCTCGAAGGCGCGCTCGACGGACTCCAGGGACAGGCCGCGCCGTCCGGTCAGCAGGTACGTCTGGCGGACCAGTCCCGGCGCGGTGTGGGTGTAAAGGGCATCGAATGCTTCCTCGGCCGAGATGCCGGCCGGGGCCTCGGGGGTCTCACGGGCCTCGGGGGGATCGGCCGTGGCGAGGTGCTCGGCATCCGTGCCGGTGTCGGGCTCGGTCGGGGACATGGTGGTGCTCCCGGGGGCTTCGACGGAGGGCTGCGGTGTGCCCCGCACCGGAGTGCGGGGCACGGTCGACGGTGGTGACGGCCGGGCCGCCCGTTCGGCGGCGGGTTTCGGCCGGGTGTTCGGGGCTGAAGCCCTGGGCCGGTCGGCCGGAGCGGCCGGCCGCTCCGGTGGCTGCGGCTCCCCGGCGGGGGCGATCAGCTGGGCGTACGCCTCGCGCCTACGCCCTTTGGGGCTGGTGCGACCCGTCTCCCAGGAGCGGACGGTCGCCCGGGTGACGCCGACGGCGGTCGCCACCTGCTCCTCACTCAGTGACTGCTCCTCGCGCAGCCTGCGTCGCTCCTGTGGGGAGGGCAGCGGGGTAGCGGCGGTGGACGCGGTCGTGCTCCGGTTCATGAGGCGCCCCCGGGAGCGCACCACTGAGTGAAAAAGTACATAAACGTATATTGAGCGACACAGCGGCTGTTCGCCTGTTACGCGGAATAAGCGCGTGTCGTTGGGAGCATGGCGGGCGTGACCCAAGTGACCGAGCGCATGCCCATGTTGTCGGCCGAGCGGAGCCGGACCGCCGCCCTGGCCTCCTCCTTTCTACGGGGAGTGATCGCGGCCGGCCTGGGGCTCGGCTCGCTCGCCGTACTGGTCACGGTGCTGTGGATGAGCTCCCCGCACCCCGACAGCGGCCCCGGTGGCGCCCTCCATGTGGCGGCGGGGCTCTGGCTGCTGGCGCACGGCGCCGAGCTCGTCAGGACCGACACCCTCAGCGGGGTGCCGGCCCCCGTCGCGACCGTTCCGCTGCTGCTCGTCGCCGGCCCGGTGTGGCTGACGCACCGGGCCGCCCGTGATGCCCTGGAGCCCGATGAGAGACGCTCCGTCCCCTCGGTGGGCGGTGCGTTCTGCGCCGTGACGGCGGGATATCTGCTGGTGGCCGCAGGGGTCGCCGCCTGTGCGCGGGGAGGGGCGATGCCTGCGGACCGCTTCTCGCTCGGCTTCCCGCTCGCCGCGGTGGTGGCCGGTTCCGCGGCCGCCGGGGTGTGGACGGCCTCGGGGCGGCCATGGGGTCCACTGCCGTCCTGGGCGCCGCTGAGGCTCCAGGAAGGTGTCGCGCGGACCCTGTTCCGTACCCGGGCGGAAGCGGCGTTCCGGTCCGCCGCCGCCGGGGCGGCGGTGCTGCTCGGCGGCGGTGCGCTGCTCGTCGCGGTGGCGCTTGTGTGGCATGCCCGGGCCGCCCAGGATTCGTTCCTGGCGCTCGCCGGCGACTGGTCGGGGCGGCTCGCCGTGCTGCTGCTGGCCCTGGCCCTCGTACCGAACGCGGCGATGTGGGGTGCGGCGTACGGTCTGGGGCCCGGCTTCGCTCTCGGTACGGCGTCCACGGTGACGCCGTACGCGGTCGAGGGGCGCCCGGCGCTTCCGGAGTTCCCCCTCCTGGCCGCCGTGCCCGCCCCGGGCCCCGGGACGGTGGCCGGCTGGGCGGCTCTGGCGGTGCCCCTGGCGGCCGGTCTGGCGGTCGGCTGGTTCACCGCGGGGCGGGCGGCGCCGGTGCGGGGCGCCCGTGACGAGGTCTGGAGCGGCCGCGAGACGGTGCTGGTGGCCGTCCTGGCGGCGGTGGGCTGTGCTGCCGGTACGGCGGTGCTGACGGCGGCGTCCGGCGGCCCGCTGGGCACGGGGGCGCTGGCGGAGTTCGGCCCGGTGTGGTGGCAGGTGGGTTCCGCAGCACTCGCCTGGACGGCCCTGATCGGCGTACCGGTGGCGCTGCTGCTCAGGTCGTGGCGGCTGCGGGAGCGCGGCTGGGCGTGGCGCCGGGACCGTACCGACGCCACCGCCGTGCCGGACGCGAGCAGCACGGCCGACGCCCCGGACACGGCGGAAGTGGGGAGCGAGGCCGACGGTGAACCGGAGCGGAGCGGTGGCAGGCGGTGGTGGCGCCGGGGCGCGGACGACGGGGGAACCGTGGCCGCTGCGGCCTCCTCGCCCGTCCCGCACCCGGCGTCCGGCGGTACGGGCCGTGCGGCCGGGGTGGGCGAGGAGGGCGCGGCCTTCGAGCCGTACGACTTCCTGCCGACCGGCCCTTGGCACGAGAAGGCGGCCAGGGAGGCCCGCCGGGCCTCTCTCAAGAAGGACTCCGGCGGGCTGATGGTGGACTTCCCGGCGCCCGGGGTCCCGACGACGGACCTTCCGGTCGCCGAGGCCACGCGCAACGGCCGGGCTCCGGAGGCGTCGGAGCCTCCGGAACCCGGCCGGGGTACTGCTTCCTGAGAGCCGGGGTCGGTCGGGACCCGGCCCCCGGGAGGGTTACTTCTTGACGCCGAAGAAGGGTTCCAGCGGCTCGGGCAGCAGATCGTTGCAGGCCAGCGCGCCGGACTTGGTCAGCGCGTCGTTCACGCAGGTGTAGTAGTCGCGGTAGACGAGCTGCACGGTGAACGTCGTCGCCACGATCGACAGCGCGAGCAGGGCCGTCACGAGGCCGCTGACCGCGGCCGTCGTCTGCGGCCTGCCGTAGCCGACGCGGCCGGTGCCGGGCGCGGCCCCGTCCCTCGGCGCTCCGCCGCTCGTGTCACCGGTGGCCGCCGGTCGCTCGATCCCCGCGACGTCGTCCGCGGTGGCGTGGGTGGTGGCGGAGGACGGGCTCTTCGGCTTGGCCCGCAGTGCGCTGATCGACCAGTAGACCGAGAGCGCGCCGAGGAGCAGCGCGATCTCCGGGAAGTCGAAGAGGGCGAAGAAGAAGGCCCACATGCCGCCCAGCACGGCGTAGCGGGCGCGCCGCTGGGCGGGGTCGGTCGGGTCCCAGCGAGTGCCGCCGGACCCGCCGTCCTGGCCGCCCTTCCCGCCGCCCTGGCCGCCGGGGCCGGTGCCGCCGGGCCGGCTGCCGAAGCCGCCGTTCTGCCGTCCGGGCTGCTGGTTGCTCCACTGACTGCCCCAGGACGGGCGTTCACCGGAGTCGCCGGGCTTGTCGTCGCCGTTGTCACCGTTGCCGCCGTTGGTCTGCGCGGGGTGGCGCGGCTGCCAGGGCTGGTCGGGCCGGTTCTCGGGCGGAGCGGCGAACGGGTTGTCGTCCTGTGGTCGCGTGGAACCCGAGGCTCCGCCGTCGGCGCCGGAAGACCCGGAAGAGGAGGACCCGGAAGACCCGGAGGAAGGGGAGGAGCCCGGCGAGGAGGACTGGCGTTCCCGCAGCATCATCGGGGCCCGCTCGGGCAGCGGGAGGCGGAAGGCGGTGCGGCGGCGTCGGTCCGGCATGTGAAGAACGTCTTCCCCATCTCGTCGTTTCCCGCCCGGCGGACGGTTCGCTGTCCCCAGACGCTACCTCCCGGCCACGCCCCCGTCCCGTGGGGGCCGCTGGGTGTGCCGGTATCGTTGCTGACGGTCGGCCCGTTCGTAGAGTTCCCCGTATCAAGGGGCGAGATTCTTTCGTACGACCGTACAAGTAGCACCGCAAGCACTTCGCACCTGCGTTACCACGCGAGAAAGGGCCCAGCCGTGGCCTCCCCGCCCCCTTCCGCCGCTCCGGCCCGCCTGGTCGTGCTGGTTTCCGGTTCCGGTACGAACCTCCAAGCCCTGCTCGACGCCATCGGTGACGACCCCGAGGGCTATGGGGCCCAGGTCGTCGCGGTCGGCGCCGACCGCCCCGGCATCGCCGGTCTGGAACGCGCGGAGCGCGCCGGACTCCCCACATTCGTGTGCCGGGTCCGCGAGCACGCCACCCGCGATGAGTGGGACGCGGCGCTCACGGCCGCCACCGCCGCGTACCGCCCGGACCTGGTCGTCTCGGCCGGATTCATGAAGATCGTGGGCAAGAGGTTTCTCGCCGAGTTCGGTGGCCGGGTCGTCAACACCCACCCCGCCCTGCTCCCCAGCTTTCCCGGTGCCCACGGCGTACGTGACGCTCTCGCGTACGGCGTGAAGGTCACCGGGTGCACCGTCCACTTCGTCGACGACGGCGTCGACACCGGTCCGATCATCGCGCAGGGCGTGGTCGAGGTGACCGAAGAGGACACCCCGGAGGGCGAAGCGGCCCTCCACGAACGCATCAAGGAAGTCGAGCGCACGCTGCTCGTCGAGGCCGTGGGGCGGCTCGCCCGCGACGGCTATCGCATTGAGGGACGAAAGGTTCATCTCGGTCATGTCGGTGAATAAGCCCATCCGCCGCGCCCTGGTCAGTGTCTACGACAAGACGGGGCTCGAAGACCTCGCGCGCGGTCTGCACGAAGCGGGTGTCGAGCTCGTCTCCACCGGCTCCACCGCCGGGAGGATCGCCGCCGCCGGTGTGCCGGTCACCAAGGTCGAGGAGCTCACCGGTTTCCCCGAGTGCCTCGACGGCCGGGTCAAGACGCTCCACCCCCGTGTGCACGCCGGCATCCTCGCCGACCTGCGCCTGGACGCCCACCGCGAGCAGCTCGCCGAGCTCGGTGTCGAGCCCTTCGACCTCGTGGTCGTCAACCTGTACCCGTTCAAGGAGACCGTCGCCTCCGGCGCCACCGACGACGAGTGCGTGGAGCAGATCGACATCGGCGGTCCGTCGATGGTCCGCGCCGCGGCCAAGAACCACCCGTCCGTGGCCGTCGTCACCAGCCCGGAGCGTTACGCCGACGTCCTCGCCGCGGTCGCGGCGGGCGGCTTCGACCTGACCGCCCGCAAGCGGCTCGCCGCGGAGGCGTTCCAGCACACCGCCGCGTACGACGTGGCCGTGGCGTCCTGGTTCGCGGCCGACTACGCCGCCGCCGACGACTCGGGCTTCCCCGACTTCTTCGGTACGACGTACGAGCGCGGCAACGTCCTGCGGTACGGCGAGAACCCGCACCAGCCCGCCGCCCTCTACACCTCGGGCGCCGGTGGCCTGGCCGAGGCGGAGCAGCTGCACGGCAAGGAGATGTCGTACAACAACTTCACCGACACCGACGCAGCGCGCCGGGCCGCGTACGACCACGCGGAGCCGTGTGTCGCGATCATCAAGCACGCCAACCCGTGCGGCATCGCGATCGGCGACGACGTCGCCGCGGCGCACCGCAGCGCCCACGCCTGTGACCCGCTGTCCGCCTTCGGCGGGGTCATCGCCGTCAACCGTCCGGTGACCGTGGCCCTGGCCGAGCAGGTCGCGGAGATCTTCACCGAGGTCATCGTCGCCCCTGCCTACGAGGACGGCGCGGTCGAGGTGCTCGCCCGCAAGAAGAACATCCGCGTGCTGCGCTGCCCCGACGCCCCGGCCGCCCGGGTCGAGGTCAAGCCGATCGACGGCGGTGCGCTCCTCCAGGTCTCCGACCGCCTCCAGGCCGACGGCGACGACCCGGCCAACTGGACCCTCGCCACCGGTGAGGCCCTGTCCGCCGACGAGCTCGCCGAGCTCTCGTTCGCCTGGAAGGCGTGCCGCGCGGTCAAGTCGAACGCGATCCTGCTCGCCAAGGACGGCGCCTCGGTCGGCGTCGGCATGGGCCAGGTCAACCGGGTGGACTCCGCGAAGCTCGCCGTCGAGCGGGCGGGCAAGGAGCGCGCACAGGGGGCGTACGCCGCGTCCGACGCGTTCTTCCCGTTCCCCGACGGTCTGGAGATCCTGACGGCGGCCGGCGTCAGGGCCGTGGTCCAGCCGGGCGGATCGGTCCGCGACGAGCTGGTCATCGAGGCGGCGAAGAAGGCGGGCGTGACCATGTACTTCACCGGGACGCGCCACTTCTTCCACTGAGCCGTATCCGGCACCTCGCACCGAGCTGCCGCAGCACCTCCGCCGGTCCGTATCCGGCACCGCGCAGGCCGTATCCCGCACACCGGGGTGCGGCCTGCGCCGCGTCCGGCGTGCCGTACCGCCTCGTCTCTCTGTTCTAATAAACGGCCAGAGATTCCGTTGCGGGGGCACTGTGCTCGAACTGAACAAGAGGGACTCGGACCGGTCCGAAACGGACGCCGGCCCTCCGGCTCCCGCGTCGCCGGCCGGTACGGGGGCATCCGGAGACCGCGTCCCGCTGCGCCCGTACCTGATCACGGCCGCCGTGCTGTGCGCGCTGTACTTCCTCTACTCCTGCCTCCAGTACCGGAACTTCGGCTCGCCCTCCTGGGACCTGGGGATATTCGAGCAGGAGGTCCGTGCCTACGCCGGACTGAACGCCCCTGTCGTGGACATCAAGGGTCCCGGCTACCTGATACTCGGCGACCACTTCAGCCCGGTCGTGGCGCTCCTGGTGCCGCTCTACTGGATCTGGCCCTCGGCCCTGGCCCTGCTGTTCGCCCAGGCCGCCCTGTTCGCCGCCTCGGCCGTCGTCGTCGGCCGTACCACCCAGCAGCTCCTCGGCGGCCGCTCGGGGCTCTGCGCCACGGTCGCGTACGGGCTGTCCTGGGGGCTCCAGGAAGCGGTGAAGTCCGACTTCCACGAGATCGCCTTCGCGGTGCCCCTGCTCGCGCTCGTCTGCCGGGCCCTGCTCACCCGGCGCTGGACCGCCGCGGTCCTCTGGTCGCTGCCCCTGGTGCTGGTCAAGGAGGACCTGGGCGCCACCGTCGCGGTCGTCGGCTTCCTGCTCTTCCTCTACGGCCGCCGCCTCCAGGGCGCGCTGCTGGCCGCCTTCGGCGTGCTGGCCTTCGTCCTCACTGTGTTCGTGCTCATACCGGCGGCCAGCAGCCAGGGGACGTACGACTACTGGAAGAAGATCGACAAGAACGGCGAGCAGGACGTCTCCCTGCTCGACTCGGTCCTGGGCATCCTCGATTCCGCCGTCAAGCTGGAAATGCTCGTCCTCCTCGTCGGCATCACCGCCTTCATGGCGCTGCGTTCACCGCTGATCCTCCTCGTCCTGCCCACGATCGGCTGGCGGCTGCTGTCCCAGGACTCCAACCACTGGGGCATGGTCTGGCACTACAGCGCCATCCTGATGCCGGTGCTCTTCCTCGCGATGGCCGACGGCGTCCGCCGCAGCCGCGGCTCGTCGCGGCCCTGGCTCGTCTCGTACGCCGAGGTCGCCGTGCCCGTCGCCACCGCGATCGCCGTGGCCCTCACCCAGCACCTTCCGCTGCGTGATCTGCTGCGCCCCGAGTCCTACCGCACCGAGGCACGCACCCACGCGGCCCGACAGGCCCTGGAAGCCATCCCCGCGGGGGCGCGCGTCGAGACGGACATCACGCTCATGGCGCACCTCACCGGTGACCGCACGGTCTACTGGATCGGCGGGGCACCGGGCACGGCGCCCGACATCGTCGCCGTCAACCTGGACTTCAGCTGGGCGCGGCCGATCGAGGACCCCGTGGCGTACGCGGAACAGCTCCACCCGGAGGCCCGTTACCGGCTCAAGCACCGGTCGGGGTCGTTCGTGGTGCTGGAGCGGACCTCACCCGCGCCGGCGGGCCAGGGCGGCTGAGCCGAGCGGACCGAACCGCCCGCGGAAAAGGCCGAAGGCCGTAATCCCGCGGTGAGCGGAGTCACGGCCTTCGTGCGCGTACGGACGGAGGGACCGGCGGGAGCCGGTCCCGGCCGGTCAGTACTGCGACTGCTGCTGACGGTTGAACCACGCGCCACCGTCGGACTTCGCCACGAAGACGATGATCAGCACGGCGAGAACGGTGTGGACGAGGCCGACAACGATGAACGGGTAGATACCGAGCAGAGCGGTGATCGAACCGAACACGATGGTGGCGATACGGATTCCGTTGCCGCCCTTGCCGAACTTCGCGGCGAGGAACACGGCGAACACGCCCCAGAGGAGCACGATGACCGTGAGGCCCCACAGCGCGCCGCCGGAGTAGTCGGCCAGCTGCTGGAACTGGACGTCGTCCTGGAGCGCCGCGTCGTTCTTCGCCGCGTTCACGGCGACTGCGGAGAGGGCGAAGAGGATCACGCCGATCAGCTGGAGGCCGGCGATCACGTAGAGCATGATGCGGGCGGCCTTCACGTTGCCCGGCATCTCGGTGGGTGCACCCGGGAAGCCGTAACCGGCCTGGACGGGCGGGGCGGCGGGGTAGCCGTAGCCGGGCTGCTGGCCCTGCGCCGGCACACCCTGGGGAGCCTGCTGGGGGTAGCCGTAACCCGGCTGCCCGCCCTGCTGCTGCTGGCCGTAGGGGTTGTTCGGGTCGCCGAAGCTCATGGCGAGATTCCTCCGTTGGAAATTGCGGGGACGACGCGGTCCGGGCGGAGGAATTGCACGCAATATGAACGGTCTGTCCCCCCGACACTGTCCGCGGTATGCGCGCCTCATCGTGGTCTTGACATCGGGTTTTTGTCCAGCCGATTGCCCAATGTGTTGTGCAAGTGCAATCTCGCGTCCATCCCGGGCACCCAGAATTGGTAAGCGGGCGGGGTCATCCGCGAGGATGGGTCCATGACTGCCCAGATTCTCGATGGCAAGGCCACCGCAGCTGCGATCAAATCCGATCTGACCGTCCGTGTGGCGGCCCTCAAGGCGCAGGGCATCACGCCGGGCCTGGGGACCCTGCTGGTCGGCGACGACCCGGGCAGCCGGTGGTACGTGAACGGCAAGCACCGTGACTGCGCCCAGGTCGGCATCGCCTCGATCCAGCGCGAACTGCCCGGCACCGCCACTCAGGAGGACATCGAGGAGGTCGTACGCGAACTCAACGACAACCCCGAGTGCACGGGTTACATCGTGCAGCTTCCCCTCCCCAAGGGCATCGACACCAACCGAGTCCTGGAACTCATGGACCCGGCCAAGGACGCCGACGGCCTGCACCCGATGAGCCTGGGCAGGCTCGTACTGAACGAGAGTGGCCCGCTGCCCTGCACTCCGCAGGGCGTCGTCCAGCTGCTCCGCGCCCACGGTGTCGAGATCAACGGCGCGCATGTCGTGGTCGTCGGACGCGGTGTCACCATCGGCCGCTCGATCCCGCTGCTGCTGACCCGTAAGTCCGAGAACGCCACCGTCACCCAGTGCCACACCGGCACCCGTGACCTCTCCTCCCACCTCAAGCAGGCCGACATCATCGTCGCCGCCGCAGGGGTGCCCCACCTCATCAAGCCGGAGGACGTGAAGCCGGGCGCCGCCGTGCTCGACGTCGGCGTCAGCCGCGACGAGAACGGCAAGATCGTCGGCGATGTCCACCCGGGAGTCGCCGAGGTGGCCGCCTGGGTCGCCCCGAACCCCGGTGGCGTCGGCCCGATGACCCGTGCCCAGCTGCTGGTCAACGTGGTCGAGGCCGCCGAGCGTGCCTCCGCCGAGGCCGCCGACGCCGCTGCCGTCTCCGGCTGACCCGACCCCCGGAAGGAACGTCATGGGTGCTGGTACCAGCCCGGCCGGCCAGGACTCCGCCGACCCCGAGTCCGCCGCCCCCGAGTCCGAGGACCGGGAGCCGCCGGTGACGTCCGCCCCGGACGCCGGGGAGCCGGCGGAGAGGCCGGCCGCGGAGGCCGGCGCGTCGACGCGCCAGGAAGCCGCGGGTGAACAGAGCGCGGACGGGGAAGCGGGTGCGACGGGTGGAGCGGGCACTGTTGGTGAA
Organism: Streptomyces sp. NPDC058620; assembly: GCF_042717135.1. Taxonomy (NCBI): domain Bacteria; kingdom Bacillati; phylum Actinomycetota; class Actinomycetes; order Kitasatosporales; family Streptomycetaceae; genus Streptomyces; species Streptomyces sp. NPDC058620. The sequence goes on from NZ_JBHXQO010000067.1 coordinate 12,842, forward strand.
CCGAGCGCGACGGACGGGCCGGACGCGTCCGGAGCGACCGCCGCGCCGCGCTCCCGGCGCTTTCCCTCGCTGACCCGTGACACCGCGCGCCCCGAGGGCGGCGGACGGGCGGCGCCGGGCGACGCGCCCGCGCCCGCCCGTCAGTGGCCGCTGCTGACGGTGCTCTGCATGGCCGGGGCCGGGCTGCTGATCGTCGCCACCGACCCCTTCGAGCAGGCGTTCCGGATCGGCACCTTGCTGATCGGGGCCGCCCTCCTGGCGGGGGCGGTGCTGCGCTGGGTGGTCCCGTCGGTCGGCATGCTCGCCGTGCGGTCCCGGTTCACCGACATGGTCACGTACGGACTGATGGGCACGCTCATCGTGCTGCTCGCGCTGATGGCGCAGCCGGAGCCGTGGCTGGACGTTCCCATCCTCGAGGACGCGGTCCACTTCACCATCCGCTAGGAGACATCCCTGCTGGATGTGACCGCGATGCGCCGCGGTGTCCGTCCCCTCCCCCGAGAAGGGACGGACACCCGAGGGCGGGGACTCCGTACGAAAAAGCCCCGGAACGCGGTGACTTGAACGGCCTTGCCCCGTCCTGGCTCAAGCGTCATGGACATGTCGTGGTGGGGCAAGGGATGCTGGGCGCCTGTGGCACGGAAGTGACCATTCCGCCACGGTGTGATCGCCGCGCAACGGTGGCAGACTGTCACCGCATCCGGCTCGGGGCGCTCGCGGAGCGCGCCGACGTACCGAGTGCTCCCGTGCGCTCCCATGTCAGGAACTGACCGCCCGGCATCGCGCATCCTCCTGGGTAGCCCGGAACGGGAGACCACCGGTTCTGGGCAGGGGGCATCGGAAACGGCGTCGCGAGCGGCGCCCGTCAGGCACGTTCGGGGGAACACAAGGGGGAGCAATGCCTCGTTGGAAGGCACTACCGGAGGAACTCGACCCGCAGGTCAAGGAGTTCGCGGGCCAGCTGCGCAGGCTCGTCGACCGCAGTGGGCTGAACCTCGCCGCGGTGGCTGACCGCACGGGCTACAGCAAGACGTCGTGGGAGCGCTATCTCAACGGCCGGCTGCTCGCCCCCCGAGGGGCGATCGTCGCCCTGGCCGAGGTGACGGGCACCAACCAGAATCATCTGACGACCATGTGGGAGCTGGCGGAGCGCGCATGGAGTCGCTCCGAAATGCGCCACGACATGACGATGGAGGCCATCCGGATCTCCCAGGCGCGGGCCGCGCTCGGCGAGTTCGGATCCGCTCCTGCTGGCGGAGGGCCGGGCGGCCGTGCCGGTACGGGGGTCTCCACCGCCCCGGGGGCGGGCGCCGGCCGTGGCGACGACGCGCTCGGTGGAATCCGTCTGCCGTCCGCGGCGCCGGTCCAGCGCGGTCCGATACCCGCGGCTCCCCGGCAGCCGTCGCGCCAGGAGTCCGGCGTGCCACCGCATGGCCCGGCCGTCTTCGGACCGCCAGGAGCCGGGGCGGGGGCAGGGCCGGGGGCCGGGCCCGGACCCGGTGGCGCAGGAGTGCGGCGGCCCGGTGGGCGCCGCAAGCTGACGATGCTTCTCGTGGGCATCGCCGGGGCACTGTTGGTGGCCGTCGGTGCGGTCCTGCTGGCCCCGGGCGGTGACGCGGACGGGCGGAGCGACGCGAAGCCGTCGGCCTCCCCGACGACGAAGGCGCCGGCCCTTCCCGCGGGCGTCGAGTGCGCGGGCGCCGACTGCACGGGACAGGACCCGGAGGCCATGGGCTGCGGCGGCGAACTCGCCCGTACGGTCGCCAGTGCCACCGTCGACGCCAGCCTCGTCGAGGTCCGGTACAGCAAGACCTGCGCGGCTTCCTGGGCCCGGATCACCAAGGCGGCGCCCGGCGACACCGTGCGGATCAGCGCCGGGGCGGACGGGCAGGAAGGCACGGTGAACGCGGACGTGGGCGGTGCCGCTGACACGCCCGACGCCGACGCGTACACCCCGATGGTCGCGGTGAGGAAGGCGGCCGACGCCACGGCCTGCGCGACGCTCGCCTCCGGCACGAAGGGCTGCACCACACCTCAGTAGCGGCGCGTGTGCGCTGCGCCACAGGGGGGCGGGCGGCCGTGGGGCCCCGGGTCCGATAGCCTGACCGCTGGATATCTCTTCACGTCAAGATTCAGAGGTATCCAGCACCAGGGGCAGGGACCCCCACCGCCAGCTGTCTAACGGAGATCGCCATGACCCGCACTCCCGTGAATGTCACCGTGACCGGCGCAGCCGGCCAGATCGGCTACGCGCTGCTCTTCCGCATCGCGTCCGGCCACCTGCTCGGCCCGGACGTGCCGGTCAACTTGCGACTCCTCGAGATCCCGCAGGGTCTCAAGGCAGCCGAGGGCACCGCGATGGAGCTCGACGACTGCGCGTTCCCGCTGCTGCGGAACATCGAGATCACGGACGACCCCAACGTCGGCTTCGCCGGTGCGAACGTCGCTCTGCTCGTCGGCGCCCGCCCGCGCACGAAGGGCATGGAGCGCGGCGACCTGCTCTCCGCCAACGGTGGCATCTTCAAGCCGCAGGGCAAGGCCATCAACGACAACGCCGCGGACGACATCAAGGTCCTCGTCGTCGGCAACCCGGCCAACACCAACGCGCTCATCGCGCAGGCCGCCGCCCCGGACGTACCGGCGGAGCGCTTCACCGCGATGACCCGTCTGGACCACAACCGCGCGATCTCGCAGCTGGCCGCCAAGACCGGCGCCGCCGTCTCCGACATCAAGAAGCTGACGATCTGGGGCAACCACTCGGCGACCCAGTACCCGGACATCTTCCACGCGGAGATCGCCGGCAAGAACGCCGCCGAGCTCGTCGACGACGAGGCGTGGCTGGCCGACACCTTCATCCCGACCGTCGCCAAGCGCGGCGCCGCGATCATCGAGGCCCGTGGCGCGTCCTCGGCCGCCTCGGCCGCCAACGCCGCCATCGACCACGTGCACACGTGGGTCAACGGCACCGCCGCCGGCGACTGGACCTCGATGGGTATCCCGTCGGACGGCTCCTACGGTGTGCCCGAGGGCATCATCTCGTCCTTCCCGGTCACCACGAAGAACGGCACGTACGAGATCGTCCAGGGCCTGGACATCAACGAGTTCTCCCGTGCGCGCATCGACGCGTCGGTGCAGGAGCTCACCGAGGAGCGCGACGCGGTGCGTGAGCTCGGTCTGATCTGACCGGCCCCGTCTGTTCGGCCTTTCCGTTCGACGAAGCGCCCCCGGCAGCACACGCTGCCGGGGGCGCTTCGCTGTCCGGACCCGGCGTCAGCGGCCGCGCAGCCTCCCGGCCATGTCACCCGCGGCCGCCATGGCCTGCTGCTGCATCAGGGGGCCGAAGGTGATCCGCGCCGCGCCCAGTTCGCCGAGGCGGCGCAGGCCCGGCGGGTCCTGCGGTGAACCGTTGGCGTTGAGCGGGACGGGGATCGCCGCGGCCAGGCGGGGGAGGGCGGCCGGGGGCGCGGTGATCGGGTAGACGCAGTCCGCGCCGGCCGCCGCGTAGAGCACGGCGCGGGCGATGGTCTCGGCCTCGGGGTCCGCGCCACCCGGCCCGCCCCGGAGATACGTGTCGACGCGGGCGTTGACGAAGAGACGGCCGCCCGCGCAGGACCGCACCTGCGCCAGCCGGTCGGCCTGCCGGTGCGCGTCGACGAGGACCCCGTCCACGGAGTCCTCCAGATTGCAGCCCACGGCCCCCGTCTCCAGGAGGCGTTCCACGAGCTCATCCGGGGCCAGTCCGTAACCGGCCTCGATGTCCGCGGACACGGGGACGGACACCGACCGCACGATCCTGGTCACCGCCGCGAACATGTCGGCGGCGGGTGTCCGGCCGTCCTCGTGACCGAGCGAGGCCGCGACGGCCGCGCTCGGGGTGGCGAGGGCCGGGAAGCCTGCCTCCTCGAAGGTGCGGGCACTCGCGGCGTCCCACGGGCCGGGCAGGACCAGCGGGTCGCCGGGTGCACGTCCCTGATGCAGTGCACGGAAGACGGAGAACGGATCGGACGTGGGCATGAAGGACTCCCGGGGAGGGGTGGCCGGCGTAGACGGCGTGCTGCTGGGGCGTGCCGTGGTCAGTGCTTGATGTCGCCGGGGGTGTAGTGGCCGGGGGCCAGCCGGGCGGCCACCCCGAACCGGTTCCAGGCGTTGATCACCGTGATGGCGGCGATCAGCTGGGCGAGCTCCGCCTCCTCGAAGTGCTTGGCGGCCTTCGCGTACACCTCGTCCGGCACGAAACCGTCGGTCAGGACCGTCACGGCCTCGGCCAGTTCGATCGCCGCGAGCTCCCTCTCCGTGTAGAAGTGCCGCGACTCCTCCCAGGCGCTGAGCTGGATCATCCGCTCGACGGACTCGCCCGCCGCCAGGGCGTCCTTCGTGTGCATGTCCAGGCAGAACGCGCAGTGGTTGATCTGCGAGGCCCGGATCTTCACCAGCTCGACCAGCTTCGGGTCGAGGCCCTTACGGGAGGCGACGTCCAGCCGGACCATGGCCTTGTAGACCTCGGGGGCGAGCTGGGCCCAGGGCAGGCGGGCGGGCTGTTCGGGGGCGTAGTCGGAGGAGGTGCGGCCGTGCTCGTGCGTCGTCATGGACACGACGCTACGGGGCAGGTGGCGCACGGGTATGGTCCATTTACATGACGGATTCCTGGGCCACTTTCGGAGCCGACCTGCACATCGAACCGCTCGGCGGGGGACTGCGCAGCGGACTCATGGAGGCACTGCGGGAGGCCGTGCGGAGCGGTCGGCTGACGCCGGGCACCCGGCTGCCGTCGTCCCGTACGCTCGCCGCCGATCTCGGGGTGGCCCGGAACACCGTCGCGGACGCCTATGCCGAACTCGTCGCCGAGGGCTGGCTCACCGCCCGCCAGGGGTCCGGCACCACGGTCGCCCAGCGGGCCGCCCCGCGCCGGGTGGCCACCAGGGCGCCGAGGTCGCGGCCGGTACGGGGACGGCCCGCCTACAGTCTCAATCCCGGGACCCCCGACCTCGCGTCCTTCCCCCGCGCGGACTGGCTGAAGGCGGCCCGGCGGGCACTGACCGCGGCCCCCAACGAAGCCTTCGGTTACGGAGATCCGCGCGGGCGCGTCGAACTGCGCACGGTGCTGGCCGACTACCTGTCCCGGGCCCGCGGGGTACACGCGGACCCCGAACGGATCGTGATCTGCTCCGGATTCGTCCACGGTCTGATGCTGATGGGGAAGGTGCTGCGGCGGCACCGGGTGAGGGACGTCGCCGTCGAGTCGTACGGACTGGACGTGCACTGGAATCTCCTGCGGGAGGCGGGGCTGCGCACGCCGTGCCTGCCGCTGGACGAACTGGGTTCCCGGACCGGTGAACTGGGGGCGATGAGGGAGGCGGGCGCGGTCCTGATGACTCCGGCGCATCAGTTCCCGATGGGTGTCCCGCTCCACCCCGACCGGCGCGCCGCCGCCGTCGACTGGGCGCGGTCCTCGGGGGGCCTGATCCTGGAGGACGACTACGACGGGGAGTTCCGCTACGACCGGCAGCCGGTCGGCGCGCTCCAGAACCTCGATCCGGAACGCGTCGTCTATCTCGGTACATCGAGCAAGTCCCTGGCGCCCGGGCTGCGGCTGGCCTGGATGGTGCTCCCGGCAGCACTGGTCGGGGAGGTGACGGAGGCGAAGGGCGTCTCCGACTGGGCGACCGGTGCGCTGGACCAGCTGACGCTCGCGGAGTTCATCGCGTCGGGTGCGTACGACCGTCATGTCCGGTCCATGCGACTGCGGTACCGGCGCCGTCGCGACCAGCTCGTCGCCGCGCTCGCGGAACGGGCGCCGGACATCCGGGTCAGCGGCATCGCCGCGGGCCTGCACGCCGTGCTCGAACTCCCGGAAGGCACCGAACGATCGGTGATCCAGGCCGCCGCCTTCCAGGGCCTGGCCCTGGAAGGCGTGTCCCGCTACCGGCACCCGGAGGCGGCGCCGGGGCGCGAGGCCCTGGTGATCAGCTACGGCTCGCCCCCGGACAGCGCCTGGTCGGGCACGCTGGAGGCACTCTGCCGCGTGCTGCCCTGACCGGAACCGGGAGGCCACCCCTCCTCCCGGTGGTTCCGGCGGTCCCGAAGGCCCCTGGGTGTCCGCGACGGTCTCCAGTGGCTCCCGCGGGCCCGCCAGGTCAGCCGTGCAGGACGCCGCGGAGCTGGTCCAGGCCCCAGTCCAGGTCCTCCTTGCTGATCACGAGGGGCGGGGCGATGCGGATCGTCGATCCGTGGGTGTCCTTGACCAGCACCCCCCGATCCATCAGCTTCTCCGAGATCTCACGGCCCGTCCCGAGGGCGGGGGAGACGTCGACGCCCGCCCACAGACCCCGGCCACGGACGGCGTCCACAGCCCCCTGGCCCACCAGCAGGCCCAGTTCGCGATGGAGGCGGTCGCCCAGTTCGGCCGCCCGCTGCTGGAACTCACCGGTGCGCAGCATCGCGACGACCTCCAGCGCCACCGCGCAGGCCAGCGGATTCCCCCCGAACGTCGAACCGTGCTCACCCGGCCGGAACACACCGAGCACCGCCGCCGAGGACACCACCGCCGACACGGGCACGACGCCCCCGCCGAGTGCCTTGCCGAGCACGTACATGTCGGGCACCACGCCCTCGTGCTCACAGGCGAAGGTCTTTCCGGTCCTCCCCAGGCCCGACTGGATCTCGTCCGCGATGAACAGCACATTCCGCTCGCGGGTCAGCTCCCGGACCCCGGAGAGATACCCGGCGGGCGGCACCAGCACCCCGGCCTCGCCCTGGATCGGCTCCATCAGAACGGCCACGGTGTTCTCGGTCATCGCCGCGCGGAGGGCGGTGAGGTCCCCGTACGGCACGATCTCGAACCCCGGTGTGTACGGCCCGAAGTCCGCCCGGGCCTCGTGGTCCGTGGAGAAACTGACGATCGTGGTCGTCCTGCCGTGGAAGTTGTCGGCGGCGACGATGATCTTCGCCATGCCGTCGGGGACACCCTTGACCCGGTACCCCCACTTGCGGGCGGTCTTGACCGCGGTCTCCACGGCCTCCGCCCCGGTGTTCATGGGCAGGACCATCTCCATCCCGCACAACTGCGCGAGCTGCGTACAGAAGTCGGCGAAGCGGTCGTGGTGGAAGGCGCGCGAGGTGAGTGTGACCCGGTCCAGCTGGGCCTTGGCGGCGTCGATCAGCCGGCGGTTGCCGTGACCGAAGTTGAGCGCCGAGTACCCGGCGAGCATGTCGAGATAGCGGCGCCCCTCGACATCGGTCATCCAGGCACCGTCCGCCGAGGCGACGACGACGGGCAACGGGTGGTAATTGTGCGCACTGTGCGCCTCGGCGGAGGCGATGGCTGTTTCCGTGGTCGACACGGGATCTCCGTTCATCGTGCGGCGTGGGCGGGGGGTCGTGCCCACTTTGTATCGTCGGTCGGTTGTCCGGCGGGGAAACCTTCATTGCGCGGCGCGCCTCGGCTGCCTCCCTGTGCCCCGCCGGCTCCGGTATCAGCGGGTCGGCGCCATGGAATCCGGCCTCGCGGCCGGACCGCCCGCGCCCGGCACGCCGACCGCACTGTGTTTCTCGTCTCATTCACGACGATCCGTAACAACCATGGACGAAAGGCCGCACCACCCCGGAATCTCCCCAGGGACTGATACGCCTTGAGGAAGGCGGACCGCACCACGCCCTCCGCGTCCGCCCCCGCCCCGAAGGCGACCGCGACACGCGGCGCGACCCCCGTGTGAGCGCGCACGAGCTGCGCGTATGCCTCTGCCGCCCCGGCGCGCACACGGGTGACCACCGCGGCCTCGCCACTGCCGGTTCGGCCTCCGGCCCGCCCGACGGCGCCGCCCCCAGTGCTGTCGCCGACGGCGCGGCCCCCTCCGGCCCGTGCCGCAGGGCCCCCTCCCGCGTCCTCGCACCTTTCATACACCGGTTGCCGGAGATCGGTTCCGCACCTGAGACAATGAGTTCTATGGCCTCTGAACGCCCCCGCGTGCTCTCCGGAATCCAGCCCACCGCAGGCTCGTTCCACCTCGGCAACTATCTCGGTGCGGTCCGCCAGTGGGTGGCGCTGCAGGAATCCCACGACGCCTTCTACATGGTCGTGGACCTGCACGCGATCACCGTTCCGCAGGACCCCGCGGAGCTGCGCTCGAACACCCGGCTCGCGGCCGCCCAGCTGCTGGCAGCCGGTCTCGACCCCGAGCGGTGCACGCTCTTCGTCCAGAGCCACGTCCCCGAACACGCCCAGCTCGGCTGGATCATGAACTGCCTGACCGGCTTCGGTGAGGCGTCGCGCATGACGCAGTTCAAGGACAAGTCCGCCAAGCAGGGGGCGGACCGGGCGACCGTCGGACTGTTCACGTACCCGGTGCTCCAGGTCGCCGACATCCTGCTCTACCAGGCGAACCAGGTCCCGGTCGGCGAGGACCAGCGTCAGCACATCGAGCTCACCCGCGACCTCGCCGAGCGCTTCAACGGCAGGTTCGGACAGACGTTCACCGTCCCGTCGCCGTACATCCTGAAGGAGACGGCGAAGATCTACGACCTCCAGGACCCGACGATCAAGATGAGCAAGTCGGCGTCGACGCCGAAGGGCCTCATCAATCTCCTGGACGAGCCGAAGGTCACGGCCAAGAAGGTCAAGAGCGCGGTCACCGACACCGACACGGTCATCCGTTTCGACGCGGAGAAGAAGCCCGGCGTCAGCAACCTCCTGTCCATCTACTCCACCCTGACGGGGGCCGGAATCGTGGATCTGGAGCAGAAGTACGAAGGCAAGGGCTACGGTGCGCTGAAGACCGACCTCGCGGAGGTCATGGTGGAGTTCGTCACCCCCTTCCGCACCCGTACGCAGGAATATCTGGACGATCCTGAGACGCTGGACTCGATCCTGGCCAAGGGTGCGGAGAAGGCCAGGGCCGTCGCCGCGGAGACCCTGGCGCAGACCTACGACCGAATGGGCCTTCTGCCCGCCAAGCACTGAGTCCAAGGACCCTGGCGAGAACGCGGTCCCAGGCGGCACACTGGCGTCGGCACGACCGAAAATCGACCATCGAAGACTGAGGAGAACGACGTGGGGACCGTAACGCTTGGCGTTTCGATCGCGGTCCCGGAGCCCTACGGCAGCCTGCTCCAAGAGCGGCGCGCGAGCTTCGGGGACCCTGCCGCGCATGGCATTCCCACCCACGTCACGCTTCTCCCGCCGACCGAGGCGCAGGCGGCCGACCTGCCCGCGATCGAGGCGCATCTCGCGCAGATCGCGGCGGCCGGCCGCCCCTTCCCGATGCGGCTGTCCGGAACGGGGACCTTCCGGCCCCTCTCCCCGGTCGTCTTCGTGCAGGTCGTCGAAGGTGCCTCGGCCTGTGCCTGGCTCCAGAAGCGGGTCAGGGACGCCTCCGGGCCGCTGGTGCGCGATCTCCAGTTCCCGTACCACCCCCACGTGACGGTGGCGCACGGCATTGCCGAGGAGGCGATGGACCGGGCCTACGAGGAGCTGTCCGTCTACGAGGCGGCCTGGACGTGTGGTTCCTTCGCTCTGTACGAGCAGGGCGCCGACGCCGTCTGGCGCAAGATCAACGAGTTCCCGTTCGGCGCGGGAGGCGGGGCGCCCGCCGTGCCCGCCCAGGGCGGCAGCTCCGTCGACCAGCCGTCCCTGCACACCTGACCCCGTACGGCCGGAAGCCCTGACCCGCGCGGCCGGAAGCCCTGGACCGCGCGGTCCCGAGGTCCTAGACCGGGAGCCGACGGAACAGCGGCCGCGGCACGTGGCGCAGCGCCGACATCACCACCCGTAGCGTTCCGGGCACCCACACCGTCTCCGAGCGCCGCCGCAGCCCTGTCACGATCGCGTCCGCGACTGCCTCCGGGGTCGTCTCCAGCGGTGTCTCCGGCATGCCTGCCGTCTTCCTCGACCGTACGAAGCCGGGGCGTACGACCATCACCTGCACCCCGGTGCCCTGCAGCGCGTCCCCCAGGCCCTGGGCGAACGTGTCCAGACCGGCCTTGCTCGACCCGTAGATGAAGTCGGCGCGCCGGGCGCGTTCCCCCGCCACTGAGGAGAGCACGACGAGCGACCCGTGCCCCTGCGCCTGGAGTGCGCCGGCGCACACCAATCCGGCGGAGACCGCCCCCGTGTAGTTGGTCTGGGCGACCCGGACCGCGGCGAGCGGTTCCTCCTCGTCGCGTGCCTGGTCGCCCGGTACACCGAACGCCATCAGCACCATGTCGATGTCCTCCTCGGCGAACAGCGCGCCGAGCGTCGCCTCGTGCGACTCGGGGGCCAGGGCGTCGAACGTGACCGTATGGACGTCGGCGCCGAGCGCCCGCAGACCGGCGGCGGCCTCCTCCAGGGCTGGGGACGGCCGCCCGGCCAGCCGGACCGTGCGGGTGCGGCGGCTGATCAGACGGCGCGCGGTGGCCAGGCCGATCTCCGAGGTGCCGCCGAGAACGAGCAGGGACTGCGGAGCACCGAAGGCGTCCTTCATGGAAACACTCCTGGTCAGGGCGGAAGCAGGGGGGAAGCAGGAGGGGAGCAGGGGCAATGCGCCGGAAGCGGCCGGAGGTGGCGCGGAGATCAGGGGCGGGGCATCAGAGGGCGAGTCGGCGGGACAGGTCCGAACGGAACGCTCCGTTCGGGTCCAGTTCCGCGCGCAGCGCGCGGAATTCGCCCAGCCGCGGATACATCGCGGCCAGCAACTCCGGGCGCAGTCGCGCGTCCTTCGCCAGATAGACCCGGCCGCCGGCCGCGGCCACCTCCTCGTCGAGTTCGTCCATGAAGCCCGCCAGGCCGGGGAGCGCGGCCGGCAGGCCGAGGGCGAGGGTCCAGCCGGGCATCGGGAACGACAGCCAGCCGGGGTCGCCTTCGCCGAACCGTTTGAGCACGGCCTGGAACGAGGGGCAGCGGCGCAGTGAGATCCGGCGGACGATGCGCCGGAGCGTCTCCTCCTGGCCGTGTCCGACGACGAACTGGTACTGCACGGAGCCGCTGCGGCCGTAGACGCGGTTCCAGTGCGGGACACCGTCCAGGGCGTGGAAGAAGGCGGGGATCCGCTGAAGCTCTCCGGTGCGGCGCCTGGGAGCCGTGCGGTAGCGGAGTTCGTTGAACAGGGCGAGGGACGCCCTGCCCAGCAGCCCTTCCGGTACGTACGGCGGAACGGCGGGCAGATGGACGGGGCGGAACAGGAGAGGGGTGCGCCGGGCGCGCGCCGGGAGCGCGTCCAGTGGTGCGTGCTCCCCGTGCGTGAGTACGGCGCGTCCCGTGGACCTGCCGCGCGCCAGGAGATCGATCCAGGCGGCCGTGTACGTGGAGCGGTGGCCGTCCGTCGTGAGACGGGCCATCAGGTCGTCCAGGTCGGTGGTCCGTTCGGTGTCGACCGACATCCACGAGGTCGTGACGGGGCGCAGGCCGATCGTGGCGGAGAGGATGACGCCGGTGAGCCCCATGCCGCCCGCCGTCGCGTCGAACAGTTCTGTGCCGGGATGGACCGTCCGGACCTCACCGTCGGCGGTCAGCAGCTCCAGGGCGTGCACGTGCCGGGAGAAGGACCCGGAGGCGTGGTGGTTGCGGCCGTGGACGTCGGAGCCGATCGCGCCGCCCACGGTGATGTAGCGGGTCGCGGGGGTGACCGGCAGGAACCAGCCGAGCGGCAGGAGCGCGTGCATCAGCCGGTGCAGGCTCACCCCGGCGTCGCAGACCACCGTGCCCCTGCTGGTGTCGACGCCGTGGATGCGGTTGAGGGCGGTCATGTCGAGGACGGAGCCGCCCGCGTTCTGCGCGGCGTCGCCGTAGGCGCGGCCGAGGCCGCGAGCGATGGAACCGCGGGGTCCGCAGCCGCGCACCGCGGCCACCGCCTCCTCGTACGTACGGGGCCGGAACCGCAGCGCGGTCGTCGGGGCGGTGCGGCCCCAGCCGGTCATGGAGACGGTGTCGACAGACATGATGGTGACGTTATCGCCCGGGAAAACACCTTTGAGGGATTTGTTACAACACTCACCGAAATGGGGGATTGCTGGGGTGTCGCAGCCGCTTGAAGTGGAAACTTTCGAAGCAACCGGAGGGGGACGCCCGGTTTTTGACGCCGTGGAGGGTACGCGTAGGTGATGGACTGGCTGAAAAAACTCCCCGTGATCGGGCCGCTCGTCGCCCGGCTGATGTTGACCCATGCCTACCGCTCGTACGAAACGCTGGACCGCGCCCACTGGGCCCGGCTCGCCGCCGCGATCACCTTCATCAGCTTTCTCGCGCTCTTCCCGCTGATCGCGGTCGGCGCGGCGATCGGTGCCGCGCTGCTCTCCGCCGACCAGCTGAAGAAGATCGAGGACAAGATCGCCGAGCAGGTCCCCGGCATCTCCGACCAGCTCGGCATCGACAACCTGGTGGCCCACGCGGGCACGGTCGGTCTGGTCGCCGGTGCGCTGCTGCTCTTCACCGGTATCGGCTGGGTCGGCTCGATGCGGGACTGCCTGCGCGCGGTCTGGGGCATCGACGACGTGGACGAGGGGAATCCGGTCCTGCGCAAGCTCAAGGACGCCGGGGTGCTCCTCGGGCTCGGTGGCGCGGCCCTCCTGACGTTCGCCGTCTCCGCGATCGGGTCCACGGCGGTCGGCTGGACCGCCGACCGGCTGGGCATCCCGGGTGACGGCTGGGGCGGCGTGCTGCTGCAGATCGCCGCCCTCGTGGTGTCGGTGCTCGCCGGCTTCCTGCTGCTGCTCTACCTGCTGACGCTGCTTCCGGGAGTGCAGCCGCCGCGGCGGCGGCTCGTGGTCGCGGGCCTCATCGGCGCGGTCGGCTTCGAGCTGCTCAAACTGCTGCTCGGCAGCTATATGAGGGATGTCGCGGGGAAGAGCATGTACGGCGCGTTCGGCGTGCCGGTCGCCCTGCTCCTGTGGATCAACTTCAGCGCGAAACTCCTGCTCTTCTGCGCCGCCTGGACGGCGACGCGGAGCAGGGAACAGGCCGGGGAGCCGGACGAGGCGGAGGGCGACGGGGCGCCGGACGCGGGGCGGAAGGTCAGCGGCGGGGGAGACGCCGGACCAGGTCTGGCAGCGGCCAGCGCCGGTTGACCAGGAACACCGCGGCCGACAGTGCCACCAGCAGCCCGCCGACGATCGCCAGGGCGATCCCGACCCCGCTGGAGCCGGTGTCGGCGGCGACGGCCTTGGCGTCCTTCCTGTCCTGCTTCGACGTGTTGGCGCCACTGGCGGGCTGGGCGCCCTTCCCGGCCCCGGTGTCCACGGACTTCGGGGGGACGAGCTCGCCGACCGGGGTCACCTTGCCGCTCGCGGCGAAGCCCCAGTCGAGGAGGCTCGCCGCCTCCTTGTAGACGGCGTGGCTCTCGTCCGACGACGGATTCATGACCGTGACGAGCAGTACCTTGCCGTCGCGCTCGGCGACACCGGTGAAGGTGTTGCCCGCATGAGTCGTGTAGCCGTTCTTGACGCCCGCGATGCCCTTGTACGGATCCACGCCGATGTCACCGGTCATGAGCCGGTTGGTGTTCTGGATCTCGAAGGTCTCGCGCTTCTTCCCCTTCTTCTTCTCGCCGGGGAACGTGGCGGAGGCCGTCGCGGCGTACTCGCGGAAGTCCGGCTTCTGCAGCCCGCTGCGGGCGAACAGTGTGAGGTCGTACGCGCTGGAGACCTGGCGCGGGGAGTCGTAGCCGTCGGGCGAGACCACCGTCGTGTCGAGGGCCTGCAGTTCCTCGGCGTGCTCCTGCATGGCGTCGACCGTCCTGGCGACACCGCCGAACATCGACGACAGCACGTGCACCGAGTCGTTGCCCGAGCGCAGGAACACACCGAGCCACAGATCGTGCACCGTGTAGGTGTGGTCCTCCTTGATGCCCACGAGACTGCTTCCCTCGCCCACATCCGCGAGTTCCGTGTCGGTCACGTCGTGGGTCTTCGTCTTCGGCAGCAGCTCCGGCTGCGTCAGGAGCGTGTCCGCGAAGAGCATCTTCAGCGTGGAGGCGGGAGGCAGCCGCCAGTGGGAGTTGTGCGCGGCGAGCACCTGGCCGTTCTCCGCGTCGGCCACGATCCACGACCGGCCGGTGAGTCCCTTGGGCAGGACCGGGGCGCCGGGGCCGAGGTTCACCTGGGTGCCGACCCGTCCCAGCTGTTCCCCGCCGACCTGCGACATCCGCTGGGTGGGCTTCGGCTGTTTGTCGTCGGTCTTGTCCTTGTCGGCCGCCGAAGCGGGGCTGATGACAAACATGGACAGCAACGCGGCGGAGGTGACCGTCAGTACGGTCTTTTTCAGTGCAGGCACGGTCGAAAACGTACAGGGCGAAGTTCTGGATGGGGACCCCGATGCTCTGACCCGCCGGGCGTACCGCCGGGACAGCCCACCCGGGCCGCCGGCTGGCCCCTCCGAGGGGCCCCCACCCCGGGCGAGGCGTCCGGCGGACGAAGGCGATACTGAATCCATGAAGCTCAGCCGCTCCGTCTCCTGGTTCCTGCTCGCCTTCGGGGTGTGGAGCTGGTTCATCTGGGTCACTTTCGCCAGGAATCTATGGAAGGACGGCAGCGGGCTCGCGTTCGACGACGCGGGCGACCCGACGGCGTACTTCTGGGTGCATCTGCTGCTCGCCATCGCGTCGTTTCTCCTGGGGACGGCGGTCGGCGTGATCGGGTTCCGTGGCCTCAGGGCTTTGCGCGCAGAGCGCACATGACAAGCCGGGGGCACCGAGCCCGGGACGAGTGACGAGCCGGGGCACGAGCGGGCGCCGGCCGACGTGTGGGTGGGGGAGCAGAAGTGATCGTGGTCTTCGTGCTGGTGGCCGTCGCGGTAATCGCGCTGCTCGCGGGCGTGCACCGCTATGTGTGGCGGCGCTTCGTCGGCGACACGACGGCTCCGGGCAGCGCGCTGCGCAGGGCGGGCACGGTGGCGGCCTTCGTCCTGCCGCTGCTGTCCGTCGGGGCGATGGTCTCCGGCCGCGCGGGCGCCCCCTTCTGGCTGCAGCAGGTGCTGGCGTGGCCGGGCTTCCTGTGGCTCGCGGCGCTGCTCTATCTGACGCTGGCTCTGCTGGCCGGCGAGGCCGTGCGGCCCGTCCTGCGCCGGGTGCTAGACCGCCGGGACCGTGCCGCGGCGCGGCGGACGGAATCCGAGGTGAGCGCGGAGGCGGGCACCGGACCGCGCACCGAGGCCAGGAACCGTAACGACGCACTGGTTCCGTCCGGTGCGCCCTCACACGCGCCCCGGACTCCCGAGCCGGACGGTGCGGCGGACCCCGCGCCCGCGCCCGCGTCCTCGGCCCCGTCCCTCGCGTTGCCCTCACGGCGGCTGTTCGTCGCCAGGGCGGTCGGCGGCGCGGCCGCCGTCGCGGGGCTCGCCACCGTCGGATACGGCACGCACGGCGTGCTGCGCGGCCCCCGGGTCAAGCGGGTCACCGTGCCCCTCGCCAAGCTGCCGCGCTCGGCGCACGGTTACCGCATCGCCGTCGTCAGCGACATCCACCTCGGGCCCATCCTCGGACGTGCGCACACCCGGCGGATCGTCGACACGATCAACCGGACGCGGCCGGATCTGATCGCTGTCGTCGGAGACCTCGTCGACGGCTCCGTCGCCGACCTCGGCACGGCGGCCGAACCCCTGGCCGGGCTCGAAGCCCGCCACGGAAGCTACTTCGTCACCGGGAACCACGAGTACTTCTCCGGTGCCGCCCAATGGGTCGACCACGTGCGGGAACTGGGCCTGCACCCGCTGGAGAACGCCCGGGTGGAGATCGACGGCTTCGACCTCGCAGGAGTCAACGACGTCGCGGGGGAGAGCGAGGGCCAGGGCCCGGACTTCGTACGCGCACTCGGCGACCGGGACCGCGGCCGTGCCTCCGTCCTCCTCGCCCACCAGCCGGTCGTCATCCATGACGCCGTCGAGCACGGCGTCGACCTCCAGCTCTCCGGGCACACCCACGGCGGTCAGCTCTGGCCCGGCAACCTCCTTGCCGGGCTGGCCAATCCGACGGTCGCCGGGCTCGAACGCTTCGGCGACACCCAGCTCTACGTCTCGCGCGGAGCGGGGGCCTGGGGGCCTCCCGTGCGGGTGGGCGCGCCGTCCGACATCACGGTCGTGGAGCTCGCTTCCCGGCAGGCGTAGCAGCCGCCGGGTTGCGTGCGAAAAACGCACAGGACCATCACAGTCAGCGACGAAATCTCCTGGCCCGGGGGGTTGATTCAGCCATTTCGGACCTTCATGGTTTCAAGTGCCGAACAAAAGGCTGTGAGTGTCCCTTTTACTCTTCCAGATGTGAAAATCGTGTGATTAGGTAGGCGCGAGCATGCGGTGATGTGCGTGTCTGAGCACATCTGCCGAGGTGGGGCTGGTAAGGGAGAGCACGGCAATGCGGTCGATCCGGGTACGGATTCTCGCGATATTCGCGGTATTGGTCATCGCAGGCGTCGGCGCCTGGCAACTGCTTCCCTCGGACGAGGTGAAGAAGGACCCCGTCGCGGTCGG
Organism: Streptomyces sp. NPDC058620; assembly: GCF_042717135.1. Classification (NCBI taxonomy): domain Bacteria; kingdom Bacillati; phylum Actinomycetota; class Actinomycetes; order Kitasatosporales; family Streptomycetaceae; genus Streptomyces; species Streptomyces sp. NPDC058620. The sequence goes on from NZ_JBHXQO010000067.1 coordinate 29,268, forward strand.
TACCACGGACGCCGTCACCTCACTGGACCCGGCGGGCGCGTACGACGCCGGTTCCTGGGCGATCTACAGCAACCTGTACCAGTCCCTCATGACCTTCAAGTCCGGTGCGATCGTGCCGGAGCCCGACGCTGCCGAGAGCTGTGGCTTCCTCGGGCAGAAGCTCCAGACGTACCAGTGCGAGCTCCGCGACGACCTGACGTTCTCCAACGGCCGGAAGGTCACGGCGAAGGACGTCGAGTACTCCTTCGAGCGGATGCTCAGGATCAAGACGGACGTCGGCCCCTCGGTGCTGTTCCCGAGCCTCAAGTCGGTCGTGGCCGACGACCGGATGATCACGTTCAACCTCTCCGCGCGCGACGCGACGTTCCCTCAGAAGCTGGCCACCGGCGCCGGTTCGATCGTCGACCGCGAGCAGTACCCGGCCGACAAGCTGCGCCCCGGGAGCCAGGTCGACGGCTCGGGGCCGTACGTGCTCAAGGCGTACGAGCGCGGTGTGAGCGCCGAGCTGGCGCCCAACCCCAAGTACAGGGGCGCGCTGAAGGAGACCGGAGTGCCGGTCACCATCCGCTACTACGAGGGTTCCGAAGAGCTCCTGACGGCGTGGAACGCCTCCGTGCTCGATGTCACGCACCGTCAGCTGCCGCCCGCCAGGCTCTCCGAGCTGAACCCGGCCGACCCCGAGCTGCGCGTCACCGAGGCCGACAGCGCCGAGATCCGCAACCTCGTCTTCAACGTCCGTGAGGGCGCCCCGCTGGCGAACAAGAAGGTCCGTCAGGCCATCGCGTCGATCATCGACCGCGGCCCGCTGGTGACCGACGTGTACAAGAGCACCGTCGAGCCGCTGTACTCGCTGATTCCGCAGGGCTACATCGGGCACAGCACCCCGTTCTTCGACGCGTACCCCCAGCCCGACGCCCAGCGCGCCAAGAGGCTGATGCAGGAAGCCGGCGTGGAGACGCCGCTCCACATCAACTTCGCCTACCGCGCCGACTCCTCGTACACGAAGGAGACCGCGGAGCTGCGCCGCCAGCTGGAGAAGGACGGCCTGTTCAAGGTCTCGGTGAAGGCCGTGGCGTGGGAGGACTTCCAGAAGGGGTACGCGGCGGGCGACTACGACGCGTACACCGTCGGCTGGCTTCCCGACTACCCGGACCCCGACACCTTCAGCCAGCCGCTGGTCGGCCGCCAGAACAGCCTCCACAACGGCTACACCAGCAAGCAGATGGACGCGCTGATCACGTCGACGCTCCAGTACAGCGACCGCAGCCGCACCTCGTCCGACTTCAAGGAGCTCCAGGCCCTGGTCGGCGAGGACGTGCCGCTCGTACCGCTGTGGCAGAAGAAGGACTACGTCGTCAGCAAGACGGACGTGTCCGGTTCGCAGTACCTCTCGGACGGCACCGGCATCTGGCGCCTGTGGGAACTGAACTGGATCTGACCGGCCCGTTCGCACAGCGGCCCCGTACCTTCCCTTTGAGGGAAGGTACGGG
>NZ_JBHXQO010000068.1:0-29456 GCF_042717135.1 Streptomyces sp. NPDC058620
GCCACCGGCCTCCCGCACCGGAACGCTTCCGTATCCGGGCAGTCCGCACGCCGAACACCCCGCCGCCGGCTCCCCGCCGGCGCCGCCGCCTTCCGGCCGCCGCCCGACTTCCGTCCAGGAGTTCCTTCCATGCTCTCTTCCCTCGCCAAGCTCAGAGCCTCCGGGCCCACCGCCCGAGCGGCGCTGTCGGCTCTCACCGGCCCCCTGCCCGTCTCCCGCAGCCAGGCCCTCGGCGCCTCCGAGCGGCTGGCGGCGGTCACCTCCCTGCTGTCCAGCCTGGAACACCTCACCATGCCGGATCAGAAACGACCGGGGGGACTGAACGACTGGGCGCTCGCGCGGCAGGGTCACGCCCACTACGGCAGGCCGCTGCGCAAGCTGCTCGACATCGTCGCCGACGAGCGGACGAGCCAGGTCCTGCACGCCGCCCGGGTGGCCGCGAGCGCCGCTCTCCTGCTGCCGGGCGACAGCCGCGGGCGTGGAGCGGCCAACCTCTTCCTGGGCCTCAGCGGCGCCCTGCTCTACCCCACCCACCGCTACGGCACGGACGGCTCCGACCAGGCGTCCACCATGGTGCAGACCGCGACCGGCCTGGCCCGGCTCGCCCCCTCGCCCGCCGCCCAGGACGCCCTGATGTGGTACGTGGCGTTCCAGTCCAACCTGTCGTACGTCGTCTCCGGCTGGGTCAAGCTGCTCGGCCAGGACTGGCGCAACGGCTCCGCCCTGACCGGCGTCATGCGCACCCGGACCTACGGGCACGAGAGGGTCTGGCGGCTGGCCCGTCGCCACCCCCGTTCCGCACGGGCCCTCGCACACGGCGTGCTGGCCATGGAGTGTCTCTTTCCGGTGCTGTACCTCAAGGGCGGTCTGCTGACCCGTCCGATGATCGGCGGCGTCGCCGTGTTCCACGTCGCCAACGGCTTCGTCATGGGGCTGGGCCGGTTCATACCGGCCTTCACCGCGATGCACCCGATGGTCGCCTACACCAGCACACCCCGCAGCCACCCCGCGGCCGCCGGACGGGACGACCGGATGCCGGCGACCGCGGGCCTGCTCCTGGCAGGCGCCGCGGCCACCGCCGCCGCGGTCGCGTTCCACCGCCGGCTACGGACCACCGACCACGTGTACGGCGGCACGGTCATCACCCGGCACGGCAACGAACTGGCCCACGACGGCACGGTCGGCGGGCACGACGACGGCCCGGTGTCCGTCCTCGTGCACGGACTGGGCGCCCTGCCCGCGCACTTCAGCTGGTACACCAGGGCCCTCAACGCCGGCGGACGCCAGTGGCTGGCCTACGGCCGGGCCGGTTACGGGGCGAGCAGGCGGCACGCCCGGACGCCGTACCACCTGGGCGAATCGGTCGACGACCTGCTCGACCTGATCGGGGCCGCCGTCCCGGAGGGACGCCAGGTGGTCCTGGTCGGGCACTCCCTGGGCGGTGAGATCGCCCGCCGGGCGGCGGCCCGGCTCGGCGAGCGGGCGCACTCCGTCGTCTACGTGGACAGCTCCCATCCCGAGCAGCTCGACCGGTCCGGCCAGCAGGGCAAGAACGCCCGGCACGTCGAGGAGATGATCCGCACCACCTCCGTCAGCCTGCGGATGGGACTCGGTATCCTCATGCAGACACCCGACTGGGTACGCAACCTGCCCGTCCCCGTGCGGAGCAGGGCGATGGCCGAGTTCGCCGACGCCCGGGTGTGGACCGCGGCCCTGCGTGAATGGCGGGCCGCGGAAAGGGACTTCCGGTCCTTCGAGGGCCCCCTGGCCCGGCTGGACACCCACGCCCTGGTGCTGTCGGCCCAGCACACGGTGGACCGCGACCCCGACCACCTGCTCATGCACCAGGACCTCGCCGACGCGCACCTGCCCGGCCGGACCGTCCGCAGCGTCGTCGTCGAGACCGCCGACCACGACGGCATCCTGACCGACCCGCGGCTCGCCGGGGAGGCGGCCCGCAGTCTCGTGGCCTTCCTCGACGAGACCATCGCCGGTGAAGCCGCCGGACAGCGCCCCGCCACGGCCGGACAGGAGGCCCGGTGAACACCACCGTTCTCGTAGGGCCCGCCCGCCGGGGGCTCGCCCGCCACTTCGGCGGTACGGACGGCACCGTCCGGCTGCTCGCCGGTCTCGCGCTGGTGGGCACCCTCTGCTCCCAGCATCCCCAGCCGTCGTTCAGCAGGCTCGTCCGGCTCGACGTGTTCTCCACGCTCTTCCCCAACTGGCGCTTCTTCGCCCCGACTCCGGCCCAGCACGACCTGCAGTTCTACTGCCGCACCCTCGACGAGTCCGGGGAGACCTCCGAGTGGGTCCCTGTGGAGGTCATCGCCGGGCGCAGGGCCCACCAGATCGTCTGGTTCCCCGGCCGCCGGGCCGAGAAGGCGGTCTTCGACCTGGGCGCCGAGGTGATGCGCCACCTCGACAAGGGATTCGCGACGGCCCGCGCGCTGCCCGGATACCGCATCCTGTGCGCCCACTTCCGGGCCGGCATCGAGCGTTCGGGCGCCACCGGCGTCAAGGGCTTCCAGTTCACGCTCGTCCGCAACGCCGGCTACGACGACACCGAAGAGCCCGAGATCATCTTCGTCTCCCCCTACACGCCGATGCGTACCACGTCCGCTCCGGCGGCAGAAAGCGAGAAGGCATGAGCACCGCGACCGCACCGTCGGACGCCGCCGTCCCCGAGATCACGGACATCGGTTACGGCAGGGTCTTCGCCGGCTTCTACGACCGGCTCTTCCCGCAGGACGGCTCCGCCGACCGTACGGCCGCGACGCTGGCCGCCTGGCATCCCGGCGGGCCCGCCCTCGAACTCGGCGTGGGCACGGGCCGTATCGCCGTACCGCTCGCCCGCCTCACCGGCGAGGTCGTCGGAGTGGACTCCTCCCCGGAGATGCTCGAACGGCTCCGCGCCGCCGTCGACGGCTCCGGGGCCGCCGTCACCCCCGTGCACGGCGACATCCGCACCTACGACGACGGTGACCGGTACGGACTCGTCTACTGCGTCTGCGGCACGATGTCACTGGTCCTCGACCCGGCGGGCCAGCGCGCCGCCGTCGCCCGGGCGGCCCGTCACCTCGCCCCCGGAGGAACCCTGGTGGTGGAGACCCACAACCCGGGCTTCGTCCGCACCCTGCACGAAGGGCTCAGCCGCACCTCCTTCTTCGCGCCCTACCCCGAACCCGGGACCGGGCTCCAGACCTACTCCACGCTGCTCGCCGAACAGAACCTCTGGCACACCTCCCACCTGCTGCACGAACCCGGCGGCACCCGGATCGGGACCGAGGTCACCCGGCTCACCACACCGGAGGACATCGACGCCTACGCGACCGACGCCGGGCTCGAACGGGTCAGTCTCCACGGCGACTGGTCGGGCGCGCCGTTCGTCGCCGCCCAGAGCCCCGTCCACATCAGCCGGTTCGTCCGCGCCGCCGTCCGGCCGGAGCGGTCATGACCACCGCCGCCGCGCCGCGCGGCCTCGTCGCCGACCTGAGCCGCGCCCAGCGCAAGCTTCTGACCGGCGGGGTGCTGTTGGGGATCGTCGGGGTGGCGTCCACCCTGGTCCAGCCCAAGCTCGTCGCCCACCTCATCGAGGCGGTCGGCCGACACGAACCGGTCGCCGCCCTCGTCACCGTGCTGGCCGTGCTGTTCGTGGCGGACGCCGCGCTCTCCGCGACCCAGGGCTGTCTCATCGGACGGGCCGGCGAGAACATCGTCCGCGAGGCCCGGGTCCTGCTCTCGGGCAAGATCCTGCGCGCCGACCTCGCGCACCTGAACACCCAGCGGCAGGGCGATGTGCACACCCGGCTGGTGGGCGACACCGCGCTGATGAAGATCGCGCTCACCCAGAGCCTCGCGCAGATCCTTCTCAACGGACTGATCGTGGTCGGCGGGACCGTGATGATGGCCCTGATCGACGTCTGGCTGCTGCTGGTGACCGTCGGCTGCCTCGGTGTCGCGAGCGTCGCCTCCATCGGGGTGGCCCGCGGGCTGCGCAAGGCGGCCCTGGTGAACCGCGCCGACACCGGCGAGTTCGGCGCGGACCTGCAGCGGGTGCTGGCCGCCCTGCCCACCGTGAAGGCGGCCAACGCCGAGGGCCGCGAGGAGGACCGGCTCGCGGCACTCGCGGACAAGGTCCGCCGGTCCGGCAACCGGGTCACCGTCCTGAACGCGCTGTTCTCACCTGTCCTGAACGTCGGTCTGCAGGCCTCGCTGGCCGCCGTGATGGGCATCGGCATGGCACGGGTGGCGACCGGCTCCCTGGGCGTCGCCGACTTCACGGCCTTCACGATGTACCTCTTCTACCTCGTCTCCCCACTGGTCCTGGTGTTCCTCTCGATCGGCACCTACCAGCAGGGCCGGGCCGCCGTGCAACGCGTGGACGAACTGGCCGGCATCCCGCAGGAGGACACCCCCGGCCCCGGCACCGCCTCACGTCCCGGTGGGGATCCGGGCCTCGGCGAGGCCCCCGAGCCTCCCGCGCCGACACCGGCGCCGCCGGACGGGCACCCGGCGGTCGAGTTCCGGGACGTCCGATTCGGCTACGGCGACCGGCCCGTCCTGGACGCGGTCTCCTTCACCGTCCCCCGACGAGGACTCACCGCCCTGGTCGGTGTCTCCGGCGCGGGCAAGACCACCGTCTTCCAGCTCATCGAGAGGTTCTACCGGCCCGGACAGGGAGCCGTCGTCCTGGACGGCAAGGACATCGCGCACCTGAAACCCGCCGAGATCCGCGGCCGTGTCGGCTACGTCCAGCAGGACAACGCCGCGATGCGCGGCACCCTCCGGGAGAACATCGTCTACGCCGCGCCCGACGCCACCGAGGCGGACATCGAGGAGGCCGTCGAACTCGCCGGACTCACCGACGTGGTCGCCGCCCTGCCCGACGGCCTGGACACCCACCTCGGCGACCAGGGCATCGGCCTCTCCGGCGGCCAGCGGCAGCGGCTCTGCGTGGCCCGCGCCCTGCTGCAGAAGCCCGCTGTGATCCTCCTCGACGAGGCCACCGCGCACCTCGACTCCGAGGCGGAGGCGGCCCTGCGCGACAGCCTGAGACGCATCGCCCGCCGCTGCGCGGTCGTCGCCATCGCGCACCGCATCTCCACCGTGGTCGAGGCCGACCGCATCGTGGTCCTCGACGGCGGCCGGGTCCGCGCCGTAGGCACGCATCCGGAGCTCATCCGGGACGACGCTCTCTACCGCCGGCTGGCCGCCGCCCAGTTCGCGGACGGCGCCCGCGCCGCCTCGGCGGCAGAGGCGGCCACCGGCGCACCGTCCGCGCAGCCCACCGCGGGAGTGGCCGGATGACCCCCGCCCCCGCCGGACGCGTGCCGCCGCGGGCCCGGCACCGGCAGCCCGCGCCCGGCGACGCCCGGACCGGCCTCCGGCACGCCGGGGGCCGGGGGTGCCCACGGTGAGCGAGGCGGACGCGGCCGTCGTCGGCAGCGGCCCCAACGGCCTCACCGCCGCGGTCGCCCTGGCCCGGGCGGGCCTGCGTGTCGCGGTGTACGAGGCCGCCGACACCCTCGGAGGCGGACTGCGCGGAGCCGACCTGTTCGGCTCCGGCGTGATCCACGACATCTGCTCGGCGGTGCACCCGATGGGCATGTCCTCCCCGTTCTTCCGGGAGTTCGGCCTCGCCGAGCGGGTGGACATGCTCCGCCCGGAGATCAGCTACGCCCACCCCCTCGACGACGGGCGGGCGGCTCTGGCCTGGCACGACCTCGACGCGACCTGTGCCGGGCTCGGCCCGGACGGAACGCGCTGGCGCCGGCTGATGGAACCCCTCCTGGCGCACGGGGAGGACCTGGCCAGGCTGCTCCTGTCCGACCTGCGACGGCCGCCCGGACTCCGGGCCGCCCCGGCCCTGCTGAGCCGGGTCCTGCTCCATGGGACCCGCCTCGGCCCGCTCTCCTTCCGCGGCGAGGAGGCACGGGCGCTGCTGGCCGGCGCCGCCGCACACCTGACCGGCCCGCTGCCGTCGCTGCCCGGCGCCGCCGTCGGGCTGCTGCTGGCCCAACTCGCCCACGGTCCCGGCTGGCCGGTACCGCGCGGCGGCAGCCGGAGCATCGCCGGCGCCCTGGCCGCCGACATCCAGGCGCACGGCGGCGTCCTGCACACCGGGCGGGAGATCACCGACCTGCGGGAGCTGGACGGTGTCCGCACGGTGCTCCTGGACACCTCGCCCACCGCCCTGGCCGCCCTCGCGGGTGACCGGCTTCCCCCGGGCTACGCCCGCGCGCTGCGCCGCTACCGGTACGGTCCGGCCGCCGGCAAGGCCGACTTCCTCGTCTCGGAGCCGATCCCCTGGTCCGCCCCCGGCGTCGGCCGGGCGGTGACCGTCCACCTCGGCGGCACGGCGGCGGAGGTCTTCCGCCAGGAGACGGCCAACGCCCGCGGCACGGCGGGCGAACGACCCTTCGTGCTGGTGGTGGATCCGGCGGTCGCCGACCCGGGACGGGCCCTTGCCGGGCGCCGCCCGGTGTCGGCGTACGCGCACCTCCCGCACGGCTCCGCCCACGACCCGCTGCCGCTCGTCCGGGCGGCGATCGAGCGGTACGCCCCGGGCTTCACCGACACCGTGGTCGCCGAACGCGGCGTGTCCGGGGCGGACCTGGCCCGCTACAACCCCAACTACGTCGGCGGGGACATCGCGACGGGCGCCCTCGGCCTGCGGCAGTCCGTGTTCCGGCCCGTCGCCCGGTGGGACCCGTACCGCACCCCGCTGCCCGGCGTCTATCTGTGCTCGGCCGCCACACCGCCGGGCCCCGGCGTGCACGGGATGTGCGGCCTGCTGGCCGCCCGGAGCGCCCTGCGCCGGGAGTTCGGCCTGACGCTGCCGGCGCTGGGAGGGCCCGGCGCCAGGACGGGCGGCGACGACCGGGGCAGAGCATCGGCGGGGTGAGGACGCCCGGCGGAGCCGTTGCGCGGCGGGCACGGTCGTACGGCGGTCACCGGGGGCCGGGCCGGGGATACGGTCTCGCACGGCGACCGCCGTCCGGCAGGCCGGGTCCTGCGGCGGGCCGGGCAGGACGTTCACCCGGCCCGGGCCGGCAGGCTCACACCCAGCCGCGCTCACGCGCGAGCAACGCCGCCTGCGCCCGGTTGCAGGCGCCCAGCAGGCGCAGCACATCGGAGATGTGCCGCCGGTAGGTGCGCAGGGACATCCGGGCCTCCCGGGCGCCCGTCTCGTCCTTGCTCGCGGCGCACATGACGGTCAGCACCAGACGCTGGGTGTCGGTGAGCCGGGCGACCTGCCCCGTGTCGGCCGCCACCAGGCCGGCGAAGTCGGTCGCGGCGGCCCACAGCCGCTCGAAGAGGCCGACCAGGCTGCTCACCAGTCCGCTCTCCTCGGTGTACAGGGCGCCGCGCCCGGTGTCGCGGGCGTCGATGGGCACCAGGGCCGCGTGCCGGTCGTAGACGAGGATCAGCTCGGACAGTTCGTCCGCGACCCGGACGGCCGCCCCGCCGAGGTGCAGGTGCCGCAGACGGTCCAGGGTCCCGGGGTCCGCGAGTGCCGTCCCGCGCACGAGGACCCGGACCCGCACCCCCTTGCTCAGCCGGCCCAGGTCGAGGTGCTGGGCATAGGCGGCGTTCTCCGGCGACAGGGCGTCGTAGGGTTCGGTCGCAAGTACCTCCGACCTTGCGCCGAACGCCAGTTGGGACACCCGGGCCCGCACCTGCCGCAGGTCCTCCAGCCGGCACAGGGCGGCTCCCTCCCCGGGAAAGCCGGTCCCAGACGCCGGTCCGTCGCTCCGCAGCGAACCCAGGATCGGTCGTACGTCGACGAGTTGACGCATCGTCCGGTGCGCCGTGTCCAGCTGTTCCCCGGCCAGCCGGGGCACGGCGACGAGGGGATCCATGGCCCAGGTGCTCTGGTCGTCACCGTGCAGCAGCCAGAGCTCCCGCAGCCGCGCGATGGCCCTTACGCCGCTCTCCCGGTCGGGCGGGAACACCCCGTGGGCCTCGTGCTCAGGTGTTCCGGGGTTCCGCAGGAAGTGCCGGTAGATGTCCTCCTCGGTGCTGGTAAGGCCGAGTACGGACATGCTGTGGGTGTTCACGTGGCCCCCCGGGTGCTCAGTCCTGTCGCCTGGTGCGATCACGGACCGACGCTAGCCGGGCCCCCACGCGGCGGGGTCCCACAGCAGTCTCACAGGGGTCTCAGAAGCCCATCCGGTTCACAGCCTTCTCGCGGCGGCGCCCGGTCAATAGGGTGTTCGCCGTGATCGATGACGGGCCTGCGGGGAACGTGGCGGGGGGCCTCACGGCCGAGGCGACGACGGCCGGTGTTCCGGCGCGGGCGACGCCCGACGTCCTGCGGGATGCGGTGCGGAGCCACCGGCTGGTCAACCTGACGGGGCCGCTCGGCAGCGGCAAGTCCTGGCTCGTGTCACGACTGCCGTCGGCGCGTGTGCTGGACCTGTCCCGCGGCGACGCCCCGGACTCCGTACGGGCGGCGCTCGGCGAACACACCGACCGGCCGCTGGTCCTGGACAGCGCCGACGGCCCGGAGGCCCTCGCGGTGCTGGAGCACGTGCGGCTCGCGCGCGACGCGTACCCCGGGCCCCTGCTCCTGGTGAGCCGGCGGTCCTTGCTGGCCCAGCCCGGATGGACCCTCTCGGGAGCCACGGTCATCGAGGCCGCCCCGTGGCCCGACGACCGGATCGCACGGCTGGCGGCCGACGCGCAACTGACCGACCCGGCGGCACGGGACCTGGCCGTCCGCCTGGCCGGGGGCAACCCGCTGATCGCCGGCGCGGCCTGCCGGGCCCTGCACGCGGGCGCCGCGCCGGACGCCCCCGGAGCCGTCGCCGACCAGGTCGCCCAGGAGATCACCGAGCGGCTCTCCCGCGAGCAGCCCGCCCACCGGTGGCAGCACGCCCTGGAGAAGCTCGCCACCATGTGGGGCGGGGACCGGGAACTCCTCGGAGCGGGCCAGGAGCTCTTCGACACCCTCGGCAGACTGAGTCTCGTGACCCGTACGGAACTCGGGCTCTCCGTCCTCGAACCGTTCCGCGGCGTGATCGAACAGGCCCACCGGTGGCGGCGGCCCACGGCCCACAGCGGTTCACGGTCCCGCGCGCTCACCCACCGGAGACGGCAACTGGCGGCGGAGACGACCGTCGCCCGCCGGAGCCGTCTCGCCGAGGGAACCATGGCCCTCAGCGACGACACCGTCATCCGCGAGACGCTGTTCCCGGCGAGCGCGACCGACGGCGCGATCCAGACCGCGGTCCCGGGCGACGCCGATGACATCGGCGGGCTTATGCACCAGTGGGCACGGCAAGGGGGCATGGACACCCGGCGCACGGAACGCCTGGTGGAGCAGTGGCTGCACGACGACCCAGCCGGCTTCCGGCTGGCCCGGAACGGCGACGGCCGGGCCGTGGGCGTCATGGGCCTGGTCCGCGTCGCCGACCGTACCGTCGGCAGCATGGAGCCCCTCCTCCAGCAGCACACCGACCGGCTGATGGGCGGGCGGCGGACGCAGTCCCTGGTCCTCGGAGCCGCGTACTGCCCGGAGCGTGGCCTGCACGCGCGGCTGTTGCGCGACCTGCTGCACCACGTCATGGCCAACAGCCTGCTGCTGACCGTCTCCACGCCGAACCCGCACTACCAGCAGCTCCTGACCGGCCTGCGCTTCCAGCAGCACGGCACCACCACCGACGACGTCTACCGGTGCGGCCGGAAACCCGAGATCTACAGCCAGGACTTCGGCCTCGACGCGATCACCGACTGGGTGGGACGGCTCGCCCTCGGACCGGGGCCCGGCGGCCCCCTGCATCCCACCGGCCCTGATGTGGGGCAGGCCCTCGCCCACATCACCGACGCCGACTGGCTGGCGCACAGCCCTCTGTTGCGCCCCCCGCGCACGGCGACGGCCGAGGACCTGCGGGAGGCGCTGAGGGACGGGGTGCGCGTGCTGGCGGACAGCGTCGTACCCGAGGACGCCGAGGCCGGCTGGATCCTGCTGCACTACTACCTCGGGCGCCCGCAGACCCATCAGCAGCTGGCACGCAGGCTCCACATGAGCCGGGCCACCTACTTCCGCCGGCTCCGGCACGGACTGGACCTCCTGGGGCGACGGCTGACGGCGGACTGAGGCGAGAGCTGCCCGCAGCGCCTCCGCACAGCGCGCGGGAGGGACGAGGGTGTGCCGATAGCGATACCGGGGCGTGATGGGCGCGCCCACAGGGTGACTCCATGTCTGCTTCGTTGAGTTCCACCAGGACGGCCGGACGAGTTTTCCTGTCGCCGGGTGCGGAGCGGTGACGAACAGGGCGTCGACCGCCTTCGCGCTGAGGCGGTTGCTCTGTCGTCGAGCCAGCGCATCTTCTCGCTGCTTGACCGCCCGGGACATCGACAGGCAGTGTCCACTCAGGTGCCGCCTGGCCAACGCCCTGGCATATCGGCCACATGGCCGTCAGGCCAGGGCGAGGAAGAGCTTCTCCAACTCTTCTTCCGACATGGGCGGGGCGCCATCGGCGCTCTCTGCGAGACACTGGCGCATCCCGCTGGCCACGATCTTGAAACCCGCCCGGTCCAGGGCTCGGGATACCGCGGCGAGCTGGGTGACAACGTCCTTGCAGTCACGTCCCGCTTCAACCATTGCGATGACAGCGGCCAGCTGCCCCTGGGCCCGCCTGAGTCGGTTCAGGACTGGGCGTACGGCCTCTTCTTCCACCTGCACGGAGTCCTCCTCCAGTAGCCGCTCCCAGCATACCCCGGTGGGTATATTTACCTGTGCTCGATAGTCTCGTGATGGCTCGTGCTGACGGTCGGATGTGTCCCAGATATCCCCATTGAGCATTCATGCCCGGCGCGGGTTACCTGCCGTATTCGGGCAGCGACGACAGCGAGCAACGTGATGCCAATTCCGGCCCACGTGGCGGGGTGGGTCCAGATCCCGGTGTCGAGTTGCTGGGCGAGGACGAAGACGCCCATGACGACGACGAACCACCCAAAGACCGCGCGCAGGGTGTCCTGAGGGATGCGGCCTGCGAGGCGCGCCCCCAGGAGGCTGCCGACGATGGCAGCCGCAGTCACGATCAGCGCCAGACCCCAGTCGATCTGTACGCCCGAGAGGTGCCCGGCCAGCCCTGCGAAGGACTTCATGGAGATGACGAGGAGTGAGGTGCCGACCGCGATGCTCATGGGCAGTCCGCCGAGGATCGCAAGGGCGGGTACGACGAGGAAGCCGCCGCCGGAGCCCACCAGGCCCGTGACGGCGCCGACGACCAGACCCTCTACTGCGATGCGCTTCACAGGGTGGTCACGGTGCCGGGGCTTTGATTCGGTGCGCCGGCTCGGTTTGCGGAGCATGGCCACCGCCGTGGCGAGCATCATCAGGGCGAACGCGACGAGGAGCGCGGTGCCGGGGATGTACTCGGCGACCCGGCCGCCGCCGTAGGCGCCGACCATACCGAAGGCGCCGAAGAGCAGGCCGGTCCTCCATCGCACCCGGTGGGCGCGGGCGTGGGGGATCAGCGCGGCAATGCTGGTCACGCCGACGACGAACAGGGAGGTGGCGATGGCCTCCTTGGTGCCCTGTCCGGCCAGGTAGACGAGGATCGGCACGGTCAGGATCGACCCCCCGCCGCCGAGAATGCCGAGGCTGACACCGACGAACAGCGATGCCACGATGACCAGGGCGGTCATGACGTGCCCCGCAGCTCCGCGATCACACTGTGGATGTCGGTGCGCGGTCCACGGTTGTAGGGGAGCTTGGACAGCAGGACACCCATGGCACAGGAGTTACTCAGAGCCGCGTACGTCAGGCCGGCGCCGACCACGGTTCCGATGAGGTGTGCGCCGGGAACGACGATGCCCACCACTCCGGTCACGAGAACGATCGAACCGGCGACGAGACGCACCTGACGCTCCATCTCCCAGCGGTCGTCGCCGCGGTTCGTGGGCGCGCCTGCCGCCTCCCAGGCATTGATGCCGCCTCCCAGAACACGGAGGTTCGGCAGACCGGCCTCGGCCAGCGCCTTTTCGGCCTGGGCCGCACGGGCCCCGGAACGGCAGACCAGGACGACGTCCTCGTCGAGGTGGGCCAGCAGTTCGTTCCGGTGCTCGCGCAGCGTGTCGAGGGGCACGTTGTATGCGCCGGGGATGTGGACCGTGCGGAACTCGCCGGGCGTGCGCACGTCGAGGATTCGCGGTGCGCGTCCCTCCTTTACGAGGCGGTGCAGGACGGCGGGAACGATTGAGGAGGTCTGGTCGGGCTTCTCGGTCATGGGAGGCTCCGTTCGAAGAGTCCTATACCCCTGGGGGTATAGGAGTAGGGGTGGTGGCCCCGGGCGGGGGATGCCGCTGCCCGGGGCGTGCCGGGAGGAGGCTGGTCAGGCGTTGTCGGGGTGCGCCGACAGAGCCCAGGCGGCATAGCCGCCGAGGATGTCGGAGACGTCCTCGAAGCCGCGGTGGCGCAGGAAGCTGGCGGCGATCGAGGAGCGGTGACCGCCCGCGCAGTGCAGGACCAGGGGCCGGTCGGCGGGGATCTCGTCCAGGCGCGTGGGCAATTCGCTCAGGGCCATGTGCAGGGCGCCGTCGATGAAGCCGTTCGCGCTGCGCTCTCCGCAGGTGCGTACGTCGACGACGAGCGGAGGGTTCTCCCCTCGCAGGGTGGTGCGCAGCTGTGCGGCGGTCAGGCGGCTCGCGGGAACGGCCTCATCGGCCAGCTCCTTCAGGGCGTCCTCGGGGTTGCGGAGGTATCCCGTCGCACGGTCGAAGCCGATGCGGGCGAGGCGGGTGACAACCTCCTCCTCCCGGTTCTCCGGAGCCATGACAATCAGCTCGTCGGCCGGGTCGAGGACGGTGCCCGCCTGCTCGGCAAACCGTCCCTCGGCGGGTACGTTGACCGCCCCGCTCAGGTGACCGTTGGCGAATTCTTGCGGGGAACGGGCGTCGACGACGACGGCCCCCGCCTGCCGGAGCTCGGTGAACTCGGTCAACGACAGCGGGCGGGGCGCCGCGGCCGGGTCGAACAGGAGGCGGTCCTTGCGGTTGAGTTCCGCGTCGAAGGCGAAGTACCCGGGCGCGGCGGACTGGCCGGCCGTGACGAGGGCAACAAAGTCCTCACGGCTCATAGGGGCGCAGGCGTAGTTGGTGGCGCGCTGTTCTCCGATGGTGGACTGCTTCTCGGTGGAGAGGTTCTTGCCGCACGAGGAGCCGGCGCCGTGGGCGGGGAAAACCCGCACCGCGTCGGGCAGTGCCATCAGCTTGTTCTGGACGCTGTCGTGGAGCATCGCACCGAGTTGGTCGGCGGTCACGCCCACGGACGCGAGCAGGTCGGGACGGCCGACGTCGCCGATGAACAGCGCGTCGCCGGTCAGCACCCCGTAGGGAACCCCGTCGTCGGCGTACTCGTACACAAGGACGCTGATCGACTCGGGGGTGTGCCCCGGAGTCTCCATGATCTGCAGGGTGACATCGCCGAGAGAGACACGTTCGCCGTCGGTGAGCTTGCGGATGGGGTACTCGGTCTCGGCGTGGTGGCCGTAGCCGATCCACGCACCGGTGTGATCGGCCATCTCCAGGTGGCCGGCGACGAAGTCGGCGTGGAAGTGGGTGTTGATGACGCCCACGACGGTGAATCCGTGCGCCTGGGCATCGGCCAGGTACTCCGAGATGTCTCTGCGCGGGTCGACGACCACGGCCTGGCCGGTGGTCTCGTCGGCGATCATGTACGACGCCTGTGACAGGCAGTCGAGGTAGTACTGGGCGAAGAACACGGCAAACCCTCCGTCGGGGACGCGCACCCTGCCGGGTGCGGAAAGTCGGTCGAAGGCGCGGCTGCGCCTTCCGAAGAGGCCCGGGGGTTCGGGCCTCATGCGGCCTTGGCCGCAGCGCCGCGGTCGATGGGTCGACCAGCCCAGGCCCAGGCGGCGGTGCCGCCCGCAACCGAGGCGGCGTCGACACCGAGAGCCTCGAGGTGCTCGACGGCCCGGCCGCTGCGGTTGCCGCTCGCGCAGATCACGTAGACGGTCCGGCCTTCGGGCAGAGCGCTCACGGCAGCGTCGAGCGTGGACAGCGATACGAGGTGGGCGCCGGGCACATGGCCTGCCTGGTACTCCTCCGGCTCCCGGACGTCGATCACGAACGCGCCGTTCGCGAGCTCGCTCGCAAGAACGGCCAGATCCACTTCACGCATGAAGATTCCTCGCCTTCGTATACCCCCCCGGGTATCGAACACTTTCGACCGTAGACAGCCCGGCGGCAAGAAGTCAAATACCCCGGGGGGTATTGCAGATCACATAGCAAAAATACCCGTGGGGGTATTCTGGCCTGCAGGTTGTCAGATCTAAGCGGGATGGAGGGGCGATGGAGCAGCGGGCCGGAACGGTCCTGCCCACACCGGGAGTGAGGCTGGGCCTGCGGGAGAACTGGGCTCAGTTCACCCTGCTGGTGATCGTCACAGCCAGTGTCGGCGCGCTCGTCGGCCTGGAGCGCACGACGGTCCCTCTCATCGGCACTGACCTCTTCGGATTGACGAGCAACCTGGTCGTTTTCTCCTTCATCGTCGCCTTCGGCCTCACCAAAGCCCTCACCAACCTCGCGGCAGGCGCCCTCACGGCCCGCTTCCGGCGGCGGCAGCTCCTCCTGACCGGGTGGCTCGTCGGTGTGCCGGTGCCCTTCGCCCTGGCATGGGGCCCGTCCTGGTGGTGGATCCTGGCTGCGAACGTCCTGCTCGGCGTCAACCAGGGCATGACGTGGTCGATGACCGTAAACATGAAGATCGACCTTGTGGGACCGACGCGCCGAGGTCTGGCCACTGGACTCAACGAGGCCGCCGGATATATCGCCGTCGGTACGACCGCCCTGCTCACCGGCTACCTGGCCGCCTCCCACGGCCTACGGCCGGCCCCCGAAGCAATCGGCATCCTCTTCGTCGCCGCCGGGTTCGGCCTCTCACTTCTTGTACGGGACACCGGCGCCCACGTCGCCCTCGAACTGTCCCGGACGCCGCCCGCAGAGGCCCCAAAGGAACGGGACCAGTCATTCACATTCACGGCAGTGTTCGCGCGCACATCGTGGCGCAACCGCTCCTTGCGCGGCGCCAGCCAGGCAGGCTTCGTCAACAACCTCAACGACGGCCTCACCTGGGGCGTCTTCCCACTACTCTTCGCCGACCACGGACTCGGCATTGCCGCCATTGGCCTGATCAAGGGGCTCTATCCACTCCTGTGGGGCATCGGACAGATACCCGCAGGCCACCTGGCAGACCGGATCGGTCGTAAACCGCTCATCGTCACGGGCATGCTCGTCCAAGCTGGCGGCCTCCTCGCAGCCTTGGTGATCCTTGACCGTCCCCTCCTCGCGGGCGTTCTCTCCGCCGTAGCCCTTGGACTGGGCACGGCGATGGTCTACCCGGCGCTCATCGCCTCCGTCTCCGACCACACCCAACCCGCCTCGCGGGCGAACGCGCTGGGTACCTACCGCTTCTGGCGCGACCTCGGTTACGCGGCCGGAGCCCTCCTCGCGGGCGTCCTAGCTGACGCACTCGGCCTGCAGACGACAGTCCTCGCCGCTGCCGTTCTCACCGCGCTATCCGGCCTACTCGCCGCGCGCTGGATCACGGAACGGCCTGGCCAGTGACCCCGCAGGGCACCCACGCTCGTATCCGAGAGGCCGAACCCGGCCAGACAGGACACGGTTCCAACGGCGGCGCGCAATAAGGGAGTCCTGCGAGCACTGAGGATGAGGCGGCCGGTGTCTCGAACTCCGAGCTTGGGCGTCGTTTCAATCAGCCTTTCAGCGTTGCCTCTCCAGGGTGAGGACCGCGGTGGCGATGACCGTCATGCGGTTCGGGCTGCAGCGGCTTCTGCGGAAGATCCGCCAGGACTTCAGGCGGGCGACGCCTCGTTTGAAGGCGAGGAATGCGATGGCGTCGCCGGCGGGTTCGCGGCATGGATGCCTTCCTCTCGCAGTGCGACTCGATCAGCCTAAGCAGCCGTGTCGTGTGTGGTGGGTGGCCCTGGCATCTCGCCTACTGAGAACAGGCCGTCTGGGGATTCCACGGCGGACAGTGGCTGGAGGAGTCAAGCTGTGAGCCGTAGAACTGCGTTCGACCCGATCCCTTCGTGGATTTCCCGGCCGGACGTGAGCGTCGTCGGCGAGCCGGATGGGACCGGAGTCGGGGCCGGTGCGCTGGGGATGCCTCTCGCCGAAGGGGGCGAGCGGGCAGAGGCGGGCGGTCTGTCAGTGCGCGCTCTGGGTGCGGCCGGGCTGACGGGCAAGGCCCGCCAGGCTCTGACGGTCCCTCGGGAGGACGGGCCTCCCCTCGTGGTCTACGGCATCGGCCCGGCGTCCGCGGTGGACTGTAACGTCCTGCGGCACGCCGGTGCCTCCTTCGCCGCAGCGGCCGCTGGTCATGCCCGGCTGGCTCTGGTGGCACCGGAGGTGCCGCTGGGGATGGAGGAGGTGGTACAGGCTCTCGTGGAGGGAGTTCTCCTCGCCCGGTACAGCTTCGACCCCCTGCGCCGGGAACCCGGCTCGACACCGCTTCAGGCCCTGGTGATCGTGGTGCCACCAGAGGCCCGGGAGGGCGCCGAGAGGGGAGCTGTGAAAGGTGCGGAGCTGGCGCGTGCCACGCTCCTGGCGAGGGATCTGGCCACCAGTCCTCCGAGTCTGTTCAATGCCGAGGCCATGGCCATCACCGCCCGGCTGCTGGGCGCCCAGTGCGGCCTGGGCGTAGAGGTGTTCGGGCCGCAGGAGTTGCGGGCGCTGGGGTGCGGGGGACTGCTGGGCGTCAACGCCGGCAGCACGGACGAACCGCGCATGATCAAACTGACGTACGTGCCGGACAGGGCGGCTGGTTCGGCGCCGCGGCTGGCGCTGGTGGGCAAGGGCATCATGTACGACTCCGGCGGCATCAGCCTCAAGCCCTCGGACAGCGTGCACGCCACCATGAAGAACGACATGTCCGGTGCGGGCGCCATCCTGGGAGCGATGTCCGTCCTGCGGGCCTTGGACTGCCCGACGGCGGTGACCGGATACCTGATGTGCACCGACAACATGCCCTCCGGTTCGGCGACCAAGCTCGGTGACGTGCTGACCATGCGCAGCGGCATGACCGTGGAGGTCCTCAACACCGACGCGGAAGGGCGGCTGGTCATGGCCGACGCCCTGGCCCTGGCCGCGGAGGAGACTCCTGATGCGATCGTGGACATCGCCACCTTGACCGGGGCCTGCCTGCGGGCCCTGGGCCCGGAGATGGCCGGGGTGTTCGGCAACACCCAGCCGCTGGTCGACCAGGTCCTCCACGCGGCGCGGGAAGTCGACGAGCCGGCGTGGCAACTGCCCCAGTCCAGCCGCTACCGCCCGGATCTGGACTCCGACGTCGCCGACATCGCGAACATGGGCGGGGCGAACGCCGCGGCGATCCACGCCTCGCTGTTCCTGGAGGAGTTCGTGGCCGGACTGCCCTGGGCGCACATCGACATCGCCGGCCCCGCCCAGAGCGATACCGCCTCCTCGTGGCGGAACAAGGGCTGCACCGGCTTCGGAGCCCGCCTGCTCACCCGTCTCGCGCTCGACTTCGAACCCCCCGCCAAGGACGCCACCTCGACCTCCGATCACGGCGTCAGCGAGGTGACCTCCTCATGAGCAGCCCCCGTGGAGGCAACAATGCCCCTGAGGAACCCCTGACGCCCGCCGCGGGAACCAAGACCGACAGGACCCGTTCGCAGAAGATGCTCGACACGGTCGAGAAGATCGGCAACAAGGTCCCGCACCCGGCAGTGATCTTCCTGCTGCTGTGCATGGTGGTGATCGTGCTGTCCGCGGTCCTGAACGCGTTCGACGTGGGGGTGACCTACGAGACCGCGGCGCCCGAGCCGGTGCCGGTCACCGAGACCTACGAGGGCGGCACCGAGTACCCCTCGATGGAGGTGCCGCCCGAGGCGCAGTACGAGCACACCTACGAGACGGTGACGGAGACCGCGAAGGTCGAGAGCCTGCTCTCCGGCGACGGGGTGCGGTTCCTGTTCACCTCCGCCACGCACAACTTCAACGACTTCGGTGTCGTCGCCGTGATCCTCGTGGTGATGGTCGGTGTCGGTCTCGCGGAGGAGGCGGGCCTGATCGCCGCGCTGATCCGCAAGCTCGTCGCCGTCGCCCCGCGGTGGGCGCTGACCGCGATCATCGTGTTCGCGGGCATCCTCTCCAGCGTCGCCTCCGACGCCGGCTACCTGGTGCTGATCCCCCTGGGGGCGGTGGCGTTCATCAGCGTCGGCCGACATCCGCTGGCCGGTATCGCCGCGGCGTTCGCGGGTGTCAGCGCCGCGTTCGGGGTGAACCTGATCATCGCCCCGATCGACGGGATCATCACCGAGATCACCAACAACTCCATCCAGCTCGTCGATCCGGGCAGGTCTCTGAACCTGACGTCGAACATCTACTTCGGCATCGCCTCGACGTTCTTCCTGGCCGCGCTCATCACCTTCATCACCGAACGCGTCGTCGAGCCGCGCCTGGGCCCCTGGCAGGGATCCGCCGCCAACCAGCCGCGCACCCAGGACGACGGCCTAAACAAGGCCGCCGAGGCGCGCGGGCTGCGCTTCGCCGGGTGGGGGCTGGCCGCGGTGGCCGTCGCGGTGACGCTGCTGGCGTTCATCCCCTCCGCACCCCTGCGCAATCCCGACACCGGGAGCCTGGTCGAGGACGCGCCGTTCATGGACGGCCTCATCGTCATCATCATGATCGCGTTCTTGGTGATGGGCCTGTGCTACGGCAGAGGAGCCAACACTTTGCGCGGCAGCGCGGCGTCCATGGAGGCCATCACCAAGACGTTCGCAGGGCTGGGGGGCCTGATCTTCCTCCTGCTGATCATCGCCCAGTTCATCGCGTACTTCAATTACAGCAACATGGCCACGGTCGCGGCGGTGAAACTGGCCGACCAGCTGGAGAGCGCGGACATCGGCGCCCTGTGGCTCCTCATCGGCTTCATCCTGGTCACCTACCTGCTGAACCTGATCATCCCCGGCATCATCCCCAAGTGGGCGATCTTCGCGCCGATCTTCGTCCCGCTGTTCATCCGCCTCGACGTCGCACCCCAGACCGTCCTGGCCGCCTACCGCGTGGGCGACTCCCCCACCAACGTCATCACCCCCCTCATGGTCTACCTGCCGTTCATCGTGCTGCAGTGCGACAAATACCGGAAACAAGCAGGCGTCGGCACGGTGATCTCGCTGATGCTCCCCTATACCCTCATCGTCGGCATCGGCTGGCTGCTGTTCTTCATCGCCTGGTACCTCATCGGCATCCCCATGGGACCGGGCGCGCCCGTGAAACTCTGAACCAGCCCCCCAGCGGCGGCCCGCCGCACCGCCTGGCGACCCGGCTTCCCCGGGACGAACGTGCTCCGCACGGGGAAGCCGCAGTCCGAAGACCCGACACACCGGATCCTGGGTCTGTCTGGAGGGGGGCGAAGCCCTCGGAGCCACCCTGCGGCAAGCGCGGGCCGCTCTGTCGCAGGGAAGCCCGCTCTCGGCGGTGGGGCGGTAATGCCGGGGTGCTGCTTGCTACGTCCCCGACCGCCCGGTCGGCTGGTGTTGGGCCGTGGGGACACCGTCGTCGCCGGAGGGCCGGGTACGGCGGAACGACGGAGGCCACGGCTGCGCCTCCGGATTGCGCAGTCAGGGGTGAACGCATGCAACGGCCAGGTGGCATCACAGCGATGCTCGGTGAACCTCGCTCCGGTGGCCGCCCGGACAGGCAGGTGCGCCGGAGAGGCGACAGGAGTGCCCCGTGTCAGGGCGGCTGTGAGGAAGCTGCCTGCGGACGGTTCACCGGTGGGCGGGCACTTCCCCGGCAGCAGTGGGCAGCAGAGACCTCCGAGTCTGCGGGTGGCCCGGCACGCCGCAGGCGGCCCGTGAGCTCTCCGGGAGGGGCATGGTGAGCGTGGCCAGGCAGCTGGGTCTGTCCGTCGCCGTGGTGGCCGTCACCTTCGCACTGGGGTGGTGCGCGGACCACGTCCTGCGCACCCTCGCCCGTCGCAGGCCCGGCACACGCGTATGGACCCTGCTGCGGCGTTGCCGCTGGCCGCTGCAGTGGGTGATCTGTCTGGCACTGCTGGCGCCGCTGGCCAGACGCTACGCGGCACAGGCCGACGGGTTCCGGCACGCTGTACTGATCGGTGTCGGCGTACACGTGAACTTCTCTCCCCAGCTCTCCCCACTTCACCATCACCGCGCAAGGGCTCACGGTGGGGTTCGTCGTTCTCCAGGAGCAGGACCGGACCGAGCATGTCGCGACCGAGAAGGAACTCGCCGAGGCCCGGAAGCACTCCTGGATCACGATCCCTCGTTTCGACTACACCCCGTCCGAACGCCTCCGTTTGGCCCTCAGCGGCGGCCAGCCACACCGAGCGAACGAATGGGCCGACATCCCCGACCACCCCCTCGAAGAGCAGCTTGCGGAGATCGCCCAAGAAGTCACACTCCGCGGCGAAGCCGCCGAACGCCGACGCCAGGAGGAACTCGAGGCAGCACGCCAGAAGCGCTTCCGCTGGCAAGCCGCCATGGAGAAGGCCCGCGTCCAGTACGCCGAGGCGTACTGCGTCAGGCACTTCGAGGCGCAGGAAGCGGCATGGCGCCACGCGACCCGACTGGCCGAGTACGTGACCGCTGCCCGCACACGAGTCGAGACCATGCCCTCAGTGGCTGTTGTTCTACCGATCTTGACGGTCGCCAGTTCGACGGCGGCGCTTCCGTTCATCGTCGGTGTTGCCACCCCAGGCAGGCTGAGCGCCTGGGTCGCCGGTAGGGTCGGACGCCATGACCGACTGGACCGGGGTGCGCGATCGGGTTCTGGCTCTGGCCGCAGCGCCAGGTGGCGACAAGGTGTTCGGGGCGAGGGCGCACGGCTTTGTCCTCGATGCGGCTCTGACCGCTGCCGAGGTGGCGGACCTCGAGGCATGGCTGGACGTTGACCTGCCCGAAGACTATCGCTCGTTCCTATTGCATGTCGGAGCGGGAGGGGCCGGGCCGGCTTACGGCATTCTCCCGGTCATGCGGCGTGAGGGTTCCGCAGGCTGGCACTGGGGCGGAGAGCTCATTGAGGAAGTCGAGCCGGGCATGTTCGCTGAGCTGTTCCCGGGAGGGACGGATCCAGCGGCGACGGTGGAGATCCTCGCTGAGCGGCCGGTGGAGGAGGAGTTCGACGACCTCGCCGATCTCGCCGCGGCCGTTGAGGAGTGGGAGGAGCGTCTGGGAGAGGTTCAGTACGATCCGCGCCGCACGGCCGGGGCGCTTTGCCTGTGCGATGAGGGCTGCGGGATGGTGGTCTGGCTGGTCGTTACCGGGCCAGAGCGAGGCCGAATGTGGCGTGACGATCGCATCAATGGCACGGATCTTCAGCCGATGCGCGACGCCGACGGCTCTCCTCTGGGCTTCGCCAGCTGGTTCCTCGGCTGGCTCGCAGACGCCGAAGCTGCCTGCAACCAGGCCCGATAGCGAGAAGTCCGCTGCCGATCACGGCAACGCATGACGCTGCGCTTGTCGCCCGGTTGGGGGATCTGCGGCCCGTGCGCGCATGGAGACAGGGCCCCCTGAACAGCTCGCTGGTGTCGAAGTCCGCGTGCAACAGGAGGCCCTGTGCCGCAGTCTTCCGTGTCGCCCTCAAACCCGTCCAACTCGGGTGCCCGACGGTGTGATTGCCTCGCGCACGCGTACGGGAACGCGGCCGACCACGGGTCACGTGTGCGACGCTACCCCTCCGACATGACCGACGCCGAGTGGGTGGCGGTCCGGCCGCTGCTGCCTGTGCCGCGCTGGCTTCAGGGCCGAGGCGGCCAGCCGGAGGCGTACTGTCACCGAGCGCTACTGGACGCGATCCGCTACCTGGTCGACAACGGCACGAAGTGGCGGGCCATGCCGGTCGATTTCCCGCCGTGGGACCGGGTCTACGCGTTCTTCCGACGTTGGCGCGACCACGGCCTGGTCCGCGAGTTCCACGACCGCCTCCGCCGCCAGGTCCGTGAGCAGGCCGGGCGGGATCCGGAGCCGAGCGCCGGCGTGATCGACTCCCAGTCGGTCAAGGCGGACGCCGTGGTCGGATCCGACGGCCTGGGCTTCGACGGCGGTAAGCTGATCAACGGCCGCAAGCGGCACGTCGTGGTCGACACGCTCGGCCTGCTGCTCGCTGTGATGGTCACCGCCGCGGATGTCGGCGACCGTGCCGCCGCCCAGGTGCTGCTCGCCGAGGTCGCCGCCGCGCACCACCTCCTCGCTCTGGTCAGGGCCGACGGCGGCTACACCGGAAAGCTCGTCGAGTACAGCCTCGCTGTACTCGCCGTGGTCCTGGCCATCGTCAAGCGCAGCGACGCAATGCGCGGCTTCGTCGTGCTGCCGAAGCGGTGGATCGTGGAACGGTTCTTCGCCCACCTGATGCAAAGCCGCCGACTGGTACGCGACTTCGAGCGCTCCACCAGCAGCGCGGAAGCGATGATCTACTGGTCGATGACGACGCTCATGACCCGCCGCCTCGCCCGGTCACGTTCTTCGCGAGCGTGAACCGACCAGGCGCCGACTCGACCAACCAACCCCGGGCTACCAGTCGCTTCGCCTTCGACCGCAAGGCTTCCACCTTCCCCGGCACCGGGTCCAGGCCGAAGCAGGCTGCCATCTCCTGGCACGTCAATGGGCCATGACTGAGCCGGTTCCGGTCCGCGAGAGCTTGCAGAATGCGCTGGTAATCCGCCGACAGGGCCGACCAGGCCAGTCCCGCCCGCCACATCGGCACCACCGACTTCGGCTTCGCCGCTCCCGCCGGCCCGGATCGCACCGGTTGCCCACTGGAAGCCGGCAGACCCGCGGATGCGGCGGGGCCAACCACGGCATCGCCGCCGGGGGCCAGCACCTCACCGACGCGAGAGCGAGCGATGACCCACTCGTTCCACTCACGCTCGGCCACGTCCAGCTCCGCCTGGATGCGGTCGGCCTCCTCCCGCAGGTCGTCCACCCGACGGCGAGCAGTGAGCTCACGCAGTTCCAGCATCCCCACGACCGACGGCATCCAGGACCTCCACCCGAGCAACGACACGTCACATCACATCACGTCACGTCACGTCACGTCACGTCACGTCACGTCACGTCACGTCACCACTGTCACAGGCCCGCCGACCCTATTCCTGAACAGCGGAAACAGAGCCATCAAGCCCGGAAAGACAACAACCACTCAGGCCAAACCAGAACCGAAGCCGAGGCATGGATCATCTGGGCAGACACCACCGCCGAGCGCCTCGACCCGCTGAACACGCCACTCCGGATGCCCCTCATCCCCGAACGACGACCTGAAGCCGTTCCTCGGGCACTGGAACCCCTACGGCCCCTGACACGAAACCCTCCTGGTGCCAGCCCCGCCGTGCCTCCCCGCGGCAACGTCGTCTCACACTTACGACGTTGCCTGTAGCCGCGATCGCAAATCCGGCGCTCCCACGAGCATCGCACGGCCACGAACTGCGTGAAAAGCCGAACGCGTCAGGCGTGCAAGCACAGTCGAACTTACGGCGAAGCCCAACCAGAGCGCTCCATTGGGGCTTCGCCTCATGACTTCGGGAGAGGCCCCGCCTGGCCCCTCGGCGGCTCTCTCGCCCTATCACCGATGCTGTCACAGACGTCCTGTCACGCGCCTGTCACCAACACCGTCGACGCACCGGGATCACAGCGTTCCCTCTCCACGCAAACACCACCGTTTCGGACTGCGTGGACGCCAGAAGACGGTTTCTACAACCTGTGCCATGTGGTACCCAGCGACGGGCCTACGACCAGGACCGGGGCGTCTTCTGGCCCGTCAAAGCGGTATTTCAGGGTGTTCGGGGGTGTCTCGCTCACCCGTCCGACCCTCTCATCTGTCACGACAGCCCCTATGAGCGGGGTCCTGGCGATTCCTGTTTGACCAGGTAAAAGACTTCCCGGGCAACATGGCGTTTGAGGCAACGAAGGATTTCGCGCCGGGTTTTGCCCTCCTTGATCCGGCCCTGGTAATAGTCCGGGCGCAGAACGCCCGGCGGGACTCCCCGCACAGGGCGGCGAACCACGCTTCACTGCCCAGCCGTTCCGGATAGCCGTGCGGCCTGCAGCACGTCGGCGGGCCCGCGGAGCAGACGCCGTTCTGAACATGCCCGATCCCCTTCCGTCCCATGAGTATCGCGCTGCCGGTACCGGACCGCGTCGAGCGGTCAGAATCGTGAGTAGGCCAAAACGATCGGCAGGCCCCTATCGGGACACGCCCCACCAGCCCGGAACCGACAACGCACCATCCCCGGCCAACAGCCGACACCGTGTGATTCAGACGCTTCGGTCAGGCGTGTCATGAGTCAGACCCGGGCCCGGGACAGCACGGGCCCATCCTCTCGCCCCTCACCTCACACGGGCCCCTGTGCACAAACCCGATCGTCAGCCAGGACCATTCGACAACCGACGCCCACTGACGACAACAAGTGTGCGAAACAAAGCGACAGCGACGCCCTCTCCGGTGGGCCGTGCCCTCGCCCGGTGACACGCGAGGAGCCGGTCGGCGAGCCTTGAGGCGGCGCTGCGGCCCAGCGGAACGCCTGGCCGCCACCAACACACACACTCCGATGCCGTGTAGCAGACCGCCGCATGGCGGCCTTGGCTATACGAGCTGGATGCCCAGCCGGGAACGACTCGGACAATCGCGAACACGTCCGGATCCCTCATCCGCTCCACGACCCGATGCCGCGTTCCTCGGCGCAGACCTTGTGGGACGGCTTCGCATCGTCGTCGAGGAGGCTGGCAGGTTTCCCGCAGTGCCGGCACGGCTGCGGTTCGGGAAGGTAACGGCCGGAGTCGCTCCAGTCGGCGATCGGTTGTCTCGGCACGAGGCTCGAGGAGGCCAGCTGGGGGCGCATTCGATCCTGCGGGGTGCGCTGCTGCGGGATCGCCGGAAGGGCAGTGGTCTCGATGGTGACGCCGAGTTCGACGCTATCGACACCGCGGCGCTGCAGAGGGGCACTGGGAGTCCAGGTCTGTTCGCCGCCGTGCGCGATCGACCGGGCTGGGACCGATTTTGGGCCCCGCCGAGCAGCCCGGACATGGGAGGAGTCAATCACCGCCCGCGACCAGTCGAGCTGGTTCGCCGCACGCGCAGCCTGGCCAGCAGCACGACGTGGAGCCTGTCCCAGACGCCGGCCTCGTTCCACGCGGCAAGCCGCCGCCAGCACGTCGAGGCCCACCGCCGACTCAACCACCGATACGAGTACCAACCCCGCAACTACCTGGCCTTCCTCGGCCTCGCCGCAGCCCTCTGCTGCTACAAACGACTCGCCCGACTCACCAAATAGGACATGGTCTTAACCGTCTTGAGTGAGAAACCACCGGACGGTCCTCTTCAAGCCGTTGCGCAGCGAGGTGGGCTCGATCTCGGGGAAAAGGTTACGGAGCCGAGTGTCGTCCGCCTGGGAATGCCGGACGTCTCCGGGGCGGTTCGGCTGGTGTTCGGTGCGCAGTTCGGTCCCCAACGTCAGCTCGAGTTCCGCGATCAGGCTCATGAGCGAGGTTCGCCCGCCGTAGGCGAGGTTTACCGGGTCGGGGGTGGACACCTTTCGGAGCGCGGCCTGTGCGAGTACTTGGCAGACGGTTCCGACGTAGGTGAAGTCGCGGGTCTGGCTGCCGTCTCCGTGCACCACGAGGGGCCGGCCGGCGGCCGCCGCGGTGATCCACGCCGGTATGACGGCCGCGTAGGAGTGCCCGGCCGGTTGTAAGGGGCCGAATACGTTGAAGAACCGGAAGGACAGGACCGGTAGCCCGTAGCAGTGGTGGTAGGCCGCCAGATACGCCTCGCCCGCGAGCTTGCTGACGGCGTACGGGCTCATGGGGACGGGTCGCAGTTCTTCGTGTTTGGGGATGTGGGGGTTCGCACCGTAGACGGACGACGAGGAAGCCGCGATCACCCGGGTGCCGCCGGCACGTCGCGCGGCTTCCAGAACGGACAGAGTGCCCGTCGCGTTGGCGTGATGGCTGGCGACAGGGTCCTTCACCGACCGGGAAACGGACGGCAGGGCGGCCAGGTGCACGATCGTGTCGACGCCGTCGAACGCGAGATCGAGCAGCCCGGAGTCGAGGACGCTCCCCTCGAAGAAACGTACGGGTAGTCCGGAGAGGTTCTCCTCGAACCCTGTGGAGAGGTCGTCCACGACACGGATCTCGGTGAACTCCGGTATCCGAGACAGATGCCGTACGAGATTGCCGCCGATGAATCCGGCGCCGCCGGTGATGGTGATCTTCATACTGGATCCTTCGGGTCAGAGGACGTCGATGTTCGCGCCGCTGAGTCGCCTGCGGCAGTCCAGCACCCACGCCGAATGGGCGGCGATGGCGTCGTAGTCGAACGCGTCGTGGTCCGTGAGGAGTACCACCGCGTCCGCGCCCGCCAGCTCCTCCGCGTCGGCGGTCACTCGCCGAACGGCGTGCAGCGCGTCCGCCTGTGTGGGCACCGCGTGATGGAGGTGCGGGTCCGCGGCGCACACGTCGGCTCCCATGGCGAGGAGCGACTGGGCCACCTGCGCTGCCGGAGTCTCACGCGCGTCGCTGGTGTTGGGCTTGTACGCGAGTCCGAGAAGCAGGACCCGGGAGCCCTTGACCGGCTTCTCCCGCAGGTTGAGCCCCTGGATGAGGCGCCGCACCACGTAGTCGGGCATATGGCTGTTGATGTCGTTTGCCAGTTCCACGAACCTGAACGCACGACCGGAAGTCCTTTCTGCCCACCAGGAGAGGTAGGAGGGATCGATGGGCAGGCAGTGCCCGCCCACTCCCGGCCCCGGGACGAAGCGCAGATAGCCGAAGGGTTTCGTCGCGGCGGCGTCGATCGCCTCCCACACGTCGATGCCCAGTTCATGGGCGAACATCGCGAGTTCGTTGACGAGGGCGATGTTGACGTGCCGGAAGGTGTTCTCCAGCAGCTTGGTCAGCTCGGCGGTGCCGCAACTCGTGACCGGCACGACCGTGTCGACGATCGAGCCGTAGAACTCGTGGATCTGCTTCAACGAGACCGGATTGATCCCGGACACCACCTTGGGAGTGTTCTCCAGGTTCCATCGGGGATTTCCGGGGTCGATTCTCTCGGGGCTGTATCCCAGGTGGAAGTCCCGGCCCGCTACCAGACCGGAGGCGGTCTCCAGGATCGGTCCCACCAGTTCCTCCGTCGTCCCCGGGTAGGTGGTCGACTCGAGCACGACGGTTGCTCCCGGCCGGAGAAACCCGCCGAGCATCCTCGCCGCCCCTACGACGTGTGAGAGGTCGGGCCGCCCCTCACGCAGCGGAGTGGGAACCGTGATCACCGCTATGTCGAAGGCGGCGCAGTCGACCGGGTCGCTGCTTGCCCGGTAGGCGCCTGCGGCGAGCTGGGTGCGAAGCCGTGGCGAGGGGATGTCCTCGACGTACGACGTACCGATGACGAGTTGAGCGACCCGCTGCTCGTCGACGTCGAAGCCGACTACGCCGTGGCCGGCCTCCGCTGCCTGAACTGCCAGGGAGAGCCCTACATAGCCCTGCCCGACAACCACCACCCGGTTGCGCGCAGTGGGCGGGGCAGGGCTTCTGAGGGTGGAGGGGTTCATATGACGTCACCATCCGTATCCGTGAGGTGTCCGCCCAGAACTCTCAGGGAGCCGAGCCATGCTGTGTCCGGCATTCGTTCTCCAACCGGCGGAACCTCCGCCCTTGTCGATGTGCTCGAATCGTCTGTGGCGTCGAACGCCCGGAGCCCGCCGCAGCCGGCCTCGGCCGGCGATCGGAGCGGTGAAGGACAGCGTCGAAGTCCTGACCCGTCTCCTCGAATTCGGGTAACTCACGTGTCAGGACAGCAGGTTGATCACATTGCCGGTGATGGTCTCCACCGCCGGGTCCAGGGCCAGAAGTCGTGCCCAGTCGACGGTGGCGCCGTTGAAGACGGTGCCACCCAGCGTGTACAGGCCGAAGGTCGCAGAGCGTTCCGGAGCGGGGTCCTCTCGGGCGGCCGTATGCCATCCGTCGGCGGGTGGCAGGTCGGCGACACCCAGAATCGTGAAGCCGGCAGGCGTACCGTCGGCGCCGGTCGCGACCGCCCGTCCGTCGGCGTCGCGCCGGTGAGCGGCTCCATCGCACTCGTAGCCCACAAGGGCGTGTGCGGCACCAAGACGGTCTCCTTCGCGCAGTCCGGTGCCTTCGAAGATTCTGTGATCGGTGTGCTGGACGGTGTATCCCGTGGACTCGCGGAGCCCTTCCCAGTGGCCTCCGCCGTTGCGGTAGCTGACGCCGGTCAGAGAGTTCTCCGGGTCCACTTCCCACCAATGTCCGCCGGAGCCCCGCAGCGCATCGGCATCGGCTCCTGTGGGGGCACCAGGGGGGTACTTGGTGCACCGCACGGTCGTGTCGTCATCGGTCACTTCCACCCGCCACCAGCAGGTGTTCGCTCCGAAGACGGCGATGTTCCCGCCCCGGTCGCGGAAGGCGGTGACGTGGCGTCGGGTGCGCGCGCTCCAGTACTCGTCGTGACCGGCGGAGAGCAGCAGCCGGTATCCGTCGATGAAGCCTGGCGTTCCGTGGAGGTCGAGGTCGGTGCAGTACTCGACGGTCCGCCCGGAGGACTCCAGCCAGGAGATGAAGGGGGCGTCCCAGTGGGCGAAGGTCTGACGGGGCGTTCGCGGGTCGTGCGCGTCGGGAAAGCCCTTCACCGGGCCTCCGATTCCCCCGCCTGGACGCCTCAGAGTGACGGTGGCCGTACCGGTGCGCGGTTCGTCATGGCTGTAGTGGGTGGCTCCGTAGAGACTTCCTCCGCCACTGCGGTTGTAGGCGTGGTAGGTGAAGACCGGCACCTTGTACAGGATGTGAGCCCCTCGGCCGGGCTCGCGGGCCGTCACCACGAACAGCAGCCTGGAGTGGCGGGCGTCCAGGAGTTCGGCACGTTGCGGTTCCGGATGGGGCACGGCGGTGGGGCCGGGGCTCAGAGCCGCGATGTACACCCCCGAGGGCCAGTTCTCCGGAACCGCGAAATCGTAACCCGGCCAGCGCCAGTCCTCGTCGTGCCGGCCGGGCGGGACGTACCGTCCCGCCCCCTGCGTGCTGCCCATGTGACGGGGCCGGGCACCACAGCGGAAGAAGTCCGCCCGGAACGCGGGCGCTCGGGTCGACACATGCAGCCGCAGCGTTTCCCCGGCCCGGACACTCGGCCGCGCGGGGTACCCGTCAACTGCCGGTCCGGCGGAGGGTGACGGCGCTTCGAGCATCGGGCACACGGCGCTCCAGGTGGCGTAACGAGGAGGACGGACTCGGGCAAGGTCGATGCCCCCGGAAAAGTATGGTGAATCGTGATCTTCAGCGGAACACGACTATCCAGACGTTTTACGGATTACGTGCCAGGTCGAGCAACGGCGCGAAAGCGTCACAGTCCGAGCGCTCCGGGTCCTCCGTCCGTGACCAACTCCCCTGCTCACAGTCGGTGGTCGCCGGTTAACC